>NZ_DATJCH010000022.1:0-141271 GCF_035514885.1 Albibacterium sp. | reverse complement strand
TCCGCATACAAAACTTATTCATTTGACAATCAAAAACAAAATATAAATCGAATTAACACAATCACAAATAATGGACTTAAAGGAGGACTTCGAGAACGCGATTAATTACCGTCTAAGGTAATAGCAAGATGTACGTTTGTGACACAAACGGTTTTTTTATTCCCTCCGTTGGTCGGTCATTTAAATCAATAATCCTCCAAAGTCGGATTATTCAAAACACTGTTATGAGCAAAATAATAGAAAATCGAACGAGGTGGATGAATACTCGATTTACGCCTGAAGAATACAAAGTGATCCATTCACGATTTCAGAAATCGATGTTCCGAAAAATGAGTGAGTACAGCCGTGCGCTTATTCTTCAAAAGCCTGTAATCTTCACTTACCGCGACAAATCCATGGATGATGTTCTTGAAGAATTGATATCATTACGGAATGAACTTAATTACATCGGGAACAATTTCAATCAGGCAGTGCACAAACTCAATAGCGTGATGGGCATGCCCGATGCAGAACTATGGCAAAATATGCTGATCGTTTTGAGGGACCAGCTTGAACCTTCCATAAGGGAGATAAAGAAAAAAATGGATAACTACTCCGATATATGGTCGCAAAAATTATAAGTGGGAAGAACATACAAGGTGCGTTGAATTATAACGAGAAGAAAGTGGATCAAGATAAGGCTGAATTAATTTGGCAAAACGGTTTTCAAAAGGACATTCAATCTATGAACTTTTACGACAAGCTTAAGCGCTTTACCGATCTAACCATACGAAATGGACAAACCAAAACGAACGCTGTTCATATCTCCCTAAACTTCGCAATAGGAGAAAAAATAATGGATGTAACGTTAGTGGATATTTCGAAGGAATATCTCACGGAATTAGGATTCGGGAGTCAACCATACCTTGTGTATCTTCATAAGGATGCCGGCCATCCCCATATCCATATCGTCACCACGAACATTAAATCCTCCGGAGAACGTATAAACTTGCACAACCTAGGTAACACAAAATCCGAGATTGCCCGAAAAAGGATTGAAAAACACTATGGACTGATCCGAGCGGATAGTAATAAACTAAAAAGGCTAGAAGCTCCCAACCTTGCAAAAGTGAATTACGGGAAGACGATACCAAACGAGCAATCTCAAACGTGGTGCGAGGGGTAGTTGATTCCTATAAATTCACAAGCATTCCAGAGCTTAATGCTGTTTTAGCGAATTATAATGTTACTGACGATCGAGGGCATAAAGGGTCAACGATGTTTGCAAAGAAAGGCCTTTTGTATTGGGCTCTGGACAAAAATGGCAACAAGGCTGGAATACCAATTAAAGCAAGCAGTCTCTATGGTTCACCAACGCTGAAGAAGCTGGAAGCCAAATTTGAGATCAATAGAGATCGCAGAAAGTCCTATAAAGAACTATTAAGGAACTCTATCAATCGAGTAATGAAAACAAAAGCAAGCCCTGCTGGATTTCAACAGGCTTTGACCTCGAAGGGTATTGATGTGATATTTCGTAAAAATGAACAAGGGCGACTTTACGGAGTGACTTTTATTGATCATAACACAAGGTCGGTTTTTAACGGCAGCGACTTAGGAAAAGCATATAGTGCAAATGCATTAAATCAATGGTTCTTACAGTCCAAGTTTACTAATGAAAAAAATGAATCCACACTATTGACCAGTATTTTCTTGATCGTCCAGAATCTGACGAAAAGCAACTGGATCTGTTATATGATTACCAAAATAATATTGCACTTTATTCTAAGTTTCATGAATATTTTATACGTTTTCAGCCACCCGCTTTAATTGTATGGGGAGATAAAGATCCGTACTTTTTGCCTGCAGGAGCTGAAGCATACAAAAGACATATCCCGAATGCCACAGTCAAATTTTATGATACAGGACATTTTGCTCTAGAAACGCATGCGGAGGAAATTGGTGCAGATATTATAAATTTTATGGATAAATTAACTATCAGATAGCATAGTTATAATTTAAGGTTAGTTTTGTATTTCTAATTTAATAAATTGAACGACAATAAAAAACAGTCCTTTTATCAAGTAATTTCGGCAAAGGTACGAGCAGTTGCGACTGATTTTTGGAAGTGGCTAAAGCCAAATCCAGCTGACCATTGGTTGATCCAAATTCTGAAAAGTGTGGCTAAAGTACCGTTGGTTATTCTTTTGATTTTGTGCTCTCCAATTCTACTGTTAGTTCTGTTGGTAGTTTTCTTAATTGCAATATGAAGTGAAACAGGGAGTAGGGGTTATGCTATTACAGCCATGGTTTTTAGGCGCTTTAATGCTAGTATTAATACATCAGGTTTCTCAAAAAATACTGGGCGTCAATATACCTCTTGCTGACTCTTTTCTGGATCCTATTCTGTTTCTACCCATATTGCTTCAGCTTATACTTTTAGAACTTCGTTTTCTTATAGGTAAAGGACCACGGTATGTTTTATCATGGTTTCAAATCTCAATCATTACCGTATTTGTTTCCGTTGTATGTGAAATTCTATTTCCACAATGGAGTTCCTCATTTACGGCTGATTATAAAGATGTAATTTGCTATCTGGTAGGTGGAATGGTCTTCGGTATTTTTTTTAATTTACCACTCCCTTAAATGTTCATTTTGTTTTGGTAACTTAGCTATTACATTGTCAAGAGTTATTGGTATTTACGAGGCAGATAGACCAGTTTTAATATCTTTGTTAGATGAAAAGTCCTATCAATTTAAGTGTATTTCCTAACTTTTTGAGACACGAATCAGCCGGAGGTATAATTCTCTTCTTGTGTGTCATTCTTTCATTGATTATTGCTAATTCACCTCTGGGTGCCGGCTTCAATAGTTTGCTCGAACATCAGATTGGTTTTAATACCGAATCGATTCATTTAGAATATTCGGTTGCCTTGTGGATCAATGATGGATTGATGGCAATTTTTTTCCTTTTAGTAGGCCTTGAAATTAAACGTGAGCTAGTCGAAGGTGAACTAGCCTCTCCAAAAAAGGCCGCTCTCCCAATAATATGCGCGATTGGCGGTGCATTAGTTCCTGCTGGAATTTATATGCTTTTAAATGCTGGTACACCTACCGTCAGTGGATGGGGAATCCCCATGGCAACAGATATTGCTTTTGCACTGGCAGTCATTACTATGCTGGGGAAAAGCGTTCCTGCATCCTTGAAAATATTTTTAGCGGCTTTGGCAATTGTCGACGATCTGTTGGCTATTTTAGTTATCGCTTTGTTTTATTCTGCTGAATTGAATTTCGTTTATCTTGCTTATGCAGGTGCCATATTGGTTCTGCTCGTTCTATTCAACCGATTTGGCGTAAAGAACATTGCGTTTTACTTGATCCCAGGTGTTTTTATTTGGTACTTTGTTCATCATTCTGGTATCCATGCAACGATTGCCGGAGTACTTGTGGCTTTAACTTTGCCAACAACCCCAGACGCAACAGAATCTCCATTAGAAAAACTTGAACACGCATTAATCAAACCAGTCAACTTTCTCATCATTCCCATTTTCGCCTTGGCGAATACAAATATTCTTTTCGTTGACGGCATGGTTGAAGGCCTCTTTTCGGCCTTAGGAATGGGAATCGTCCTTGGTTTGATCGTCGGTAAACCTATCGGAATATTTTTACTATCGTGGCTTTCTGTAAAGTTCAAAATATGTCAATTGCCGGAAGGTGCCAACTGGACCCATATTATAGGTGTTGGGCTACTGGCTGGTATCGGTTTCACCATGTCTATCTTTATTGCGCTGCTTTCTTTTGTTGATCCAGATGTGGTTGCTGTTGCGAAATTCGCCATCCTTACAGCATCGATCTTATCGGGAGCGATTGGGTTTATATTACTGAAGATGATTGGTCGCAAATCCAATCCAACATTAATACCGCTGCTAAAAAAGTAACGTTAATATATTGAGGTAGAAATTGAAAAGGCTAGAACCAAACCATATAGCTTGTCGAGTTATGCTTTCTTAACGAATTCGGATTTCAATGCCATCGACCCAAAGCCTTCAATTTTACAATCAATATTGTGGTCGCCATCCGTCAACCGAATACCTTTCACTTTCGTTCCCGCTTTAATCGGTTTAGGTGCTCCTTTCACAGGTAGGTTTTTTATAATAATCACTGAATCTCCATTATTCAGCTCAGTTCCATTTGAATCAAACACTTTTAGGCCGGCTTCTTCCAGAGCTTCTTCGCTTGGGTTCCATTCATTGCTACATTCCGGGCACGCGTAAAGTTTATCTCCTAATGAGTATCCATAAGGTGAATTACACTTTGGACAGGCTTTCATTTCTTCTGACATTTTTATTCTGTTAATTACTACTAAAATTTTAGTTGCGAATATAGTGCTTTATCGTCAAACTTGGTAGTTCACAAATTGAGCACAGAGAGAATGCTAAATGTTTGATTAATTGGTTATCTTAGTTTATACTTATCGAAAATTTTCCTAGAGCTAAATGCATAAATCAGTAGTCCGACAAAGCATAATAAGGAAGTGAATAGGTACATGTTTTCAAATCCGTATTTTGATGCGATGCTTGCACCAACAAGCATTCCCACACCGATACCCAAATCGAATCCTGTTAAATAAGTGGAGTTGGCGGTTCCTCTTTGGGAGGTTGGTGCCATATTGAGATAAATTATTTGCAGCGCAGGAAGCAAGGTTCCATAGCCGATTCCTATAAAGAATGCTGAAATATTATAGGCGTATACGTTATGTATCAATGCAAAGGATAAAAAGGAAAAACTAACAACGGCTACAGCAAAGATAATAACTTGGTGTATGTGCCCTCTATCTACTAATTTGCCAGAAATAACTCTTGAGGTGATGATTCCGGCTGCTAAAAACAAGAAGAACAAACCTGCACTTTTTACGCCAGATTCTATGCCATATAAAATAGCATAAGCCATTAATGTGCCCCATCCAAAAGTAATGAAAATTTGATTGAATAGTATTGGAAGTGCTTTTACGAGTATAAACCGATCTAAAGAAAGAGGCTGTTTGTGCTCAATAGGTGTCCGCTTTGGAACATTAATAAAACAAACTACTAAAATAGCCAATGCTCCCATTAGTATAGCGACAGAGATGAGGTATGAAAATCCTTTTTCCTGATAAATTTCGATTGCAAAAAATGGCGCGATTGCCATGGCAATATTCATGTTGACGCCAAAATAACCGATTCCCTCTGCTCGTCGTGTTGCTGGAATAATATCAATGGCAACTGTATTTGCGGAAACAGAGGACAGACCCCAAAAAAGTCCATGAATAAATCTAAGAATGATAAAGAAGCTAACCGTTACAGCGAAATAGTAGCCAACAAAAACCGCCATGAAACAGGAAATACCAGTCAGGTATAGGATTTTTCGGGGATATAGGTCAACTAGAAATCCTGAAAAAGGTCTTATTATCAATAAAGCAAATGCATAGGACGATAGAATTATACCCATTTTGGAACTCTCAATATTAAGTACCTCCGTCAGATATAAAGGAATGGTAGGCATTAAAAGGTTAAAAGAACAGGCAGTTAGAAAGTTAGCTATGCAAGCGATAATAAAATTCTTATTCCATAAAACGTCTTTTGCCATACAAATCTTCGTATTAAGTGCCAAGCCGACATGGGCTTATATAAGAGTTAACTAAATAAGCGTGAAATAGTTTATGTTATGCCTTAACAATCCTTTTGCCTTCATTTTTTTCTTCGAATAAATCTATAAAGGCTTGAGAATATTATCAGAACCATAAACGTATGCATATATTGTTTAATGGGTGTATATGGAATGAATTTTGATGATAAGCTAGAGTTGAAATGGATATATGGATAAGTACGAATACGGAAAAAGAATGATATTGAAAGAAAGGATGGGCTATAACTACTTAAAATACCTGCTTACCGGGGTTTTTTCAGCAGTGCTGGTTATGGGCTATGCACAGGAAGAGGATAAAAAGCAGGAAGAGAAGCGACAACCTAGTGAGCAACAAGACGAAAATCAACCTGCGATTATAGAGTCTATGGATGTCGTACGTGAATATCGGCCGATATTGGCCGATGCTGTCAAGATGCGTCGGACTCCGGATATGAGTTTTGATCGTCAATCGCTAGAGATTGAGCTTCGCAAGATTGCCGCCGCTAGATATTTTGCAAAAAACATATTTAAACAAGCTTATTACGGTGACGTGCTGAAGCGGCACGCTGATGCTTCGCAAAACAATATCGATAATTATCGAATCGGCTATCTGGCCTACCAAGCACACGAATATGAAAGAGCTGCCTCTATTATGAAGAAGTTGACAGCTTCGGATGCATTTTATCAAGGCTCGCTGATTACTTTAGGCCATATCGCCCTGGAAAGCGGGGATAAGCAAGGTGCTAGTAATGCATTTGCCCAAGCCTCCAAACTGGATTTCGACCCGATATTGAAAGTCGATGGGTTGTTTAACTATGCTAAGATCTTATATGAATTAGACTCTGTATCAGCCGCATTGAAAGTTGCACAGGAATACATTGCTCAGAAATTTGTGGATCGCGATTTGGAGACTGAAAAAGCTGAGACTGAAGAAACACTGTCGGTCGATGTTTTGTTGGGTACGAGTAATTTCCATGCAGGGGTAAGTCTGCTAGAAATGTTAGAAAATAGGGGTCGAGAAGCCGATATAATCTATCAAAAAGCAACGTATTATCGCGGATTGGAGTTTTATAACGAGCGCGCTTTTGAAAACAGCATATCCATGTTCATGCGATCGGAGAAATTTCCGATCGATGCGCAAATGGCGGCGTTAGCTACGTATTGGAAAGCGGAGGCAATGTATGAAGTGCGTAAGTATGGAGAAGCTGTTGATAACTTTTCACGGTTTCTTCGGTTGCCCGCTGCACGAAACACCGATGTATACAATTATGCGAACTATGGCTTGGCTTATGCGGCGTTCCGTAATAACAGCTTTAATATGGCGGCTGAGTATTTTGAACGCTTTATGTCTCTTGAGGGAAGTTCAATGGAGAATAAAGTACGTTATGACGTGATTGCACGTTTGGGTGATTCGTATTTAGCCGTGCGCAATTACGGCCGGGCTAATCAATATTATGATGAGTTGATTAACGGCAAAGCTCCCAATCAGGACTATGCCTTATTCCAGCGTGGTATTCTTCATGGGTTGCAGGGCGACAATGAGACCAAGCTCAGTATCATGCGGTCCGTTATCGAACAATTTCCAAATTCGAACTATGCAGATGACGTAGCTTTTGAGATACCATATACGTATTTCACAGAAGGCGATTACGATATAGCTATTGAAGGCTTGCAGAAGATGATAGAACAATATCCGCGTAGCAGCTATGTTCCAAGGGCATTGATGACCATCGGGTTGGTTCAGTACAATAAAGGTGAAACCGAAGCTGCAAAGGCAACTTTTCAAAAGGTAATAGAGGAACATACCGCGACTGCCGAGGCAATGCAGGCTATGCGTTCCATTGAAAATATATACCTGGATCAGGGTGATACTGCAAGTTATATTAATTACGCAACCAACGTTAATGTCAGTGCTCTGAGTCCTGCAGAACAAGATAATATGGCTTTCCAGGTCGCCAATTCCTTGTTTTCCAGAAGAGCATACGGGGCAGCCGTGGAAGCGATCAATGCATATTTTGATAAATTTCCGAAACCCAGACAAGAAAAACATGCCCGTTATATTCGTGGCGTGAGTTTGTACCATAATGGGCACTACGAGGAGGCGCTGCATGATCTGAATATTATCCTGAACGATTGGACAAGTCCGTATACAGAGAACACCTTGCTGACGGTAGCAGCCTTATATCTGGATTTGGAGGAATACAATGAGGCCATTGTGCACCTCAAAAAACTAGAACTCACTTCAGAATACAAAGAACGCTATGGTTATGCAGTAACGAACTTGATGAAATGTTATTTCGAAATCGGTGATTTGGGACAGGCTGCTAGGTATTCGATGTTGGTAAAGACTTATGATAAGGCAACTGAGGAGGAAATTGCCATGGCACATTTGTACGACGCACGACTCATGTTACAGGAAGGAAACGTGGAGTCTGCCATTCAGGAGCTAAATCTAGCGGCACAAAAGAGCCAAAGGGCAGTTGGTGCAGAAGCGCGGTATCGCCTAGGACAATTACAGTATGAAAACAAACAATATGATAAAGTTGAGAAAACAGCGTTTGATGTGATCAACAACATGGGGTCACAAGATTATTGGGTGGCTAAGAGCTTCATCCTACTTGCAGATGCATATGCTGGCAAAGGCGATAAATTACAGGCAAAAAGCACGTTGGAAAGTGTAATTAAGAATTATGAAGGAGATGACGATGTCATCCCTCTAGCAAAAGAGCATTTAAAAAAATTGAACGGTAAGTAAGTAATGGGAAATGGTCACACAATGAATTCGTTTAATACGATTTATATCTTAAAGTAAAGTAAGCACAGCTTCCTTGTTAATTAATAGAAAGATGTATTTCAATGAATTAGGAACGTAACCAAAATATTTTTTAAAAGCCGTCGTGAAGTGTGTCGAGTATTTATAGCCAGACATTCTTGCCACATCGGTAATACGATATTTACCCAATAAGATCAATTTTTTAGCATGTTCCATTTTCATTCCCGTCATGTAGTTCATTACGGTTTTCCCATATTGCAGCTTAAAGTACTTTTTCAAGTATTGATTGTTCGTTCCTACGGCTTTCGCTAGGTCTGCGATGGTATGATTTTTAGAAAGGTCCTTGTCAATTAATTGCTTCGCCATTTGGATCTTTTCAAAGTGATTTCTGCTAAAGGATATTTTCTTAATCTCCTTATCGGTCCTCAATCCTTCAATTTGATGAATAATAAGCTCTAGAAGAAGCGTTTGTGTTTTTAATTGATTAAGACAAGATCTTTCTTCATTCAATTCAGCGATTTGTTTTAATGTAAGTGAGACCCGGTGATCAGATTTGGTGACTATACCCTGTTTAAATTGTTCCCTATCTGTAAAATACTCCTCTTGTAAATTGCTGAGGGTATTGCAGTCGAAAAGCATAAGTAAGAATTTATTCTTCGAGGAATAGCTTTTTAATTCAAGTTGATCTCCTTTGTTTACATGAATGAAAATGTTTTCACCTTTATGAACAAGGTAGTTGTGTTCTTGAACCTGCAGGGTACAATGAGAAGAGTTTTCGAGTAATAACAGATTTAAATAGCCGTCAATTGGTGAAACTAAACCAAAATCTTGATTTCCTTTCAAAACGGTAAAGTGAATCGCCGTACCAAGCTCCAATAAATTGGTCGTTATACTCTCCGCTTTAACTGATATTTCCGAATGTATAGCGTTTTTTTCCACTTGCGTCATTTTGCTATTTAGAATAATTCTAGATTTGCAACAGTTTATTTAGATTTATTCTAAAGAACGCCGAAGATACTGTATTAATATCAATAATGAAAAAATTCTTTCTTACAAATATACTTTTCCTGCTTTATACGGCGCTTTTTGCGCAAACGTCCACGATTACCGGTAGAGTCCAATTACAAGACGGTACAGCGGTTGCCACAGCCACTGTTCAGGTAGAAGGAACCCAGATTGCTTCTTACTCTGACGATGAAGGTTTCTACAAACTGGAGGGCGTACCCTATGATAAACATGTCGTTTTAGTATCCTCCATCGAAGTAAAACAAAAACGTACGCCATTGGAGGTTAACAAACCGAAGTATGACTTGACTATTGTTGTTGATCCCAGAGGAGATATTAAGTTAGACGAAGTGCAAATCGTTCGCAATACCGTTAAGAGAGAAATCGAAACCCAAGGTTTTGCTGTTAGTGTAATTGAAACCAAGGAAGCTGCAGCGCGAAACATTCAAACCAACGAATTGCTTGATCGTACCGTTGGCGTCCGTGTTCGCCAAAGTGGCGGACTAGGTTCTGAAGTAGAGTATAATTTAAATGGAATGACCGGTCGATCGGTTGGTATTTTTATTGATGGCATCGAAATATCCACCTATGGATCTTCCTTTAATCTCAGCAATATCCCTCCGTCCATGATTGAACGGATCGAGGTATACAAAGGAGTGCTTCCTTCACATTTAACCGGAGATTTACTGGGTGGTGCCATTAATATCGTCCTGAAAAAAGGTAAAGTCTCATCCAACAGCTTATCTGCTTCCATTTCGTATGGGTCTTTTAATACAACACAATCAGATATCAGTGCCTTATACCGACATGCTAAAAGCGGGTTTACAACCCGAATTTCCGGAAGCTTGTTGAATACGGATAACGATTATGAGATTTGGGGAAAGTTTTCTAAATACATTGAACCCAATGGCGTTGTTCAAAGGAATTATAGAGCCAAGCGTTTTTTTGATGGTTATCGTTCTTTAGCTGGTCGTTTTGAATTTGGTTACACGGACGTAAAATGGGCTGATGCTTTTTTGCTAGGCTATCATATTTCTGATTCATACAACGAAATCCAGCATGGCCAAACTATGGGGAAACCTTATATGGGTAGAACAGCAGATGCACAAGCTAATGTCTTGAGCTTAACCTATAATAAAGAGAATTTGTTTACAGAAGGGCTGAACTTTTCGGTAAATGGTGTTTACAGTTTTCGCAATACTAGCATTTTGGACACGGTGGCTTGGGCTTATAATTGGGACGGAACTATCCGAAAAGATCTGAATGGTAATCCTGTTCGTACCTTAGACGGAGGACAGCAAGGTGAGCCCACCATGGTAGATATCGACCGCCAAGTGGCTAATGTTCGGTCAAATTTGGCCTACGATCTTTTTTCCGGACATCGTTTATCGGTGAATCATGTGTTTTATACGGTAGATCGGAAAGATTATGATTTGCTAAAACCAATCGACGATCTGGGCTTAAACAGCAGTAATGATCTTGCCAAACATGTGGTATCTTTCAATTATGAAGCACAGACGTTCGATGATCGACTAACTACCAATGTATTCTATAAGCTTTATCAACAGTCGACCATTCATACAAGCTATTCCATCTTGTCGAATAATGGACAAGCGACGATCCAGAAAAATGAAATCAAAGATAAGCGAACTCACGATGGTTATGGTCTAGCGGCGTCGTATCGTATCAGTCCGAACGTAATTTTGCTGGCTTCAGCGGAACGAGCCGTTCGCATGCCGGTAGACCGGGAAACATTTGGTAGTACGGAAGACAATGTACTGGCTAATCCAGGGATAACTCCCGAGATATCAGATAATTTGAATCTTGGATTCCGGCTAGGAACCTTTCAATTTAATGATCATCAGGTCTCATTAGGAACCAACGTGTTTTGGAGAAACGTCCAAGATCGCATCATGCCGCGAGCCAATGAGCTATTAAATAATCAAGAAATTGAACTAACACAATACGTAAATTTAGGATTAGCACAATCCTTGGGCTTTGAAGGAGAATTGAGCTATAACTACAAGCGCAACCTGAGCGTGATGTTTAATTTTTCGAAATTTAACTCCCTGTTCAAACAAGAATTTGATCCTGCAACCGGTCAACGTATGACCTATTATAACAAACAGATTCCAAACGAACCTTTTTATACCATGAACGGAAATGTACAATATCGCTTGGATAATCTCATCCAGAAAGAGTCCCAGCTTCATCTGTTTTATAGTTTAGGCTTTGTTGCTCCATTCCGTACCGTGTGGCCAGAATCCGAATGGTTTGTCACACCAACACAATTTGCACAAGATGTCGGATTGAACTATCGTTTTCCATCGCAGCGAGTGACTGCTAGTATCGATGTTAAAAATCTTTTCAATGCAGAAGTCTATGACAATTTTGGAGTGCAAAAACCGGGTCGGGCTGTCTTTTTTAAACTCAATTATTCAATTAATAAATTCTAAAAATCTAACAATCAAAATTACATATCAATGAAAAATAATATATTAAAATTTGCCCTTATGGGTATTACTCTTTCAGCTCTGTCATTTGCCAGCTGTTCGAAAGAAGATATAATAAAAACAGATCCAGAGATTGAAAATCCAGACAATCGTTGGATTACAGTTTCAGGTGCTTTGATGCAAACCGAACCAGGCGATGGTAATGGGGGAACCCAAATATTCAGTGTAACACCTCAAGAAGCTAAGGACCCTAATTTTTCTATCGATGTATTTAATAAGGGGGAAGGTGTGAGATCTTCGCGAACAGCACGTTTGCAGGCTTCAGCTGATGGGAAATATTTGTATAACATTCAATATACAGGCGCTGACGGAGGTGTATTTAATAAATATAAAGTCAACGGAGGCAAAAATCTGATACTCGAAGGTCCTGAGGTTGAAACCGCAGACTATGTGAGTTCGGCACCTAGATGGCTAAAAGCGCGCGAAGGAGTAGGTATTGCAGTTCGTGCATCTGCTAAAGATCCCGTTTATACAGGTACAGCTCCTAATTTTGTGTATCAAGAAACCATCTCAGCGATCAATGTTATTTCTCTGGATCTCAACGATCCTAAGATTACGGAAACGGCCTCCTTTGATTTGAGTTTATCAGATGACGAGGTTGCTGCAGGCTATTACATTAGTAGAATGGATGTTCCGGTCATTAACCAAGCTGGTGATAAAGTATTTATTGGCGTAGCAGTTTCGAAGTTCGATACCCAGACGTTTACAATCGACCAAGGTGTGCCTGTGTTTACAGTCGATCGTGATGCGCAGCACGGTTGGGCAAAAACACTTGTCTTGGATTATCCTTCTTTAGCCAATCCAGAAATTCTTAGCTCCGATAAAACCAGAGGCAACACCAATGGCTACCGCAGCACCATGCAGTACGTAGGAACAGACGGACACGTTTATCAGGCTACTTCAGGTGAAGCAATTGGTACTGGCGGTTCTAAGATATTACGTATCAATTCAGAAACAAATAAGTATGATAACTATGTATTCAGTTTAGATGCGGCTCTCGGTTTACAGGATACCTATATCGACTCTTGGAAATACGTTGGTGATGGTATTGGTTTTGTGGTTTACTCATTAAGCGGAGAAGAAGATGGAGGTTACATTGCACGTATAGATTTAAATAGTAAAACTGCACAGAAATATAACCTTCCTAACGAGGATAAGTTAGATTTTCGTCAAATTCAAAATATTGCTCAGGTTGGAGATGAAGTGTTTATCGCTGTAGCACCAACTGGTTTAGATGGAAACATTTATGTCTTTAACAAAAAAACAGGTGAGATTTCTGTAGGTGCAAAATTAATTAATAAGCCAGGTAACCGGTACATTGGTGTTTATTAATATACTAGCAAAAAGGAGTACACATTAGTAATGTTTTCTAATTGATAATTAGGTTTATTGAGCTTGTGCATTAAGAATGCACTCTATTTAACCAGAAAAGATGTTTCTGAATCGAAAGACTCAGAGGCATCTTTGCTTTTTAGTCCTTCGATACATATTTAAAAAATTTACAGAAGAGGATCTGGGAAAATATAAAAGAAGAATGCCGTATTGCATTGAGATAGAAAGTAACTGGAAGTTTATGATAATAATTGAGTAATCATAGAATTCTGAAAAACTAAACTTAACTTAGGGTAGGCTTTGTCAAAAGCAGGAATTAATGAATTCTGTTCTTGAGCGATATTTTAAACTAACTAAAAGAGATAGATTTTCATTTACTGTGTATAAATACTCACTTTTACAAGGCGATGAAAAGCCAGTAATGGATTTTTGATTTAAAAAATAAACCAATGGATAAAGTAATTCTTATTGTCTTTCTATTATTTGGGGTTAGTTTATGCTTCTCGATGGTTAGGGGAGATAAGCCTGCAAAACCTACTAAAGCAAATACAGGTCTAGCAGAAGATACTAAAGATGATGATCAAAAAATTATCCGAGCTTTGATCGTGGATGGCTTTAGTAACCATGATTGGAAACAGACTACCGCAGTAATTAAATGGATGCTTGAAAAAACCGGTCGCTTTCATGTCGATGTTTCTACTATTCCCACAGATAGTGTTCAACTTGTCAATTGGAAGCCAGTATTTACTAATTATGACGTAGTTATTCAAAATACCAACAACATCAATACTCCTCATTTAAAATGGTCGCCATGGGCTGAAAGGGCATTGGAGAAATATGTTGAAGAGGGCGGAGGTTTGTATGTCCTTCATTCAGCCAATAATGCTTTTTCACATTGGGAAGAATATGATAAAATGATAGGTATGGGTTGGCGTGATAAAAGTGTTGGCTATGCTTTGGAAATAGATTCAGCAAAAAATGTTAAACGTATTCCGCCCGGTGAAGGCCAGGGAACAGGGCATGGCGATAGATTTGATGCTGTTATTCATATCCTTAACAGTCATCCAATTAACAAAGGATATCCTGATCAGTGGAAAACAGCGTATACAGAGGTTTATCATTTTCCACGTGGACCGGCAGAAAATCTAACCGTATTGTCTTATGCCTATGATAGTAGTGCCACTCACAGGTGGTGGCCGGTTGAATGGGTTGTGAAATATGGTAAAGGCCGTGTTTATAATTCAAGTATGGGCCACCTTTGGAAAGGAGAAGTTTATCCGTTGGCATATCGTTGCATTGGCTTTCAAACCACAGTGATCAGAGCTGCTGAATGGCTGGCAACAGGCAAGGTAAGCTATCCGGTGCCGACAAATTTTCCAACAAAAGATTCATTAAGTCTTGCAAACGAGGATGAGTTTTTATTAAAATTCAAATGAAAAGCCGATACTTGGTAACAGGTTGCCAGATGATGTATTTAAAATAAAAGGAATACCGTTAGATCCATCTGATTGTAGCTCTTCTCCATCGGTGGTTCTAAACCCGTCGTTTTGTTCGTTTCGTTCGAAGGTGAACTTAGGATTATTTTGATCTTCTTGCATAAGGATATTTTGCAGATCGAGATACAAATTTAAGGAGGTGTTTCTGAAGTTTATACGTTTATCAATACGTAAGTCTAGCTGACTGTAAGCTGATAACCTGAGTGAGTTTAACTGGCTGTAATCCAATTCTCCGGTTCCTCGGGTTACATAGTTTTGCCGCGAGAGTCCCATATCAAAAGGTGTATAGGGTGCTCCTCCTGCGAATCTGTACTTTATGCCGATATCCCATTGTTTCGGAAGTTTATAACCAACAGTTGTAGAAAATAAGTGCCGGGTATCCCAAGAAGAAGGGAATAATATACCGTCTAATCCGGAAAATTTGCTTCGAATGTAGGAATAACTGGCTACGTAAAAAAGGCGGTCGATTAGCTTTTGTTGAACGTATAGTTCAACGCCATAAGTTTCTCCTTTTCCAATACTGAGTAGTTTTTCGCTTCCGATGGAACCATAATCGTTGCCTGAATTTGCCAAAGAAACTCCTGTAAGTTCTGAAACAGGGTAGTTGTTATGTTTTTTGTAAATCCCCTCCAGAGTGAAGCGAAGGGAAGATTTGAATAAAATACTGTGTGCCCAAAACATAATGGGTAGATTGTGTATAATCCATCTGCCTATTAACGAAGGTTTGATTCTCATCTTTGTAACCCAACGCAGTGTAGGGGGGTATTTTAAAATAAGTTCCAATTGATGCTGTAAGGTCGAATTCGTTATTTATATGATAGGCGATAGACAGTCGAGGGGAAAGTGTTTCTAAAGGGTCTTTGCCACGATCTATAAATGAATTCATATCTGTACGTACGCCACCAGAGACGAGGAGATTATCGTTAAATAGATTCTTTGAAGCTTGTAAAAAATGCACCATACTTCCAGAAATTGATGTCGCTGTTGAAGGATAGACTAGTTTGTGGGTTAGTTTTAAGAAAAACGTTTCCAACATAACCTACATTTTGAATGGAGAGCCCACCACTAAGTTTCCAATCGTTTACAAATTTATTGATATCCCAACGAAACTTGTTTTCTATTTCATGTGAATTAATTGCTGAGGTGCGCCTGCTTTCAATACGATTCTGGTCTTCAAATTTGTCTATATTGTTTTCATATCTATTCCTGCTGATAACATAATTAATATAGCCGTTTTCAATTTTTTGACTTAAGTTGAAGCCAGTGGTATAGTTCTACTGGTTTATGTAAGGCGATGATCTTAATACGTAAAAGTTCTCTGCACTGGCTTCCTTGGTAGGAGCAAAATTGAAATTGTCGATGCCGCCGAGGCCTATGGATGTTAAAGTTAGTCGATTATTGAACTGGTGGGTAATTTTATATTGGAAATCATAGAAATTAGGGCGTATAGGAAGATCTATTAGTTTGAATAGAAGCCCTAGATATGATTTTCTTCCTGAAACTAAAAAGGTGGTTTGTTCTGAAATTGGACCTTCTAATGTTAAAACTGATTCGGTAGCACTTACCCGAATGTTGCCTGATAGGCGTTCGGGATTTCCATCTCGCTGTTTGATTATGAATGTCGATGCTAATGCATTATCGTACCGAGCATCAAAAGCGGAAGAGCTTAACTTTAAGCTTTCTATAAAGGAGACGTTAGCATGCCTTGAGCACCGCCTAAACTTCCTTGTGTCTGAAAGTGATTCAATACCGGAATTTCTATTCCATCTAAATAATAAACGTTCTCATTAGGTGCACCTCCGCGAATAATAATGTCGTTTCTGTCGCCAGTGCCATTGCTTACACCCACGCCAGGGAGCGTTTGAACTACCTTTGAAACATCAAAATCTCCACCTGGACTGCTCTTAATTTCTTCGGAAGTAAGCTGTTGAACGGAGAGTGGAGTGATCATGTCGGCAGCGATAGCAGATGGATTCAGGCTATAAAATTGCTGAACTCGGAGCCATGAATGATGAGCAGTTGAATGCTGAGGCTAAGAAGCTGTTTTCCTTGGATAAGTCAGAAGGTCACGATCATTTTGTTTTTCAGTTGATTTCCGCGGGGATGACTTTTAACGAGATCTCCTTTGATAAAATTCTTTCTCACTGCTTTTTGCGGCTAGGAGTAGAAAACACGTACAAAGAAGTGGTTTATCCTTTGTTGAAACGGGTTAGTTTGATGTGCTCGACTGATATGTTATCGCCAGCTCAAGAGCATTTTATGTGTAATTTAATCCGTCAAAAGCTTTTAACTGCTATAGATTCTTTGCCAACGCCGAAAGAAAATAGTAAAAAATGGCTCTTGTTTTTCGAGAGTGTGAAACCAGACTATCTAATGTTGTTTTTTGTTCACCAGGATTATCCTGAAAACACCGATTCTTATCTGTCGAAAATAAGGGAATGCTTTGCTCTTGGTACTATTTACATAAGCGGAAATGAAAAATTAATTAGTCAGATGACGTTGGAAAGTAATACACATTGGCTCAAAAGCGTAGATGATTTATCAAGTATTGAGTATAATTAATGTTTAATAATTATATAGGATATATAAACAAAAGGCATAATACTTGAAAGAAAATAAATATGAAAAACATTCTGATAGCCGGAGGTACCGGATTTCTAGGCAAGTATTTAGTATCATTTTTAGTAGATCGAGGTTATGAAGTAAAACTATTGACGCGAAATGAAAATAATGCAGTCAAAAACGTTTCTTCTTATGAATGGAATATTGAGAAATCGTTCATCGATAAAAAAGCATTTGAAGGAGTTGATACTATTATCAACCTAACTGGTGCTGCAATCGGTGAAAAACGTTGGACTAAGAAGCGTAAGCAAGAGTTGCTTGATAGCCGTCTAAAATCAATTAATTTGCTTTATCGATATGTTTCTGGAAATAATTTACCTATCCAGACTTTCATTTCTTCTTCTGCAGTAGGATTTTATGGCGCCGTTGCAACTAATGAGATTTTTACTGAGGAGTCGGCAGAGGGTAATGATTTTCTTAGTGATATTTGTAAACAATGGGAGGGTGCAGCCCAACAGTTTGAAAGTATCGGAGCAAGAGTTGTTATTCTCCGTAAAGGGGTGATAATGGGAAAAGACAGTTTTTTTTATAAAAAAACTGTCCCTTTGGCAAAATTAGGAATCAACCCAGCTGTTGGAGACGGCAATCAATATATTCCGTGGATAGATATAAGGGATTTGGTCAATCTCTATGACTTCATTATCAAATATCCTCAAATTGAAGGAGTGTTTAATGCAGTTTCTTCACAGCATCTCACAATGAATGAATGGGCTGAAATACTCTTAAGGAATTTTAAAAAGCGAAAACTTACTCCAAATGTTCCTGATTTTGTTCTAAAATTGATTTTTGGCGAAATGGCAAATATGTTTTTAAAAGGAAGCCGAGTGAGCAATAGAAAAATTAAAGAATTGGGATTTCAGTTTTCATTCGATAAGTTGTGAGCTTAGGTTTTTGCTTATATTAGTCTTTTTAAACAGACTTTGTGTTGAAGTAGTTTAATTTGAACTCAAAATAACGATCATGAATATAAAACCTGAATCTTTAAATACAAGTTATTTACCGGTAGCTTGGGAATATCGTGAAGTGATTGAAGAGCAAATTATCAAGAAAGGAAGGGGTAAAATATTTTTCTTCTGTGAATCAGAAGGGATTTGTGAGGCAGAAGGACCCATTTTAAAAATGGAAGAAATAGATAAATCTGGTATCTTTATCAGACTTGAAAATAATGATTCAATTCGAATAGATCGCATTATCACTCTTTTTGGAAAGCCTGGTGCGGCTTATGATGAATATGATGCCTATAATAATGCTTGTATGAATTGTTCAGGCGGCTATGAGAAGGATGATTTAAAAGGGTACAGCATATAAGAACATGCTAACCCGGTAAGAGAAGCCTCTGGTCGAAAGATCCAGAGGCTTCTTTGCTTAAACAATTCTTTTGAATACATGTAAATTCATACCTTAAAAAATGAAGTTCATCGGAAAATATGAAGATTTATAATAAATTTTACTTGGAAATTTTATGTTTGTAGTAATGGCTCAAATAAAGAAAATTAATATAAGAAGGCTGTTTGTCTTTTTCTTCGCCACACTGATATATGCTTTGTGTCAAATGCTTTTCAGTATTATTCTAATGAAAGAAGATTTATGGAATAATCTACATATGCAGCTATTAGCCCACTACATAGTAATCTTTAGCATGTGTATGGTTGACTACTGGTTATTGCGATTTTTGAATAAGCATTTACCATATTCTAAAAATATATTTTATCGTATTGTAGCTGACATTATAGGTATAACTTTAATATGTTTGATACTATTATGGATATTTAATCATCTGATATACGACGTGCTTCTTATCCCCAGAGAAGGAATGCCACCTTTTCTTGTCAAATTTACATTGGCAATGTCAACCAATATTCCTATACTCTTGGTATTCGAGTTAGTTCATTACTTCCAGTCCGAGCAAAAAGCTATAGCCGATTCCGAAAAAGCGAAACGGAAAGTTCTGTTGTTCCAGCATGAGACTTTAAGGTCACAGATAAACCCCCATTTCCTGTTTAATTCACTGAATGTGCTGTCTTCTTTAATATATATTAATCCAGACAACGCAAACAAGTTTACAAAGGCTCTTTCAAAGACTTATCGGTATGTTCTTTCTCTTACCCGGCAGCCAATAGTTTCTGTTGCAGAAGAATTGGATGCATTGGATTCATATATCTACTTGATGAGGACACGGTTTGAAAACTCTTTTACATTTACAATAAATAAAATAGCTGACTGCAGTCAGAATAAGATTATTCCTCTTACTCTGCAATTGCTTATAGAAAACGTCTTTAAGCATAATATAGCAACCGAAGAATCACTGTTAGATATTAACATTACTATTGACAGAGATTATATTACGGTTAAGAACAATCTTCAACCGTCAAATAGTTCCGATAAAGGCGGCATCGGACTAAAATATATTGTCAAACAATATGAAATGTATGCTAAAGGAGTCATAGTTGAGCATACAAAAAAAATGTTTATTGTAAAAGTCCCTTATATTCAGCCATGAAATACCTAATCGTAGAAGATGAGAGACTTGCATACGAAGAACTGAAACGTATGATAACAAAGTTACGTCCAAATTATTTGTTAGAGAAGCAAACTAAAACTGTAATAGATACTATCAGTTTCCTCAAAGAAAATACTGTTGATTTAATTCTTATGGATATTCGCCTTGCAGATGGAATCTGCTTTGAGATATTTAATCATGTAGAAATTACCACGCCCGTTATATTTACTACTGCTTACGATGAACATGCTATCAAAGCATTTAAGGTAAATAGTATCGATTATCTGCTAAAACCTTGTAATGAGAATGACCTAGAGGCAGCATTAGCCAAATTTGAAAATATCTTTCATAACCATCCTTATAAAATCAATTCTGCGAATTTTGAGCAAATATTACAGTTCAAAACAAAAAACCGATTCCTAATATCGAAAGGGGAAAACTATCATTATATAGAAACCAACGATATTGCCCATTTTTACAGCGAAGACCGAGTCGTTTTTCTTCATACCTTCGCCAATAGGCGATATATCATTAACTATACCTTAGACCAATTGGAGCAACAGCTTGATAGTCGGCTGTTTTTTCGTGTATCACGAAATTGTATCGGGAATGTAAAAGCTATTGAAAATGTTGCAAAATACTTCAACAGCCGTTTGAAGCTTTCCTTTTTACCTGAATGTCCACATGAAGTTTTAGTAAGTCGTGTACGTGTTCCGGATTTCCTTAAATGGATGGACGGAATTGTTGAGTAGCTTCAGTATAGAACTCCATAGCTTTCGTTCTGCATTTCATTCAGCAAATCCTAAAGCCTATCGTTTATAGCTTTAAGTATTGCTCCGTTCGCCCTTCTTTTGTTCTAAATAAAACAAGTATTAAAATTTAGAACAATGAAAAAGAACCTCGTAACATTTGTTTTTACAGTAGGAGCACTAATCTTCTCCAATCAATTGTCGGCACAGGAGAGACCTGTATCATTTGGGTTTAAAACAGCAACGAGCCTGTCTAATTATCGGTTAGGTGGTGACATGCAAGATTTTAAAAGTACAATGAATATTGGGGGGTCAGTAGGTGGCTTCCTCAAATATGAACTAAGTGAAAGTTTTGCACTTCAATCTGGTATCGATGTGTATTATAAGTCCTCAAAGTTAAAATCCAAGACAGATAATTCATTTAATAAATTCAAATCTTTTGGAGTGGAGATACCGGTTTATGGAATTTTTCAGGGAGAGTTAGGTAAAGGAAAAGCATTTATAGGAGCCGGCCCTTATGTCGGCTATGGAATCAGTACAAAATCTGATGGTAAGAACATGTTTAAGAAGAATGATGGAGACCTTCTCATGAACCGTTTTGATTATGGTGTTGGAGGTATTGTCGGCTACGATTTTGGTAAAAATTGGCAAATAAATGTAAGTTATCAATTTGGACTTGCTGATCTGGATAAAGCTAAAAGCGGGTCTATGAAAAGCCATGGCGCATCTTTCGGAATTGTATACAAATTCTGAAAATTACGAAGCCATTAAACAGATTGCTTGCCGATTACGAATAAATGCAAATTTAATCCCATGAAATTAATATCATTTTTCATAACAACCTTAGTAGTGCTACTATATTTTGAAGGAAAAGCACAGGAATTATTTTTTAAGACAGAATATCTTGGGAATTCAGGATATTACTATTTACCGCCAGGTGATAAGCCGAGAGAAAAAATCGGTGATGGTAAAGGGTCTGCTATGGTTTACCAAGGAGCAGCCAGTATTCCACTATCAATGAAGATGAATGAGAACAATCGTCCTACTGCTTGGGGTATTGGTTTTAGCGGGGCATACGTTTCGTTGAACAACCAAAATTTTTCCGAACAAATGGTATCTGAAATTATGAATTTACAATTTGGAGTTTATCATCTGCGTCCTTTGAATAACAGATGGTCTATGCGAGCAAGTATAGGAATGGGTGTGTTTACTCCTTCTACTGATTTTTCCAAAATTGGTTTCAAAAACTTGCTTGCAAGTGGAGGCGTTGTTTTTATCAGGCACTTGAAGCCTAATCTTGATATTGGTGGTGGTGTAGCTATAAACAGTGCTTTAGGATATCCCATGATATTTCCGGCAGTATACGTGAATTGGAAGCTTCATGGAAAGTTCGATGTGAAAGTTGAACTCGTTGAAGGTCTGGATGTGTCTGCCGGTTATGATTTCAATGATAACTTTAAACTATCCTATGCCCTTGAAATGAACGGCCAGGTAGCATTATTGAAAAAGAACGGTAAAGACGTGATATTCTCCCATCAATATATCGTTACAGGAGTTCGCCCTGAAGTAAAGTTTGGAAAAACAGGATTATCAATGACTGCTATGGCGGGGCTAAATATATTTCGTCCCGCATCATATAGCGATAGAACTTTTAAAGGAGTGTTTGCCGGAGATAATGATTATTATTTTTCTGTTTCCCCGTATGGTTCAGTTGGTTTAAAAATGAAGTTTTAATTTATGAAAACGAAGCAAGCCTTACAAAGTTTGGCATATAGAAGTGTTTATTCTGTAATCTATGCTATTAGCCTACTTCCTATGACATTTTTATATGCAATGGCTTCTTTTACTTTTGTCGTTGTATACTACATAGTGGGGTATAGGAAATTTATAGTCATTCAAAATATTGCACGTTCCTTTCCTGAAAAGCGATATGGAGAAATCCGAGCAATTGTAAAGAAGTTCTATGTTTGCTTTGTTTTCTATATTGCTGAAATTATAAAATGTACCTCTGCTAATCCAACAGTATTTGACAAGAAAATAGAATTTGAGAATTTGGAATTAATAGACAGCTTTATTAATTCCAGACGAAACGTAATTGTCTGCTTGGGGCACTGTGGCAATTGGGAAATGTTAAATTTTATGCCTTATAAATCACACCATGAAATATATGCAGTTTATAGCCCTCTTAAGTCGGCTATCATGAACCGGTTAATGATTAAACTCCGATCTCGTTTTGGTATGAAATTGATACCTGATAAGTCAGTTGTACGCCATATTCTATCTGAAAATTCAGATCCCTCTGTCTATTTGTTTCTTGCAGATCAATGTCCGCGGATAAAGGAGGAAAAATACAGATTTTCCTTATTGAATCAGAAATCATATGTTTTTTCGGGAATGGAAAAATTAGCTCGTAAGGGTCGGGCAGCAGTAATCTATCTGCATATTACACAGCTCTCAAGAGGAAACTACAAAATAGTTTGCACACCAATATGTTCAAATGCAGAATCTATGAAAGATGGTGAAATAACTCAAAAATACGTTGACCTATTAACAGAAAATATCAATGAAGAACCATACAGTTGGCTTTGGACACATAAACGATGGAAAAGATAAAATAGTGATTTATATATTCTCAATCTTATTAATAGTAATAGCATTCATGTTTATTGGCTGTGCAATTTTTATGCATGTAGTTCTTAAAGTCCTTAATGAAGATTAAACACCTTAGCATAAAATTGCATTCTATTAATTACAATAGATACTTCTTCATATATTCAATAAAAATCTTCCAATCTTCGGGAAGTACACTATGCCCACCTTCATGCATGTAATATCCAAGTGGGTTTAATAAGCGTTTGTCTCCGGTTTCAGGCATTGTTGTAGTTCCTGGTCCCTTTAATCCAAATAAATTGTATACTGGTTCAGCAGCTACAGCAGCTAGAAATTCTCCTCTAGGATCCGACCATAAGTCAGAATTTCCTGTTTGAAGCAATAGCGGTCGTGGAGCAATTAGAGAAATTAACATATGGCCATCCATAGGTAATTCATTTACTCGGTCACTAAAATTGTGGTAGTTAGCCGCAAATTGATAATGATAACGGGAAGTATCAGTGATGTGTTTTATTGTTTCTCCATAATTTCGTCTGCTTAATGCAGCACCTCCTTCTCCAGAGATACTAGCAATTACCATTGCAAAGCGAGTATCCTTTGCACCTGCCCATAATACCGTTTTTCCTAATCTTGAAGCGCCTGTAACTGCAATTCGTTTAGAATCAATATTCTTATCGGTTTCAAGATAATCCATTGCACGACTAAGGCCCCACGACCAACTCGCGATAGCTCCCCATTCGTTCGATTTTGGTTGAGTGGCGCCATCTTTTAGGTATAAACTTCGAATTCCAAAATTTATTCCATTTTTAAAATCTGGTTCAATATCTGTATAGCAAAGAGTTGCGATCCCTATTCCTTCTGTAATAAATTGTTCAATATTGAGTTTGCCAAAATTAGATTTGGGTGCAGGAATTCTTTTCCCATCTGGAGACCAAGTTTTACCTGGTTTAATGCCATCATCATCTACTACATTGGAATTAGCAGAAAAGGAAAAATTTAGTAATAAAGGAGAAGGTTTTGTAGCTTTTGCAGGCAGGTAGATCAAAAGCTCCATTTTATGTGAAGATGTGTCTTTTGTGAAATAAATGGTTACTTGTTTTCGGATGGCAGTTCCGTTAAAAACCAAGGTTCCTTTATCAAAAACGTCGAAACTTAAATCGGCCGGAGCTGGAGGCATCTTTCCAAATTGATTTTCTTCATATAACCGAATAATTTCTGGTCTTCGTTTGTTCAGCCACGAATCTGCATCGGTCACTTTATTTCCATTCTGTAGGATTAAAGGTTCTGGAAGGGTATAAGAACCTACTAAAGCCTCATCATAATTAACTGGAATTCCGGCTACGACAGTAGGAGGTGCATTTTGAGAAAAGACATTGGTCGGAAATAGAGAGAATGCCAGATAGAGTAATGAAATGGTTGAAAGATAGGTTCTCATGGTCGTCTGATTCTTATCGTAATTTCGGATTATTCGTGGTAAAGAATTTATTCGCTCCTAACATCCTGAAAGTTCATCAATCTAATTTAGATTTAAAAGTATAGAAATCCATCATGTACTGTCTGCTAGTCGAAAAATTGCAAATAAAAAAATTATAAATTTACAGCAAAAAAAAAATATGGCTTCAGGGGTTTTTGCAGTGTTAGATGATATTGCAGCGTTGATGGACGACGTCTCAGTGGCAAGCAAAATTGCCACAAGAAAAACAGCAGCAATCTTAGGAGATGATTTAGCGGTAAATGCAGAAAAAGCCACAGGTTTCCTATCTTCTCGTGAGTTGCCTGTTCTATGGGCAATTACGAAGGGGTCTCTCCTTAACAAGCTCATAATTATTCCTATTGGGTTTCTACTTAGTTCCTTCCTTCCTATAACTATCAAAATTATACTGGTTTTGGGGGGCTTTTATTTGGCTTATGAAGGAATGGAAAAAATTATTGAATATATATTTCATAGGAATAAGAAAGGAGTTGAAGTTATTAAAGATAATAACCGAAGTAATCAAGTTGAAGAAAAATTAAAGATAAAATCTGCTATTACTACCGATTTTATCCTCTCTATAGAAATAGTTATTCTAGCTTTGGGTTCCGTGCTGGAAGCCCCCTTGGGTGTGCAGATCTTAACAGTTTGCATTGTTGCATTCCTAGCTACCGTTGGTGTTTATGGTGTTGTAGCCCTCATTGTTAGAATGGATGATGCGGGTTATAAATTAATAAAGAAATCAGGAAGCACGGGATTTATGAATGCAATTGGCGAATTATTGGTTAAATCATTGCCAATAGTTATTCGGATTTTAGGTATTGTTGGAACAATTGCTTTGCTTTTAGTATCCGGTGGTATTTTCCTTCATAATATCCCATTTCTTCATGATTTCATGGTGAATATTCCAGATATGCTTAAAAGTATAATCTTCGGAGTCATTGCCGGTTCTTTTGCGGTTGGATTAATGATAATCATTAAAAAATATTGGTCGCTTCTAAGAAAACCAACCTAATGGAAGTCTGATAAGAAGATAGGATTAGTAGACATAGTCTTTCGAATTTAATAGGAGAATCGCTACCTTTATAGTAAGGACATATCGTTTTCTTTAGATAAGGATTTCTCTATAAAGCATTTAAATGAACGATTTATTAATCTCAAAATGGTAAACTACAAGGAATTAATAAAGGAATCGTCAGAATACGCAAAACAATATATAAAAAAGCATGAATCCATAGACAATCTTCGGTTT
Organism: Albibacterium sp.; assembly: GCF_035514885.1. Classification (NCBI taxonomy): domain Bacteria; kingdom Pseudomonadati; phylum Bacteroidota; class Sphingobacteriia; order Sphingobacteriales; family Sphingobacteriaceae; genus Albibacterium; species Albibacterium sp. Next base: position 115,308 of record NZ_DATJCH010000022.1, on the reverse strand, counting down.
CATAATATTGCGCATACGCTGGAGGTAGTAAAAGCTGCAGAAACAATAGTGGATTATTATAAGCTGAACGAACGAGACCAGGCTATTGTTATTATTGCTGCGTATTTTCACGATACCGGTTATTGTCTAAAAGGTCATATGCATCATGAAGGGCGGAGTGCAGATTTAGCGGAAAGTTTTTTAAGAGAAAGGGATGTAGATCCGGTTATGATAGATGCTGTAAAAGGCTGTATTAAGGCTACCCAAGTACCCCAATCACCTAAAAGTTTTTTAGAAGAAATTGTGTGTGATGCGGATCTTTTTCATCTGGGAAGCGATTGGTTCCGTGTGCGGGATAAATTAATGCGGAAAGAAGCCAAATCTAATGGAAATGAAATGGATAAAAATGATTGGCGAAAAGCAACCATTCAATTCATGGAGAACCATCATTACTTTACGGAATACGGACAACAGTTCCTCGATAAAAAGAAGCAGAAAAACCTGGAGTCCTTAATAAATAAAAATAAAAATGGAGAATGAACAAGTAGAACCTGAAGGGAAGCCCATTTCTACAACCGAAGTGGTTAAAAAGAAAGATAAAAGACCAGATCGTGGTATTGAAACTATGTTTCGGATTACCTCAACCAATAATCAACGCTTAAGCGATATGGCCGATAATAAATCCAATATCTTAATCACGGTCAATTCGATTATTCTATCTGTAGTCATTGCTTTGTTATTAAGAAAGTTGGATAACAATGCGCACCTTATCTTTCCTACGATAATCCTCCTAAGCATAAGTCTTGCTACCATGGTTATTGCAATATTAGCCACCCGTCCGTCAATTCCCAGTGGTTATTATACGGCCGAAGATTTAAAGGAAAAAAAGGTCAATCTTTTGTTTTTTGGTAATTTTCATCGCATGAATCTGCAAAACTATACAATAGGGATGAAGCAGGTGATGGAAGATCGAGAATTCTTATACAATACTCTGATAAAAGATGTGTATTCACAAGGAGTAGTATTAGGCAGGAAATTTAAGTTATTAAGGTTAGCCTATAATATTTTTATGTATGGTTTGATTGCATCTGTATTGGCCTTTTTGATAGTAGTAATTATTAATCCCTAATTTCTAATGGAAGGATTAAAGCAGCCTCAGTTTTTTCATCGAGATTTAAGTTGGCTGTATTTTAATGGTCGGATTTTGGAAGAGGCGAGCATGGAAGAAGTCCCATTATTGGCTAAGATTAATTTTCTTGCCATATATTCGTCCAATTTAGATGAGTTTTATCGGGTCAGGATGCCTGTTTTGTCAGCGATTAAACAATTAAAAAAAGATCAGGATCCCTTGATTCCAACAGCTGAAAAAGGCATTCACAAAAAAGCAAGTACCTTGATTGAAAATCAGCAGCAAGAGTATGGAAGAATTATGCTAAACCATATTATTCCTGATTTGCAAAAACAAAAGGTTTACCTGCTTTATGATCAAACTATTCCTGAAGCAATCCAACAGCAAACGGAGTATTATTTTTTTACCTGTCTGGCAGCTTACATTGAAATTAACTACATCACAAATCATGTTTTTTTTCCTGAGAACAACAGACTTTACAGTGTAATCACCTTTGAAGGAGAAAGCGAACTAGCGGTCGTCACTATTCCATCGAATAATGTCCCTCGTTTTCATAAAATAAAAAAAGAAGATAAGACGTATATTGTATTTATAGATGATATCCTCAGACAAAATATAAAATATGTTTTTCAAGGTCGAAAGGTAAGTGGCTTCTATTCCTTTAAGGTGACTCGCGATGCAGAATTGGATCTTGATGATGAATTCGAAGGCGATCTGAGAGAAAAAATTGAAAGGCAAATTGCAAAAAGAGATTATGGGCTGGCAAGTCGCTTGCTCTATCAACCCGATACTCCTGACATTATTCTAAAATCGTTGTTGTCACTTTTTAAGTTGCAAAAACAAAGTGCGATGGTAGGAGGCTATTACCATAACCTGAAAGATTTTTTTAAGTTCCCACTCAACAAGAAAGAATGGGATTATAAGCCACAACCCCCCTTAACTTATAATCTTTCGACTGCAGGTTCTTTATTCGAAAGACTTGTACAGCAAGATATTTTAACCAATACACCTTATCAATCTTACGACACGATTCTGCGTTTCTTTAATGAAGCGTCGATGGATAAAGAGGTTGAAGAGATTTGGATATCCATATACCGGGTTGCGAAAGATTCACGCATCCTACATGCATTGATAAGTGCGGCGAAGAACGGCAAGAAAGTAACCGTTTTTGTTGAATTGAAAGCGAGGTTTGATGAAAAGAATAACATTCGATGGGCTAAGCAATTGAAAAAGTCGGGAGTACATGTTTTATATAGTTTGCCCAATTTAAAAGTGCACGCAAAGGTAGCTTTAGTGAAAAGAAGACAAGAGCAGAATGGTGAGTTCAAATATTTCGGATTATTATCCACTGGAAACCTAAATGAAATTACAGCAAGTGTTTATGCTGATCATATTCTGTTAACTGCTAATCAAGCACTTTTGAAGGAGTTGGAGCAAGTATTCCTCATTCTATCTATCAGAAAAGAAAAAGTACCATTTGCTGATTTCCCATTTAAGCATCTCTTGGTTGCTCAATTTAATCTGACCTCCGTTTTTAAAAACTTAATAGATCAGGAAATATCGAACGCGAAGAACGGTTTGCCGGCAGGTATCACCTTGAAATTAAATAATCTGGAGGAGAAGGGGATGATTAAGAAGTTATATGAAGCCAGTCAGGCTGGTGTTCATGTTACCTTAATTGTGCGAAGTATTTGTCGATTAATACCAGGAGTTGCTGGTATGAGTGAAAATATTATAGTACGTAGAATTGTGGATCGCTATCTGGAACATAGCCGTGTCTTTTTATTTCATAATCAAGGAGAGGAATTGATGTACCTTGGTTCAGCAGATTGGATGAATCGGAATCTCTATAACCGTATTGAGGTTTGTTTTCCAATTTATGATGAGAGTATCCAGAAAGAAGTAAAAGATATAATCAATATTCAATTAGCGGATGATACATTTGCGGTTACTCTGAATGAGAATTTGCAGAACGTACCCATTGATCTGCATAAGGGTATTCGAGCTCAAGAAGCAATCTACGATTATGTGATAGAAAAGTATAAAAGTGAAATGCGATGAAACGAATAAAAAGAATGCTGTTCTCTGTTTGTTTATTAGGAATGTTGTCATTTTCTGCTTGTGCTCAACCTGATAAAATAAACTATCAAAGTCCAATCGGTTATGATTTTAATCAGCCAAAGGTAGATTTCATTTGGGATGTTTTGCACGAAGTATCCGGCATTACCTTTTATGAAGAAATTGCAGATACACTCTTTGCAGTAGAAGATGAAACAGGTACTATTTATCGCTTTCTTCCATCAAGTAAGGATTTAAAGCAAAGCAAGTTTGCCAAAGATGGTGATTACGAAGGGATTGCTATTAGTAATGGATATGCCATCGTATTAAAAAGTAATGGTACACTGTATACATTAGCTGCGGTAGAGCTGAATAAAGAGGAATCTGAGCATGTTAAAGAATGGAAAGACCTTGTTCCTAAAGGAGAATATGAATCTCTAGCAGCGTCGTCAAAAGATAGCTTACTCTATGTGATTTGTAAACAATGCTCAGTAGACAAGAAAACAAAGAAAACCACCGGTTATCGTTTGAGACTAACGAAAGCAGGAGTGCCTATTAAGGATGGTGAATTTGAAATTGATAATCAGGAAATTGACGCATTGAATAGTCTGAACGGAAAGGACTTTCGACCTTCTGCATTGGCCAGAAATAATAGAACTAATGAATGGTTTATCTTATCCTCCATTAATAAACTATTGGTTGTTGCGGATGAAAATTGGAAAGTAAAAGCAACCTATCCATTAGATCCGGATTTGTTTAACCAGCCAGAGGGAATTGCCTTTGACGCTCAAGGAAACCTTTACATCAGCAACGAAGGGAGTGATAAAACACAAAAGGCGAGTTTAGTAAGGTTTACATTAATTCATTAAAAATGAGAAAACTACTACTTTTTTTAATATTCTTTTTTGTTGGAGGCCATATAATCTTCGCACAGAATAAAATTGAAAATCGTGTGATCCTCATTGGAGATGCGGGTGAACTTAACTTTAAACAGGAGACTATTATTCCTCGAGCAGCAGACTTGATTATTAAGGATAAGACCACGGTTTTTTATTTGGGTGATAATATATATCCCAGAGGTTTGGGCTTACCAGGAAGCGAAGAAGAGGAAGAAAGTAAAGAAATCTTACGTTCTCAATATGCGCCTATGCGTGCCAATGGAGCACCTGTTTATTTTATTCCGGGCAATCACGACTGGGATAGGATGGGTGAATTAGGGCTGGAAAAAATCGTCGCTCAAAGCAATTTTTTAGCTAGCCAGCAAGATTCCTTGTTGAAAATGATTCCTGCAAATGGCTGTCCAGATCCTATTGAAATTACAATTTCTGACCAGTTGGTTGTGATTGCTTATGACAGTGAATGGTGGCTCTTCCCTTATGAAAAAGAGAACCTTAATGCCGATTGTGATTGTACAACCGAGACGGAAGTACTTGATAGAATGGAAGAATTGTTATATAAGAATAGAGATAAAACTATTCTTTTAGCCTCTCATCATCCTTTTATTTCTTATGGTGTTCACGGCGGACATTATTCACTGAAAGATCACCTGTTCCCATTGACGGTTCTAGATAAGAATCTATACATTCCTCTTCCAGGGTTGGGCTCTCTCTATCCATTGTTAAGAACCACCGTGTTTTTAAATCCGGAAGACATGCCCCATCCGGAATATAAAAGATTGATAAAGGAAGTGACGGATGTTTTTGATGGTTTTCCAAATGTCATCTATGCGGCTGGTCATGAGCACGGCTTACAGTTTATAAAGGATGATGATAAGTTAAATTATCAAATAGTTAGTGGGGCGGGATCAAAAAGTTCTTATGTAAAAAATGATAGTAAGGCTTTGTTTACCAGCAAAATGCAAGGCTTTGTTACCTTTGATATGATGGATGATCGAAGCAGTAAGGTTACTTTTTATGAGTATGAAAATAACGGTATAGAAGAGGCCTTTAGCTATACTATTCCCTATAAAAAGGAAGAATTTATTCAGGCTGATTTGATTGAAGAAGGATTAGACGTAGATAGTATGATTATTCGACCGAATGCAGAATTTGATCAGGTAAGTAATTTTCACCGGAAGCTTTTTGGGGAGAATTACAGAAAGGAATGGGCTGCAGAAACGAAAGTGCCAGTAATTCGGATTTCTGAAATTGAAGGGGGATTAACTCCTTTAAAGCGTGGAGGCGGAATGCAGACTACTTCTCTGCGAATGGAAGATAAGACTGGAAAGCAATGGGTTCTTAGGAGTGTCAATAAAAATTCGGAAGCCTTGCTTCCTGCGGCTTTGCACGACACGTTTGCAGAAGATTTCTTGGATGATGCGGTAAGTGCTCAACATCCATTTTCAGCCTTAATGGTTCCTCCAATTGCGAATGCAGCAGGCGTACCTGCCACAAATCCTGTGATCGGTATCGTTGCACCTGATAAGGCATTAGGCGTTCATAATTTAGCATTTGCCAATAAGTTGGTTCTACTAGAAGAGCGAGAGCCTTTGGGAGATTCTGATAATACCATTAAAATGCTGGAAAAGGTGTATAATGATAATGATGACACTTTTGGTGGAAAAACCTTTCTAAGAGCCCGAATGCTGGATTTGCTAATTGGAGATTGGGATCGGCACGAGGATCAGTTCCGCTGGTTTGATGAATTAGAGGGCAAGGATAAAGACTATCGGGTAGTCCCTCGAGACCGGGATCAGGTGATTCGTTTGATGGATGGTATATTTCCCAGGTTAACAGCTCTTTCTTGGGTAATGCCTACAAACCAAGGCTTTTCTCCAGAAATTAGAAAAGTTAATTACGAACTGTTTAAATCAAGCTTTTTAAATTCACATCCAAAAATGCAGTTCAATTACGATGAATGGATGAGTCTTAGTCGGGAATTTGCAAACCGGGTTACAGACAGTGTTTTGGAAGAGAGTGTGAGAAGATTACCGCAGGCCTCTTATGAAATCAGACACAATGAATTGCTTTCAGACTTGAAGCAAAGAAGGGATGCTATTCCCGAAAATATGGAAGAATATTATCGCTTCATTAATTCAATTGTAGATATTAGGTTAAGCAATAAAAATGAACTGGTAAAGATTGAAGATGCCAATAATGGATTGCGGGTAATCGTCAATAAGATAAATAAGGAAGGGGAGGTAAAGAAGGTGTTGATGGATAAGGTTTATACTCCTGAATTTACGAAAGAGATCCGCATTTATTTAGCCAATGGAGAAGATTCAGTCGTGGTTAATTCCAAACAGACATCCATGAAGATAAGAATTATCGGTGGTAGTGGTCATAAAGATTATGTGATTGAGAATGCAGATAAAAAAATTAAGCTGTATGACTATGGAACCCATTCAACTTTTTCCGGACAAGTAGATAAGTTTCAAAAATACATTTCAACCGATAGTAGCCATACCGCTTTTGTTCCTGTGAATCTATATAATGTTACCATGCCATTGATAACTGCCGGCTATAATGCAGATGATGGTATCATGTTAGGTGGAGGATTTAAGTACACACATCAGCGAGGCTTTAGAAAGACCCCATTTACGCATACACAACAGCTGTTAGCTTCTGCATCACTTTCTACCGGATCCTTTAAATTTGATTATAAAGGAAGATGGAGAGAGGCTTTTGGAAAGGCAGACTTTATGATTGATGCAAGTGCCTATGTTCCGAACAATACTCAGAATTACTTTGGTTTAGGAAATAGTTCTGTTTTTGATAAAGAGAATCATGATGCCAGTTATTATCGGGCACGTTTTAACCTGTATGGAATTTCTCCCGCTTTAGGTTGGATTAAAAAAGAATCATCGATAAGTATAGGGACTAAATTTCAGTATTATAGCTTTAACCCAGCCGATAACACTGGCCGGTTTATTAATAACAGCGCTTTAATCAATTCTTATGATAGTGTAACTGTTGACAAGGATAAGGTGTTTGTTGGCTTGACTGTAGGTTATAAGCGAGATAACAGAAATAATGTAATATTACCAACGGGAGGAGGTTATTTCAACTTAGATCTCCAAGCATATAAGGGACTGAACGAATATTCAAAATCATTTGCGCAGTTAACTGCGGAATTTGCCTTTTATAAGAGTTATGCAAATAATAGACTCATATTAGCCAACCGTACTGGAGCAGGTGCTACGATCGGAAAAACGACATTTTATCAAGCTTTGTATTTGGGAGGTCAAGGTAATTTAAAGGGGTTTAGAAATTACCGATTTGCCGGTGAGCATCTTTTATATAATAATTTTGAAGCTCGTATTAAATTAGCTGAAATAGGGAGCTATATCATACCGGGTCAATTGGGGTTAATTGGTTTCTATGATGTTGGAAAAGTATGGGCCAAAGGTTATAATAGTAGCACGATTCATCAGGGAGTTGGTGGTGGTGCTTATTTTTCACCCGCTCAGATGTTGGTATTTCAGGTAGTCGCAGGCCATTCAAAAGAAGGCTGGCTACCCTATTTTTCATTGGGTTTCAGGTTTTAAAAGACTTGAAATGTCCTTTCAAATTTGAAAGGAAGAATTTAATTAACAATATGCAAACAAGGGTTCTAACTATTGAAGAACATTGTGCTAATCCACTGAACCTAAAAGTTCAGCTTTCTTTTCATCCTTTTCTAAATTACTTAAAGAGAAGAATAGAGAAAGAAGCTGTGTTAAAGGCAGATTATCTAAGGGATATAGTTAATAGAATTGAAAAAGCAATTGAACTGAATGGACCTTTGTCTACAGATAATTTTTTGCAATTTGAATGCGAGTTAGCCTTAATTTATAATTTTTTAGTCCCGCCAATTTCCACTGAAGAACAAACATTATGGGGATTGGGTTTTCCAGTTGAACACAACTTTTTTTACGGAACCAATAGCTTTTATAAACTATTAGAAGGCGGCTTATGTACATTCGATTTGGTGGCTCAACCACAGATAATGGACTACGACATGTTAAGGGTGCCTTATTCGGTTATCTTTAAAAATCTTTATGGTTTTCGTTCACTGCGAAAAGAAAAGTATATACGATCATTTACGGATCCAAAAACCGGATTATCGAAGTATTATCAAATTACAACTGACGACCGTTTCGTCGATGTTCATGTACAGGGGGAGCTCCCTGACTTAGATTTAAGCCAAATTAGCCAAATTGCTAATAAAGTAAACTGGGAAAGTCTTCAATCCACCTTACCCTTAGCTAACTTTAGTTTTGAAGGATTTTCAATAGTTACAATTAAGGATATCACTGTTTCTCATGTCCTAGAGAATATCAAGGATATGATTATGGGAACTCAACTGGATTTTTATGACGACCGGATTCTCGATTCTTTAAAAACGATGGTGGGTGATAAAGATATTGAGTTTGAACTTCTTCCATTTTTGAAATTGAATGGAAAGCTTGTGCTTAATTCTTCAAAAACAGATCATAAAAGTCCCATATTGGAGTTGATTAAGATGCACAAGGTAAAAGAGGAAGAACTTGAGGGCTTGATCAAGAGGTTGCTGGCGACTCGATCAAGAATTTTAGTCAATGCAGGAGTGCTTTCCAATAGCCAGGATTTGAAACCAATTGAGGATGAGTTAAAAGTATTAAATATTGCCTCATATGCATTAATTCCCATACTACATCATGCTAAACTAGTAGGGGTTTTTGAGATTTATACTAAAAAAGAGAATAGTTTAAATGAGAATGTATTAGTTAAATTAGAAGAGGTAAGCCCTTTGTTGGCTCAAATATTAGGAAATGCGTCTGTTAAGTTTCAATTGAGTATAGATGAAGTAATCAAAGAGAAATTTACTTCTTTGCAATCTGCAGTGCAATGGAAATTCAATGAAAAGGCTTGGGAATATCTGCAAAATATACAAGATGGTCGACCTTTACCCACCGTTGGAAATATAATGTTCGAGAATGTTTTCCCTTTGTATGGAGCAGTGGATATTAAGAACTCCACAATTGAAAGAAATAAAGCCTTTAGTACTGATATAGAGATTCAGCTGCAAGAATTAAAAAAGACTCTTCATCAATTGAATGCATTGCTAGGCATAGGCCTCTTAGAAGAGATGATATTTACCTGCAATACTTTCCTTGAACAATTGAAGGTTGAGCTGATGGATAGTTTTCAAATGCGTGTTATCGATTTTCTTGACCGGGAGGTAGCTGATTATCTTCTTCATTTTAAAGAAACGGATGTTAGGGCTACTGAGATAATCAGAAAGTATGAGAAAGTTATTGATCCTGAAACGGGTCTTGCTTATGAGCATAGAAGGAATTTAGAAAATTCAATCCAATTGGTAAATACAGCTATAAATGGTTATTTAGAGCTGTTTAATGTAGAGATTCAAAACTCATATCCTTGTTATTTTGAGAAATTCAGGACTGATGGGGTAGAATATGATATTTATATCGGTCAATCGATAGCTCCTGAGAAACCATTTAATCATCTCTACCTCAAAAATATTCGTTTATGGCAGTTAACTTCTATGGCTGCTATGGCAGGCATAACCGTTAATCTAGCACCTCAAATGAAAATCAAGTTGGAAACTACCCAATTGATTTTTGTGAACGTAAATTCTATTGATATCAGTTTTAGAACCGATGAAAGAAGATTTGATGTAGAAGGGACATACAATATTCGCTATGAAATTATTAAGAAAAGAATTGATAAGATTACCATAAAAGATACAATAGAACGCTTGACCCAACCGGGGAAAATAGCACTCGTATATATGAATTCAAAGGATATTGAGGAATACAAAAGTTATATTCTGTTCCTTCAAAAGAAAGGAGTTCTGCTTGACGATTTAGAAGAGCTGGAACTCGAAGAATTGAATGATGTACGGGGGCTAAAAGGTTTGCGAGTGGGTGTAAACTATAATCAAACCTAATACCTTTTCTGAACCTCACTAGGCCTGATCCAACTCTTGTAATACTTCCTAGTTTAATTAATTGATTATACATGCGGTATATCTACGCTTTTTCAAGCTAAAAGCGTAGATATACCGCATGTATCGTTCTCTAATTTTGCTTTAATGTAATACAAGTCCTTTCCAATGTAGGATTGTGATATTTATCAGGTTTATATATGCTAAGATAGAGATTTCGCGGATGACTAGGTTTTTATCTTTATAGTATAATTAAAACAAAAGAAAAAAATCTTTCACCCTTAAATCTTAATCCTATGAAAGCAAATAAATTAATAACTGCGATTTTTGTGTGTATTCTATTTTGTATGCCAACTATGTTGTTGAAAGCACAAACGAGCGAAACGAAAGCTACTTTAGTAGAAGGAATTGTAGTAGCGGGTTACGCCGACAATGGTGGTTATGTAAACTTTGTTGGACCGGCCATCAAGTTTACCAATAAGCCATTGGTTGTATTTGTAGGTTTATTGCCAAGTTTGAAGTTTAAAGAAGATAAATCTGCAAGTGGAACCAAAAATGCGTTAGTTATGCCTTCATTGGGTTTTGGTTTAACAGCGGCTTATAAACATTTAGCTATTCAGGTGCCTCTTTTTTATAATAGCAAAACGGCAAGTAATGATGGTAAGTGGAATGTTGGTTTCGGTGTGGGATATAAATTCTGATAATGAAATAGTAAATCTATCTGTAAGTTCGTTTGGTGACAATACTTTTGGAATAATTTTTGCGTTTATTCATTGTAATATTCACAAAAGATCCTATGTTATTAAATGCTCTTACAGATAATTATTTATGAAAAAAGTCTTACTTTCTATTACCATTTCCTCATTCCTTTTATTGTATATCCAATCTGCAAACGCTCAAGTTTTCAAGAAACTAAAGGACAAGGTTTCTTCTAAAGTTGAAAATACCCTAAACAATGCTGTAGATAAAGCATTGGATGGAAAAGGTAACTCTGAAGATGCCATAGCTTCTTCAACTGATAAAAAAGAGTCTTCATCAGACATATTTGCCGCTTCAGCCAAAGATTTTAATTTTAAACCCGGATCTATAGTGGTTTTTTCGGATGATTTTTCGAAAGACTCTATTGGTAGAATGGCTCAGTTCTGGAAAACTAGTGGAAGTGGATCTGTCGCCAACTTGCCTGACCACAGTGGAAATTGGTTGTTGTTAAAGGAGTTTACCACCTATAAATTTAAAAGTAATACTGCCCTCCCTGAAAATTTTACTCTGGAGTTTGATATTGCTACTCAAAGTAATAATGATGCTAAGGATTTAAATTCAATAAGCTTCGGTTTTGCTCATGATAATGCTATTAATGATTATATCGGTGATGCATATAATAATAATGCCATAACTTCTACTACAGTGCATTATTGGAACAAGGAAATTATTAATTCCAGCAGTGATACTAAAATACACAATACGACCGATTTCCCATTGGCAGAATATGCAATCGGTAAAATGCATGTTGCCATTGAGGTTAAAGACAAACACATGGTTGTTTATCTGGATAAAGTAAAGGTTTTAGACACTGAAATGTTTAGTCGTGATCAAGAGAAAAAATACTTTTATATTAGTACGGGAACCGAGTTAAATAATGGGGCCAAAATTGGAATCAGTAATGTTAAGGTAGCTAACCTTTAAACAGCTAGTTCTATTTCTTTATAATAGTATACTTGTATTTGATTTAGAGTTGATTATCTTTATTGTTAGGCAAATGCTGCTCATTAACCAAAATAATAATGAAAAAGATAATTTTACTATTCACACTCCTGATTTTTGCCATTTCTTCATTAAAAGCTCAAACGGGTGAACGTTGGTCAGTTGAAAAAGCCAACGATTGGTATGCAAAACATACATGGATAAACGGAGCCGATTTTATACCTAGCAATGCTATCAATCAGCTAGAAATGTGGCAAGAAGATACCTTCAGCCCCGATTTAATTGATAAAGAATTAGGCTGGGCTGAAGATATTGGTTTTAATACCATGCGGGTTTACTTACACAGCTTAGCTTGGAAACAAGACCCTGAAGGATTTAAAGGCAGGGTAGATAGATACTTAACAATTGCCAATAATCACGGTATTAAAACCATCCTTGTGTTTTTTGATGATTGTTGGAATAAACAAGGTAAAATTGGTAAGCAGCCAGAACCAAAACCAGGAATTCATAATTCAGGTTGGTTGCAAGATCCGGGAGACCCGAATTCAAAAGAAGAAAAAAACTTCCCGGAGTTAGAGCGATACGTTAAAGATATTTTAACCAGATTTAAAAATGACGATCGTGTTTTACTTTGGGATTTATATAATGAGCCGGGTAATTCAGGAAAAGGTAATAGTTCATTGCCTTTGTTGAAAAGTGTTTTTTCTTGGGCACGAGACATTAACCCTTCACAACCAATAAGTGTAGGTCTTTGGTCTTGGGGTCTACATGAGCTGAATGCTTTTCAGGCTTTAAACTCTGACGTAATCACTTATCATGATTACGAAGCCCCTGAATGGCATCTAAGGGTAATTGAAATGCTAAAATCTCACGGTCGCCCGATGATTTGCACCGAGTATATGGCACGTACTAGAAATAGTCGATTTTCTAATATTATGCCGATGCTTAAAAAGGAAAATATAGGAGCCATTAACTGGGGTTTTGTTGCCGGTAAATCTAATACAATTTACCAATGGGATACACCTCTTCCAGATGGTTCACAGCCGAAAGAATGGTTTCACGATATTTTTCATCAGGATGGTACACCATATCGTAAAGAAGAGGTTGAGCTTATAAAAGAGTTAAACGGTATTGAACATTCAGGAAATGGCGGTATGGTTGATAATGCAAAGTTTGATACGGCCATTAACGGTAAGCAGGTTAAGGTTTATACTTTAACTAATAAGAATAATATGAAAGCGGTTTTTACTAATTTAGGTGGCCGAATTGTTAGCTTAATGGTGCCTGATAATAAAGGTAAATTAACAGATGTTGTAATTGGTTTGCCGAGTGCAGAGGCTTACCAAAATTCAACAGAGCCTTATTTTGGTGCAACCATTGGTCGATATGGTAACCGTATCGCAAAAGGTAAATTTACCATAGACGGTAAAGTGTATCAGTCTTCTTTAAACAATGGTGCAAATACTTTGCATGGTGGTAAAGATGGTTTCCAATCTAAGGTTTGGGATGCTGTACAACCAAATGATCATACGCTTGTTTTAAAGTACCTTTCTAAAGATGGTGAAGAAGGTTTCCCTGGCAATTTGAATGTTAAAGTTACATATTCTTTAACAGATGAAAATGAGCTTAAGATGGATTATGAAGCCACAACTGATAAAAAAACGGTTGTGAATTTAACCAATCATGCTTTCTTTAATCTTAACGGTGAAGGTGCTGGGACAATTTTAAACCATACGCTGCAGATTTTTGCAGATGAATATACACCTGTAAACTTTGACTTAATTCCGACAGGAATTGAGAATGTAGGCGGAACTCCATTGGATTTCTTAAAACCAACCAAAATTGGTGAAAGAATAAATCAACAAAATCAACAGCTTAAGAATTCGAACGGTTATGATCATAATTTCATTTTAAACGGAACGAAAGGTATGGGAATGCTGCATGCAGCAAGCGTTAGTGGCGATAAATCCGGAATTGTTATGGATGTTTATACACAAGAGCCGGGTTTGCAGTTTTATAGTGGTAATTTTATGCAAAGTAAAAATATTCTTAAAGGTGGTTCTAAAGATGATTTTAGAACGGCATTTTGTTTAGAAACACAACATTTCCCAGACTCTCCGAATCAACTCCAATTCCCCTCAACACAATTAAAACCAGGCGATACCTACCAAACAAGCTCTATCTATAAATTTAGTGTAAGATGATTCAACCCTGTGAATCACCATCTGGGCAATTAAATTTGTGAAATTGCTGGTTGATATCTTTCATATGTTTCGGGGCTTAACGTCATTTCAAAGCCGATGTTATTCAATACCGAACATTCAACGTTTTGGTTTTTAAGTAACATCGGTTTTGACTTATTATGAACAGAGCTAATTAAATTTCTGTTCCATTTGCTGCATAACTTATAAGTTCTGATGTTCTATCATCGATAGCTAAACCTACGACACCTCCAATGATAATAATTGCTGGATTGTGCAGTCCTTCTTTAGTAGCAACCGTTTTAAGATCCTCTACTTTGCAGAATATTTTGCGTTGCTTTGGTAGAGACCCGTTCTCAATGATGCATGCTTGAACCAATCCCTTACCAGCTTGTGAATATATTTCAGATATTTCTGCCAATTTACTCATCCCCATATAAATTACGATTGTTGATTTGCTTTGAGCTGCTAGGTATAAATCTGCTGATAATGACCCATCCTGACGCGAGCCTGTAATAATCCAGAAGCCTTCGCTAATCCCGCGATGTGTTAATGGAATATTATTTAAACCGCTAGTTTGCATGCTGCTAATTCCGGGGATATAGCTTGCTTCTATGCCGTTTTCTTTTGCAAAAGTTAATTCTTCGAAGCCTCTTCCGAAAATATAGGGGTCTCCGCCCTTCAATCTTACTACATTTCCTCGTGAATAAGCATAAAATTTAATCAAAGCATTAATTTCTTGTTGTTTTGTTGACTTTTCATATGGTTTTTTTCCAACATATACCTTTAAGCAATCTTTATTTGTAATGTTTAGTATCTCTTTGCTTACTAAATTGTCGTATAGAATCGTTTTTGCCTCCTCTATTACACTAAAAGCTTTCATCGTTAGTAAATCTATGCTCCCTGGGCCACATCCTACTATATATAATCTAGTATTTTTGTTATTTAGTGTATTTATTTTCATAATATTCTTATTATTTATACTGTTTTATCAAAATTAAATAAAAATATTGCAAGTATTTTAATTTTTTTAATATGTTTTTTGTAATTATATATAAAAATAAAATATATATTTGATACATAAAGGTGATATTATTTGTATTTCATGTAAAAATTATTGAAAAATTAGTGATATGGAAAGAAAAAAGATAATTATAATCGGTAATGGTATGGTTTCCTATAAATTTTGTGAGAAATTTGCTACTAAATCTCAAAATTTTGACATACAAGTCTTCGGGGAAGAATCTAGAAGAGCTTATGATCGTGTTCATTTGACTGAATTCTTTAATGGTCAATCAGCAGAAGACTTATCGCTGTGTAAAGAGAATTGGTATTCGGATAATGGAATTGAGTTGTATTTGGGTGATCCTATTATCAAAATCGACCGAGATCGAAAAATGGTTTATTCTGCTAAGGGAAAGCAGTTATCATACGACTATCTAATAATGGCAACTGGTTCTGCGCCTTTTGTTCCCTCAATAGTTGGAATTGATAAGGAAGGTGTATTTGTTTATAGAACAATTGATGATCTTGAAAAGATTAAAGCATATGCTTTAAATGCTAGAAAAGGGACTGTGATTGGCGGCGGTCTTTTAGGACTTGAAGCAGCAAAAGCTTTAATTGATCTTGATTTAGAGGAGACCCATGTAGTTGAGTTTGCTCCGCGCTTGATGCCAAGACAGATAGATGAACAAGCTAGCGGTATTCTGCAAAATAAATTAAGTGATTTAGGCTTACAGGTACTTCTAAATAAGGAAACTATCAAGATTGAAGGAGAAGATAGTATTCATTCACTGCAATTTAGAGATGGTAGTGAGCTTAGGACAGAAATGCTTGTAATTTCAGCCGGAATAAGACCCAGAGATGAACTCGCTAGGGATTGCGGATTGGAAATTGGTGCTCGAGGAGGAGTTGTAGTTAATAAATATATGCAAACTTCGGATCCAGATGTTTTTGCAATTGGCGAGTGTGCTTTATTTGATGATAGTATTTATGGTTTGGTAGCTCCCGGTTATGAAATGGCAGAAGTAGCAATTAATAAATTGATTGGTACTCCTAAATCATTCAAAAGTTTTGATATGAGTACCAAGCTTAAACTTATTGGTGTCGATGTTGCCAGTTTTGGCGATCCCTTTATTGCAGAACCGGATGCCAGAACAATTGTATTTGAAAATAAATTGAAGGGCATATATAAACGCATGAATATCAGTAATGATGGTAAACACCTTATGGGAGGAGTTTTAATTGGAGATGCATCAGCGTATAATTTACTTCTGCAAACAGTAACTAATAAAATTTTACTTCCACCTAATCCTGAAGATTTAATTATTGAAGCTACTGAAAAGAAATCATCAGCTGCCGGAATTATTGGTTTACCGGATGATGCTTTAATATGTAGTTGTGAAGGTGTAACCAAAGGAGCGATTTGTTCGGCAGTAACTGATCAGAAGTGTGAATCAATTGATGCAATTAAGAAATTTACAAAAGCTGGTACAGGTTGCGGTGGTTGCATTCCAATGGTGAAAGACCTGATGGTTCATACCATGAAGCAAAATGGGAAATATATTAGAAATGTGGTATGTGAACACTTCGATTTGAGCAGACAGGAACTATACGATTTAATTAGAATCCATGAGTTAGATAACTACAATGATGTTCTTGATAATCTGGGGAAAGGGGATGGATGTGAGATATGTAAGCCTTTAGTGTCTTCGCTTCTTGCCAGTATTTGGAATGAGATGATTTTGAAGAAAGGAAATGATACGTCTCAGGATAGCAACGACAGATACCTTGCCAATATTCAAAAAGGAGGATCTTATTCAGTTGTTCCCAGAATTCCTGGAGGGGAAATTACTCCGGAGAAGTTAATTGTAATCGGGAATGTAGCTCACAAATATGGTTTGTATACAAAGATTACCGGGGGGCAGCGTATTGATATGTTCGGGGCGCATGTGAACGATCTGCCTTTTATATGGGAAGAGTTAATTGCCGCTGGTTTTGAAAGCGGACATGCGTATGGGAAAGGATTACGTACCGTTAAAAGTTGTGTAGGGAGCACGTGGTGTCGTTTTGGTTTGCATGATAGTGTAAGTTTTGCAATTCAAATAGAAGAAAGATATAAAGGGTTACGAGCTCCTCATAAATATAAATCAGCAGTTAGTGGTTGCATACGTGAATGTGCTGAAGCGCAAAGTAAGGATTTTGGGATTATAGCAACAGAAAGAGGTTGGAACTTATATGTATGTGGCAATGGAGGTAGTAAACCGCAGCATGCACAATTGTTAGCCAGTGACATTGACAGCGAAACTTGCATACGTTATATCGATCGTTTTTTAATGTTCTATATCAAAACTGCTGATCCTTTAACTCGTACTGCAACTTGGTTAAATAAGATGGATGGTGGGATTGAGTATCTGCGAAATGTGATTTTAAATGACAGTTTGAATATGGCTAAACAATGGGAGTATGAGATGGATCAGTTTGTATTATCCTATGCATGTGAATGGAAAGCTGCAGTTGAAGATCCCGAAGTGCGTAAAAAGTTTAATCACTTTGTGAACGCTCCTGAAGAGAGAGATCCTAGTGTGAAATTTGAAGAAATGCGTGGTCAGAAGAAAGCTGCAAATTGGTCTGCAGTAGCTATTTAGAATAAATAAATAAAAATAAATTCAATGGAAACAACAGTAGTAGAAACAACTTGGTTCGCAGCATGCAGAGTAGAGGATGCTGTAGAGAATGGCGGAGTTTGTGTTAAATATAAAGATCAACAGATTGCTTTATTTTATTTCACAAGAAGAAATGAATGGTATGCAACACAGAATGAATGTCCTCATAGAAAGCAAATGGCCTTAAGCCGAGGAATGCTGGGTTCAACCGATGAAGATTTAAAAGTTGCCTGCCCTTTTCATAAAAAGACCTTTTCGATACGTACAGGTGAATGTCTTTCCGGAGGTGAATGTTCACTGGAAACTTTTCCTGTAAAAATAGAAAACGGATTAGTCTATATTCAAGTACCCTTAAATAAATAATTAACATGGATTATGTAAGCCCAAAAGAGGTTGCATCTACAATGATGAATGCAGCCTTAACAAAATCATCGTTATCGATGAAAGATTTACTTATCAGAGGAAGTTTATCAGGAGCCTTACTGGCTATTTCAGTTTGTCTGGCTTTCTTTGCGACAACACAAACCAATTTTAGCTTAGCAGGAGCTATTATTTTCCCTGTCGGCTTCGTTATTATTGTTATCCTTGGCTTGGAGCTTGTTACAGGTAGCTTTGCTTTGGTTCCTCTTGCTTATTTGGAAAGGAAAATAAGTCTAATGACTATGATAAAGTGCCTGGGTTGGGTCTTTATCGGTAACTTAATCGGTAGTGTTCTCTTTGCATTATTGTATTGGGCCATTGTTTCTGAGACTGGCACTGTAGATGCATTAGGCGCTGTTGAAAAAATGATTGTAGCGGTTAGTGAGAAAAAAACCATCGGCTATGGACACAATGGTTTCGCCGGCTTGTTTACTGCTTTTATAAAAGCAATTCTTTGTAATTGGATGGTATGCATGGGAGTTGTAATGGCTATGACATCTAAATCTACGGTGGGAAAGATCATTGCGGCCGGTATTCCTATTTTTATGTTCTTTGCACTCGGTTATGAACACGCCGTAGTAAATATGTTTGTTATTCCGGCCGGTATGATGTTCGGTGCTCATGTAACAATCGGAGACTGGTGGTTTTACAATCAGATTATTGTAACCTTAGGCAACATTGTCGGAGGATTGTTATTCACGGGAGTCGCTATTTACTATACTTTTAAAGCAAAGGATGAACCTCTTTCATCACTAACAAAATAATCTTATGAAATTAAATAAATTAAAAGCGATCATTGTTGGTTGTATCCTATCTCTTATGCCAACTATCTTTTTAAAAGCACAAACAAGCGAAACTAAAGCTACTTTAGTAGAGGGGATTTTTGTAGCTGGTTATGCAGATAATGGGGGCTATTTAAACCTGGTTGGACCTGCTATTAAGTTCAGCAATAAACCTTGGACAATGTTAGTGGGTTTATTGCCAAGTTTGAAGTTTAAAGAAGATAAAACAGAAAGTGGAACAAAAAATTCATTAATTACGCCTACATTGGGTTTTGGTTTAACAACTGTTTATAAACACTTTGCTATTCAAATACCGCTTTTTTATAATGGTAAAACTCAAACTAATGATGGTAAGTGGAATGTTGGAGTTGGTATAGGATATAAGTTTTAAATTCCTTTCGTCATAATCTACTAAACTTGTTTTCAAGATTTGGCATAATCATTGTTTTTTTGAGGTTATAATAAAATTAGTTAAACTGTAAAATAAAAGATTATGAAAAAGAAAGTTGGAGTGTGGAGTGCATTAATTGTTGCCGTAATGATGGTTATGGTTTCTTGTAGCAAGGATAAGAGTCCTGCAGAGTCAGACTTTTTTGTGGGAACTTATAAAGGTTCGATCTCTTACACTGATGGTGAAGATCTAACTTCTGACACAGATGGAAGAGTAACCGTGGTCAAAGTGGGCAATTCTTACACATTCGATTTTGGAAGTGGAATCCCCAATATAAAAGGTGTTAAATTTGAAAAAGGAGATGATAACACCTATGTAAGTGTAGGTGAAGGGTTGACCGGGATTTCTGTTACCGCTCATTCCTTAAATGTCTTAGTTTCAAATGAAAATGGAACGTGGACAGCAGACTGCTCTCGTTAAAAACTTAATAAAGTATACAATTAAAGCCACTGATTTATCAGTGGCTTTTTTATTTTAAAGAGTGAACTGGTTGAAAACATTTTTTTTATTATTTTAGTAAACGAGTGGATAATTGAAATATTAGCATTAATTTCAATTTTAACTTCGCTTCTATAAACCTAAAGTGAAATTTCTTAAAGTAATCAATTAAACCAATTCATTTAAAATGCATACGTTTCAAAAATTACCACCTGAACCTGAAGAAGATCTGGCATCGAAAAAAAAAGCTAAGCTAGGCATAAGGTTCTTTTTTATTTATCTATTTTTTTATGCCGGTTTCGTTGCAATTGGTGTTCTAAATTATGAATTATTAGCCTATGAAGTTATTGGAGGTATAAATCTGGCTATTTTTTATGGTGTGGGACTTATTTTGTTTGCTGTACTTTTAGGTATTCTTTATAATTTTTTATGCTCTCGTTATGAGGATGATATGAATGGTAAAGAAGGAGATAGAAAGGAGGGGCCGCTATGATATATGATGTTTCTTATACCGCACTCGTTTTCTTTGTTTTCTTCGTTGGTTTAGTATTGGGTCTTTCCTTTTATTTTGCAAGAAAAACAACTTCTGCATCTTCTTATTATGCCGCTGGCGGTAAAATTCATTGGACTATAAATGGAATTGCATTCGCGGGTGATTATCTTTCTGCTGCTTCCTTTTTAGGAATTTGTGGCATGATAGCAGTTTCTGGATTTGATGGGTTTTTATATGCTATAGGATTTTTGGCCGGATGGGTAGTAGCACTTTTTCTAATTGCTGAACCATTTAAGAAGCTTGGTAAATTTACCTTTACCGATGCCCTGAATTCGAAATTTAATTCTAGAGCTATTAGCTTGGCTGCGTCTTTCAGTACATTGATTATTTCTATTTTTTATTTGATTCCGCAAATGGTTGGTGCAGGTGACCTGGTAACACCTTTATTGGGATTACCACATTGGGTTGGTGTATTATTAGTTGGAGTTATTGTGATTGTTATCGTTGCTAGTGCAGGCATGACATCAACTACTTATGTTCAGTTTTTAAAAGGAGGCTTACTGATTATATTATCCACTATTCTTACCGTTTATATTTTAAAGAATGGGTTCTCTCTTAATCCTGATCATAAAAATCAGGACTATCATCAATTTATGGAGTTATCTCCAGAAATGAATGATAGGGAAGTAGTTAGCGTAGCCGATTGGGATGTAATTTCTCAGGTAGAAGTGAAGGGAAAGGATTTCGTTAAGCTGGAAAAGGATGGAATTGCCAGGTGGTTCAATTTGGTAGAAAGCAATCAGAGCTATATGCTTAAAGAAGCTTTGTCTATTACAGAAGATAAAAGGGGAGTTCAACTTTATAATGGAGAGCCAAAAGAGAATGCTAATTTCTTTCAAGTAGGTCATTTGAGTAAAATCATTGTTGATGGAAAGGAAGTAGAGAAAACTGGTCCTGTTGGTCCCTTAGAGTATTTGTCTATCATAGAAAAAAGTGAATTGGTTCGTTTTGCTAAATCTGAATTTTCAGATAATGGTGAAGAAGTCTCTCTTTACTATCAGAATATAACTTCCGGGAAAGACTTTATGCTCCCGGGTTTGAAATATAAAATCGGAAAAGGATCCAGTATCTGGAGTAAGCTTGATTTTATCTCTTTAATGCTCGCATTATTTTTAGGTACAGCAGCATTGCCACATATTTTAATTCGGTATTATACAGTTAAATCGTCTCGAGATGCCAGAAAGTCCACTATTCTTGCTGTAGCCGGAATAGGTGCTTTCTACGTTCTCACTTTGTATATGGGTTTGGGAGCAGCGGTAAATGGAGTAATGGATGTAGAATCAAGCAATATGGCAGCACCGCTTCTTGCACATGCCTTTGGAGTAGTTCTGTTTTCTTTGATTTCAGCAGTTGCTTTCGCAACTATTTTAGGTACGGTTGCCGGCTTAATTGTTGCTTCTTCTGGTGCAATAGCTCATGATTTTATGGATGTATACTTGAAAATGGATCTTAAGGATGATAGAAAGGTGAAAGTTGGAAAGATTTCAGCTTTAGTTGTAGGTGTGTTTGCAATTGCTTTAGGGATGGCTTTCAAAGGAATGAACGTGTCGTTTTTGGTAGGGTGGGCATTTGCTATTGCTGCCTCAGCAAATCTTCCAGCAATACTATTCCTTCTTTTCTGGGAAAAAACTTCTGCAAAAGGGATTGCATCTTCTATTGTTGTGGGTATCGTTTCATCATTAGCAATCATTCTTACTTCTCCTACAATGTGGGATCGTTATGGTTTAGATCCTGCAAATGCAATTCATAAATTAGAAAACCCAGCTTTAATTTCTTTTCCTTTAGCAGTTATAACGATTTATATTGTATCAATTATGTACCCGAAGAAATCAGTTAAAACTGAATTGAGCGTTGATACTAAATAGTAGGAAATTGATTTAATTTAAGAAGAAACCTCACATTAGTGGGGTTTCTTTTGTTTAATGTATTTGTTCTTATTCTTGTTAATCAATCTCTTTTGTAGGCTTCTGATAAGTCCTTTTTCTTGGATGTTATACCGACAAAATTTTATGGGGATAGAATCTGGGTCTTAGTGTTATTTTACCTCTCTTAAATCAATTTTGTTAAACCAGAAAATGTAAAAGAGTAATGAGTAACTGATCATTAAAACGGTGAGTTGAATATAGTAGTTGCCTAATATTATATACAAAACTATGAAAAAGAAAAATAGTAAGAACTTTAAATAACTTGATGTATTTAATTTCATCATAAATAGTATAGTTATAAAGAAAAGTAAGGCTGAAAGTCCGAATGAATAACCACTAGCGATTATGTATAGGTTATAGTTGGCAGCTATTGTAAAAAATACCCATTCTGGAATTAAAATGATCGTGAAAATCAAAAGCCAATTCCATATTTTATTACTGGTTTTAATGGGTAAACTTCTACAGAAGCTTAATTGCTCAGTTTCAAATTTCAATAAGTTGACTACTAGAATCGAGTGACATATTACAGATGCCAATAGCGCGGTAAGTAATACTTTGATATCGTTCCCTACATCCGCAAACATCCATAAAACGCCTTTAAATAGAATAGCAGAGATGATTTTGCACACAAATAGCATTAATAGCTGCTCAGTGAAAAGATAAAATATTGGCCAGCTAAAAAATGGTTTTTTAATTTTAAGGCTAATATTCAACCATCTGCTCTCTTGTTTGAGAAAGCCAAAAGTGATAGAATGAAATCTAAGCCAAGCTAATCCAAGAAATAAAGTGAGGAAAACAACGATAATACTGATTACACTATTATAATACTTGAATTTTAATCCGATTATAATAAGTAGAATAACATAGATGAAAATTGGTAAAAGAATGACCGAATAGAGTTTTAACCAGAGCTTTAATTGAGTATTTCTTTTTAGAGAACCTGTTTCTTTTATGAAATTGTATTGGTGCAATTTCAACCTTTGAGAGATAAAGAAATGAGCCTTCCCTCCATATAAAAACCAAGAGATAAACACAAGTACCATTCCAAGAGGGGAAGAGAGGCTTATTAATAATAAGGATTGCTGATATACAATTGGTTGAGATGAATCAACCATGCCAAACAGAATATAAAACCCTATAAGAAATAATCCTGCATGCTGCTTGTAGAATTCCTTTGATAAACTATTGATTAGTAACTTCAGCATGTGTAGCAACAATTTGTTTATCAATGATTTGAAATACAGTATTCAAAGGTAATTTTACCTGGTTTATTTCCTGATGCGAGGATATTAAAAAGCTATTTCCTTTAGAAGCTTTTGTTTTAATTAAATAGTAAAGCTTTTCTGATGATGTAGCATCGATTGTGATTAAAGGTTCATCTAAAATGTAAAGATCAGCTTTACCTAAAAAAGCACAGATTAATGATAGCTTTTTCAGCATTCCACTCGAATAACCACCTATTTTATTATCCAAGAAAGCTGTCATTTCGAAGTAATCAGTAAGATATTCTACTTCTTTTTTTTCAGATTTACGCGTTTCTTGGTAAAATTCAATGAGCTCTTTTCCTTTTATGAATAAAGGATATTGTGGCTCAGCCTCAGCAAAGCTGATTTTTGAACGGAATAGTATGGGTTGTTTTTTTAAGTTGATTTCATTTAATTCTACTTCACCTCTAAAGGGTGATTGGCCAGATATAATGCGGAATAAGGTGGACTTTCCAGTTCCATTACCTCCTTTCAACCAGTGAACCCCTTGTCCAATTTTCCATTCGTCGAAATTTAAAACTTCATGGCTACCGTATTTTTTATTGATATTGGTTAAGCTTAGCAAAATATTAAGGTTTATTTTGGTTGTATTTTTCTAAAATAAGCAAGTGTTCATACTCAAGTTATTTTTCCGCTTTTTTTATCTTTTTCCTTATTAGCATTATAAAGTACGATATCTTCTATCAGCCTTTTAGGAAGAGTCTTATCTAACGGGAACTGAATAGCACCTTTGCTTGTTTTGTAAATTTGTAATTCAGACTCGAAGTGTATGATAGCATCGGGACCAGGATACACACCTAAATGGTTTTTGAATAAAGCAAAGTGAATTAGATTGCCATTATAACGAAATGTTGGCATCATATAACTAATGGTCTCTATCGTATCAAGTGGTGCCACATGCCGAATGATATGAAGGATTTCCCATAGGATGCTCTGCTTTTCATTTTCAAAGCTTTCAATATATTGTTCAATTGTTGAGAAAGTTCTGTTCATATCTTGGATTGACGCTTTGTTAAGTTCCCTAACTCAAATATAATGAATTATAACATTTGAATGATTCTTGTCCGAATGTATCAAATTGATGGCATTATGACTTAAATGTTATTTATTAATTAGATTTGTATGATATATTATATTGGACAATGAACAAGCATCTTCCATCTTTATACAATCAGATTAAAGCAGCAGTGCTCTTGCTTTGTCTTTTTTTTATGATGGTAAATACGTGTCCGGTCAGGAGTTTGTTAACAAGTGCTTCTTTTTCAATTGAGAGAACTTTGCAACAGTCAGGTAATGCGAGTGCTTTTGTTAGTACCTGTCCTCTTGAAGGGAGAATAACTCAGGCTACTTTATTAGATATATCCAAGCTGGATAATAATAACAGTTTGCCACTTCCTTTTATTTTAACATTATTAAATATATATCTATTTGCCTCAATATTAAATACACGGCAAGGTTTTTTCATTGAGTATCGAGATCCGTTTTTTCTTGATAATATAGCGTTGTTTTTAAAAAATAGATCTATCCTTATATAATACCTTCTCGTTATTTCTCCATTTTACTATTTAAGAATAATGAATTAAACCTAAGAGTGTTTCTCTCTTGTAATGATATTTAATTATATAATGCACACAGTAATGAGTTTAAGAAATAAAATATCCCTATCAAATTTTTTTACCGGAATTCTTGTAGTTTTTGTATTAGCTATGCTATTTAGTCCCAGTTTTAAAGGAGTTGTCATGCAAAACCTAATGAAAATTGGGTTATTTCAACCAAGCATACCTGATGGGCCAACAGTAGAGGTGGCTGCAGAAATCAATACAGCTACTCATAACCGGGAAATACTATTTAAAAATATGAATGATGAGGTTATTGAACTTTCCGACCAAAAAGGAAAGGTAGTCTTTATCAATTTTTGGGCAACATGGTGTCCTCCTTGTATCGCTGAAATGCCAACTATTAATAAACTTTATTCAAGTTTTAGAGATAATGAGAATGTTATGTTTATGATGGTTGATGTCGATAATGACCCAATCAAATCTCAAAAATTTATGGATAAGAGAAAATTTGATTTGCCTGTTTATACACCAGCGAGCCCCATACCTTCATCATATATGGGGGGAGCGATACCAACTACGTTAGTTCTTAATAAATATGGACAAGTAGTTTTTAAACATGAAGGAATGGGTGATTTCTCCAATGCAGAATTTAAAGACTTTGTTAATCAGTTAATTGAAGAATAGGGAATAGATAACTGCTGAAAAAGGTTTTTGATTTTTGATTTAGCTTCTTGTTTAGAATAATTTTAAATAATTCTTGTTTAGAATAGTTATAAATAATACATTTGTGGCGTTAGGCTAGCTAGTTCACAAAACCAATAAGAAACATATTATCATTCATTCAAGTACCTATGAAAGCTAAAACAATAAAAAGATGGTTTGATATTCATAAATGGACAAGCTTGATATGTACTGTATTTCTTTTGATGTTGTGTATTACTGGACTACCTTTGATATTTACAGAAGAAATCGATCATCTCTTAGAAGACGAAATAGAACTTTCTGAGCTCCCTGCCGAATCTCCAGAATTTTCAAAAGATGCTGTACTTCAAAAAGCTATGGAGCATATTCCTGGAAAAGAAGCAAAGTATATCTTTTGGGATCCGGAACACCATCCAAATCAGATGTTTGTTACATTAGCTGATTCATCTGAAGCTCCTATTGAAGCGGATCATTATTTAACGATGGATGAACGAACTGCTACAGTTCTTGAAGCTCCACCAAATGAAATGACTTTTATGTTGCTAATGTATTATCTACATGTAGAAATGCTTGCAGGTATTCCAGGTAAGCTCTTTTTAGGGTTAATGGGGACTCTTTTTATTGTAGCAATTATTTCCGGCGTGGTTCTGTATGGACCAATTATGAAGCGTTTTGATTTTGGAATGATAAGAACGGAAAAATCAAAGCGTTTGAAATGGTTGGATTTGCACAATTTGCTAGGAATTGTAACATTAGCTTGGGTATTTGTTGTAGGGATTACGGGTGTTATTAATACATTGGCAGATCCTGCATTGGAGATGTGGCGATCTGGACAGTTAGCCGAAATGGTATCTGAATATAAAGATAAACCTAAATTGGAAGGTAAATTAAGTTCTCTTGATGCTGCTCTTGAAAAAGCTAGGGAAGCTGCGCCGGAAATGGAGGTCTCTTTTGTGGCTTATCCTGGTACTTTGTATTCAAGTAGTCATCATTATGCAGTCTATATGATAGGGACTACTCCCTTGACTTCAAGAATTATAAAACCAGCACTGATAGATGCTGAGACCGGAGAGTTTACTGATATGAGAGATCTGCCATGGTACTTGAATACTATCTTTATTTCTCAACCTTTTCACTTCGGAGATTATGGTGGTCTTCCAATGAAGATTATATGGGTAATATTTGATCTAGCTACTATTATTGTATTGATTTCCGGACTATATCTTTGGATTGCCCGACGTAAAGCCAAAGCTGCTCAGTTGAAGCGAGTTTTGGATAATTTTGAATCACTCACTCTATCAACAGTTGAAGAAGAAAATGCCAACTAAAAACTATTCTAATAAAATTTGGAATATGCCTATTCTCTTGGCAGTTCTTACAACAATCGGACTATTATCGGCTATAATGGGATTAGGCTTATGGCACGTTATCTCTTGGATAGCCCTCTCCATCCCTCTTTGGATCATGTGTAGACACGGGGTGAAGTTTTATAAATAGGTAGAGTATTTTAATTTGATTGCTGCCTTATTGATTCCTGCCTTATTGAAGTTGGTCGAGAAAATCTGACGATTCATTACTAACCTTTTCTTGGCTTATCTGCTTATTAACCATTATCAATTTTTGATAATGCAGTTTCCTGTTTTTTATACTTTCCTTCCTTTTTGCCTTATTTTGATATTTATTGAGTAAATATTATCGTTAAAATTCAATTTAACATGCTTTTGGTTGGATGTGCTTAATAATTTTCTTGTTTTTATAAATATTTTGAGTTTTATTCTGTTGAATGCTCATATTTATAATATTTTTTAGTTTAATAATGTGTGATTTAGATTATATATGATGTTTTTAAGACTATATTTTGTATATTTTTAGATAAAAATGCATTTTAATTAAAGAATTATTATGAAATAAAATATTTTAGTGTATTTTTATCAAGAAAAACAAACTATAATAGAATATTTACTAATAATTACATGTAAAATGACAAAAAACAGAGTTCAAGCTTTGCAAACTGTCTTAACAAGGACAGTTCCTGAGATTAAACAGCCATCTGATAAAATTTCAGACTTTTATGCATCGAATGTTTTTAATAAAACTAAAATGTTAGCTTTTCTGTCAGAAGAGGATCATGACACGGTATTGAATTCTATAGAAAGTGGCCCTTCTATTAGTAGAGATGTTGCAGATAAAATATCAGCAGCTATGAAGGCTTGGAGTATGAGCAAAGGAGTTACGCATTACACTCACTGGTTTCAACCCCTTACTGGATCTACTGCAGAAAAACATGACTCTTTTTTTGAGCCTGATTCGGATGGCAATGCTATTGAGAAATTCTCAGGAAATGCGTTAGTGCAACAAGAACCAGATGCTTCAAGTTTTCCTAATGGTGGAATCAGGAGCACTTTCGAGGCTCGTGGATACACTGCATGGGATCCATCTTCCCCAGCTTTTATTTTCGGAAAAACATTGTGTATTCCAACTGTATTTGTTTCATATACAGGAGAAGCATTAGATTATAAAGCTCCTTTATTAAAAGCTTTATCTATTATGGATAAGGCTGCTACAGACGTTTGTCATTATTTCGATAAGGATATTAAGAAAGTGAGCGCTTCTTTAGGAATAGAACAGGAGTACTTTCTTGTAGATATTGCTTTATTTAATGCAAGGCCGGATTTATATTTAACAGGAAGAACCTTATTCGGACATGAATCTGCAAAAGGCCAACAATTAGAAGATCATTATTTCGGATCTATTCCTGAAAGGGTCTATGCGTTCATGCAGGATTTCGAAACGGAAGCTCTAAAGTTGGGCATACCTCTAAAAACTCGTCATAATGAGGTTGCACCTTCACAATTCGAATGTGCCCCAGTTTACGAAGAAATCAACTTAGCTATCGATCATAACCAGCTATTAATGGATGTGATGGATAAGGTAGCCAGAAGACATCATTTTAAGGTTTTATTACACGAAAAACCATATGCAGGTGTCAATGGTTCAGGTAAGCATAACAACTGGTCCTTGATTACAGATACAGGTAAGAATTTGTTATCACCAGGAAAAACACCCAAGAATAACTTAATGTTTCTCGCTTTTTTAGTGAACACTATTAAAGCCATTTATGAGCATGCGGATTTACTGAGAGCATCCATTGCATCTGTAAGTAATGATCATCGCTTAGGTGCAAACGAAGCTCCACCCGCCATTATATCTATTTTTCTTGGAGAGCAATTAAATGATATTTTGGATGAGATTGAAACATCTAAGATATCCAATAAAATAAAAGAAGCGGAGATCTTGCATAGTATTCCAAAGATTCCACAAATCCTTTTAGATAATACTGACCGTAATCGTACTTCGCCCTTTGCTTTTACAGGAAATAAGTTTGAATTAAGAGCAGTGGGTTCTTCTGCAAACTCATCTAATCCCATGACAATTTTGAATATGATTGTTGCAGAGCAATTGATCAAATTTAAGGCAGATGTAGATGAATTGATTAAGAAAGGCGATCAAAAGGAGATAGCCCTTTTAACAATTATCAAAAAGTACATTAAGGAATCTAAGAATATCCGCTTTGAGGGCAATGGTTATAGCGAAGAGTGGGCTGCTGAAGCAGAAAAACGTGGCTTGCAAAATATCAAAACTACTCCTAGAGCTTTAGATTCTTTGGTGTCAGAAAAGACCGAAAAGATATTTGAGGCGACTGGTGTATTTACTAAAAGGGAAGCGCATGCAAGACATGAGATTCTTTTAGAAACGTATTATAAAAAGCTGCAGATTGAGGCTCGTATTATTTGTGAATTGGTAACAAATATGATTATTCCATCAGCTATAAAGTACCAATCCGATATCATTAATAATGTAAAAGGCTTAAAAGATATCGGTTTTGATAAAGATTCATATGAGGCCCAAATACTCATTATTGAAGAGTTATCTAAGCATATCAATTTCATTAAAAAGAATGTTTATGAGATGATCGAAGAGAGAAAAAAGGCTAATGTGATTAAAGATAGCCGGGAGAAAGCAATTGCATACGATGAGAAAGTTAAAGCATATTTCGATCCGATCAGATATCATGTAGATAAGTTGGAATTATTAATTGATGATGCTATCTGGCCATTGCCGAAATTCAGAGAACTACTATTCATAAAATAAGCATTTCAAATTCACAAGGTTCAATATATACTTAATTAATTAGCGAAAAATGAAAAAATATGTACCATTCGGAGCCCTACTTATCGCACTTATTATAGCATTAGTATCTCCAGCAACAGAAGTAACAACAATGACGGAAGGCACTATTGATACAGGCGATACGGCCTGGTTGTTAATGTCGGCTGCGCTTGTATTGTTGATGACACCAGGGTTAGCCTTCTTTTACGGAGGTATGGTCCGCAAGAAAAATGTAATTTCAACCATGCTACAGAGTTTTGTCTGTATGGGTTTGATAACTATTTTATGGGTGGTTTTTGGATTTAGTTTAGCCTTTGGAGATGATATTGGCGGAATTGTAGGAAACCCTTCAACATTCTTCATGATGAAGGGTATGCTCGGCAATAATGTCTGGCCTGCAATGCCAACTGTGCCTATCGCACTGTTTGCTATGTTTCAGTTAAAATTTGCAGTTATCACACCTGCTTTAATTACAGGAGCATTTGCAGAAAGAGTTCGTTTTAATTCTTACTTGATTTTTATTACACTGTTCATGATTTTTATTTATTCGCCATTAGCACATGCGACGTGGCATCCATCAGGTTTATTAGCCGGAATAGGTGTTTTAGATTTTGCAGGAGGAACGGTAGTACATATGTCTGCAGGCTGGGCCGCGTTAGCTTCTGCATTATACCTTAAAAAAAGAACAGAGACTACACATTCTCCTGCCAGAATAAGTTATGTTATTTTAGGAACTGGCTTACTTTGGTTTGGATGGTTTGGATTTAACGCAGGATCTGCAGGAGGAGCTAACGGGCTTGCTGCATCCGCATTTGCTACCACCACTACAGCATCAGCCGCTGCAGCTATGGCATGGATATTCTTTGATATCCTGAGAGGTAAAAAACCTTCAGCTATGGGCGCTTGTATTGGAGCTGTTGTAGGTTTAGTTGCCATCACCCCTGCTGCAGGATATGTTACAATTCCACATTCGTTGGTGATTGGTATTGTTGCAGCAGTTATTAGCAATCTTGTTTCTCTTTGGAGAACCCGTAAAGGAATAGATGATACGCTTGATGTTTTTCCATGTCATGGGGTAGGAGGTATGGTAGGTATGCTTTTAACAGGTGTATTTGCAACTAGTTCTGTAAACGGTGCGGTTACGACTAATGGTTTGTTTTTTGGTGAAACCGGATTATTCAGTGCTCATGTGATAGCCTTGGTTGCAGTTTCACTCTTTGCATTTTTTGGTTCATTGTTGCTACTTAAAATAACAGATTCGATCAGTACATTAAGGGTTTCTGATAATGCAGAGTTGGTTGGCTTAGATAAGAGTCAACACGATGAAGAATTATAGTTTTTAATTGGTTAGTTAGGTTTGTTCAAAAAGGTTGCCTTAATTAGGCAGCCTTTTTTACTCTCTAAGAAAGATATTTGGCTACAATAGGCATCCTTCTACCCATCCCGAATGCCTTAGGAGAAACTCGTAAGATTGGCGCTGTTTGATGTCTTTTAAACTCTGCTGAGTTGACCATCTTTATTACTCTCTTAACAAGCTCTTCTTGAAAGCCTTGTTCAACGATTGCATCAGAACTTTTCTTTAATTCAACATACTGTAAGAGAATTTTGTCTAATTGATCATAATCAGGAAGTGAATCTGAATCTTTTTGATCTGGCCGAAGTTCTGCTGAAGGAGGTTTCGCGATTGAATTTACAGGGATTACGATACCATCTTTATTTATAAATTGAGCTAATTGGTAGATCTGAGTTTTATAAACATCACCAATCACAGCTATTGCACCACACATATCACCGTATAGTGTACCATAACCCACTGCACATTCACTTTTATTTGAAGTATTAAGTACAATATATCCGAATTTGTTAGACATTGCCATAACAAGTATTCCTCTAACCCTGGCTTGTATATTTTCTTCCGCTATATTAAAAGGCAAACCTTGAAAAGCCGGAGCGAGCATATTATCAAATGCATCTGTTGCTTCTTTTATAGGTATGATTTCATGCCTGCAACCTATATTATTAACCAAGTCCATCGCATCATCAATAGAATGGTCTGTAGAATATTTTGAGGGCATTAATACAGCCATTACATTTTCCGGACCTAGTGCACGACAAGCTAACGCACACACAACTGCAGAGTCTATTCCTCCTGATAAGCCAAGTACAGCTTTCTTGAATCCTGATTTATCAAAATAATCTTTTATGCCTAAAACTAGTGCATCATGAATTTGCGCAATATCAGGTACTATTTGATGGTTTATAGGATTTAAACCCTGTAGTTTGTTATCAGTAAATTCATATATCTTAAAATCTTCTTTGAAATACATCATTTCATCCAGTAAATTTCCATCCTTGTCAAAAGCCAAAGAGCCACCATCAAAGATAATTTCTGTTTGTGCCCCAACCTGATTTACATATAAAAGTGGCAGCTGATAGTGTTTAGCACTTTTTGATAAAGTTTCTACCCGTTCATCATCATGTAGATAAGAGAATGGGGAGGCTGCAATATTGATCATCAAATCAGGTTTCTGTTTGATCAGCTCATCCATTGGGTTCGATATATACAAGGGATTGCTGTTGATATTCCATAAGTCCTCACAAATTGTTAGTGCAATTTTTTTACCTTTAAACTCAATGCAATTAAAGCTTATTGCGGGCTCAAAGTAGCGGTATTCATCAAATATATCATAGTTAGGTAGAAGCGCCTTTTTAATAATATTTCTTACATTTCCTTCCTCAATAAAGTAAGCTGCATTATATAGATCTTTGCCTGCAGATTGCTCGTTTTTTATAGGTATCCCAATAATACATGCAATTCCGAAGGTGTGTTTAGCAATTTCCTCTGCTGATTTTTCACAAAGGTCAATAAATTCATCAAACTCTAAGAAATCATGAGCAGGGTAACCACACACAGCCAACTCAGCAAAAACAACAAGATCCGCGCCTTCATTTTTTGCTCTGATAATATAATCTATGATCTTCTTCGTATTATAAGCAAAATCTCCAATTGTGTAGTTAAGTTGTGCCAGCGTTATTTTCATTTGTATATGATTTGGTATCAGTTTATGAACAACAGTATAAACCCTTTGTTTCCTTATTTTAAGATAAGCTAATTTCCGTCAAAATTAATATACTTCAGGAATTATATTAATTTTGACGCTTACAAATTTATACTATTCTTATGAAGCTGATTTATAGAGGTAAAACTAAAGACGTTTACAGTTTGGGTGAAAATGAAGTGTTATTAAAGTTCAAAGATGACGTTACCGGTACTGACGGTATATTTGATCCTGGCGCAAATACAGTAGGCTTAACAATTGTAGGTGCAGGCAAATCCGGATTGAAAATGACTAAACATTTCTTCGAATTATTAGAAGCTAACAATATTGCTACCCATTATGTATCTGCGGATCTAAACGAAGTGAGTATGATTGTGAAGCATGCTGATGTATTAGGGAAGGGTTTAGAGGTAATCTGCAGATATAGAGCGGTTGGAAGTTTTTATAGAAGATATGCTGCTTATTGTGATGAAGCACAAAGGTTAAATGCCCTTGTTGAAGTTACTATTAAAGACGATGAACGAGGGGATCCTGTGATATCTGAAGATACATTAGCAATGTTAGGAATACTAACTAACGATGCTTATCAGGAAGTGAAAGCCTTAACCAGAAAAATATGTGATTTAATCAAATCTGAATTGGCCAAAAAAGGATTGGATCTTTATGATATTAAGCTGGAGTTTGGTAAAAATAAATCAACCGGAGAGATCATGTTGATTGATGAAATATCCGGTGGAAATATGCGCGTCTATAAAGATGGCGAATACATTGTACCTTTAGAGTTAGAAAGATATTTCTTAGGTTAGAATTATTTCTCATCTTTTACTGATCCTTTTTTTTCTTTTCCAAGTAAATAAAAGTAGAAAGAAAGTTGTGAAAGGTGCTAAAGCAAAAATACCAAATAACCAGGTGGCAGCATTTTGAGTTCCAGCTAAGCCTCCTGGTTCTATTAAACCCGTAAGATTTACCACTAAACCTGCAAATGCAGTTGCAATAGCAGTAGATAAAAGTTGTACTGTAGTGATTGAGGCTGAAGCTTTTTCACCTTCATCCTTTGGTGCAAAAGTTAAAACACGAGTTAATAAATGTGGCCAACCTATTCCAATCCCCATTCCAATCATAAGCAGGCAAATAGAGATCAGGATAAAGAATACTGTATGAGAAAGATCTTGAGAGGGCATAATTAGTGATAATCCACATATTCCGATAAAAAGACAGCTGAGTCCCATAAGAATACTGACCCGTACCTTATTCAATGAAATACCTGAAAAAAGGATAGAAGCAGTGGTCCAACCCACAGCAATAAGAACTGTGAGATAGCCAGCTAAAAGTGGAGAATATTGATGAATCACTTTGAAAAAGTAAGGAATATAAATTTCGACTGCCGTACTGCTATTTATTAGTGCAATGACAAGATATGTTGCTCCCAGAGTTTTGGTAAGATCATAACTTCCACGTGGTAATAATCGATTGTTAGCTTTCTTATCTAACTTTACTGTCCAGAAAAGTAGTATGCCTGCGATTAAAATACTACCCACATTCAAAATTATATGCTGGCTGGCGGCTCCGCCTGATACAGTTAATGCAGCTAGGGTAATTAACATAAGTTGCATCCAGGGGAGAGATGCTTTCTCATCTATAACCGCCAGTTTCTTTGGCAATATCCTCTCTGTCAGAAATAATAAACTCATTGCAATTACCGCTAACGTAACAAATGCCATACGCCAATGGCTGTATTCCGCAAAAACACCCCCAATAAATGGACCTATGAATGTTGCTACACCCCACATCGCTGAAATTAAAGCCATTGCTCTCGGCCAGAAACGTTTTTCAAAAACCTCATTAACCATTGCATAGGATAGGGCAAACAACAGTCCGCCTCCTATGCCTTGTATAAATCTTCCTATTAAAAATACATACATATAAGGGGCTATGGCACATAATAATGCACCACTTGTAAAAAGAAATATGGCTCCCCGATAGCTTGTTCTGGGTCCATTTTTTAATAAGTTACGAGAAGATAATACTGAACCTATAATGGCTGCTACAACATAAGCAGTAGTTGCCCATGAATAGAATGCAAGTCCGCCGATATCATCAATAACAGATGGCATAATGGTAGTGGCTAGAAAAACATCTGTTGCATGTAATATGACCCCTGCTGCCAAGGCAATAGCCTTTAATCCGTTTTGGCCGCTAAATAATTCTTTCCAGGTTGCCTGTTTTGCAACTATATTCATTTGTGATTTTTATTTTTTATATTCCATTTTGTATAGGTCGAATCCCACAGCCCAGTAATTCTTTTCAACTTCTTTAAGTATGAATCCGTTTTTTTGGTAAAACTCATGTGTTAACTGCGTGGTTCTAACTGTGATTGTCTTTATCGTTTTCATCGAACTTAAAATACCTATTCTATATTTTAACAATAAAGTTCCATAACCTTTCTTTTGAAATTCTGGATGCAAAATGTCCCAGCTTATTATTCCAGTCGTCTTATCATTTTCAAAATTTATTCCTCCACAGCCTATTATTTCCTTGTTTACCTCGATAACATAGTACTTTTCAATCTCATTATTTAAATAATATACTAAATCCTTTTCCTCTTCAGGGGAGAAGTAAAGAGGCGTGTTCATTTTTAACAAGTTTATAACTTCAGCTTTATCAGAATCCTTATATTCTTTAATTAACATTTTAAATTTCACCCTTGTTTATAATTGAGAATCTCAATATAAACAAACATTTATTATAGGCTATAAACTATTATTAACTATTTAATAATGTTTGATATATTATTTTTAATCATTCTAAATAGTTATATCTTTGTTCATATTTCTTAAAGCTTGCCTTATTGCTAACAACAAAAAAGACAGGTGGTTATTCGTAGAATAATTGCTAGATTCTTATAAAATGAACTTCTCTAGAATTGCACTTTTGCTTTTTATTCTTTTTTTGGTTAATCCTTTTAATGCTTCGGCTCAAACCGGTGTAAATGAAAAGGAAGCTAGAACCTTAGTGACTTTGTTAGATTACATTGCAAAAGATTATGAAGGTGCGGTAGCAGATGGTAAAATTATCAACCAAGCTGAGTTTGAAGAGATTTCTGAATTTACACAAACTTGCATTACCTATCATGAGAACCTTAACCCACAGGTTAATAATCCAGCCTTTAAGAAGCTAAGATCGGAATTAGAAAAGTTGAAAACGTTGATTCAAACTAAAGCTGATCAAAATGCAATAGAAATTCAAGCCAGAGATATAAAGGAAAAGATATTAGGCTTGGGTCTTATAAAGGTAACACCCGATCAATGGCCTGACCTGAAGTCGGGAATGATGATTTATAACGATAACTGTCAATCCTGTCATGGTACCCAGGGGAAAGGGGATGGTATTCTTGCGGCGAGTTTAGATCCCGGACCTACTAATTTTCATGACCCCGCTACGCTAAAGAATCTTACAGCCGTACAAGCCTATAATGTTGCAAAGTTAGGATTAGAGGGTACAGCAATGCGTTCTTTTACGGAACTTTCAGAAGCAGAATTATGGGATGTTTCTTTTTACATTATGTCGCTTAGTCATCAAGAAGCTGACGGTAAATTAGCAAACTTACCTTCCGGAATTAACTTGGATAGTGTTAGTAAATGGACGGATAAGCAACTGGAAACTAGCTTGGCGAAAGCGAATCCAGAGATTACACTTAGTCAAATCCGTCATTATGAACCAGAGCGTGTTCAGCCACTTGACATCGCTTCTAAGAACCTGAATGCTTCTTTGCAGGCTTACTTAGATAACGATAAAAGACGGGCACAGCAATTGGCCTTGAGTTCTTACCTTGAGGGTGTTGAGATTGTAGAAAACACATTAAAAGCAGTTGATAAAGACATTGTTATTACCATTGAAAAGGCAATGCTAGCTTATCGGAATGCCTTAAAGGGTAATGATGAGTCATTGGTTCGATCAACCTATAGCGATGTAAATGAGTTAATTATAAAAGCTCAGGGAGCTCTTGATAATAATTCTTATTCATTTGGTTTTACTTTTTGGGCTGCTTTGTCTATACTTTTAAGAGAAGCCTTAGAAGCACTGCTTATTATTATAGTTATCTTAAGTATTCTTCGGCCGCTGAAGATTAAAAAGGCTATAAAATTTCTTCATTTTGGCTGGATAGCCGCACTTGTAATCGGTGTAATTAGCTGGTTTTTTGTAGATCAGCTTGTGAAAATCAGTGGTAGCAGTCGTGAAATGATGGAAGGAGTAGGCTCCTTAATTGCTGTGTTTGTTCTCATATATATGGGTACTTGGCTCCATAGTAAATCTGAGGTTAAAAAATGGAAGGAATTTATTGAAGTTAAAATTAATAAGATATCAAAATCTGGGAATTGGTGGGGATTAATGATTTTCTCATTCATAGTTGTATTCCGGGAAGTCTTTGAAGTTATACTTTTCTTAACGGCACTTAAACTGGATGTTCCGGAAGGCAACGGTTCTCCAATAGGTTGGGCTTTATTAAGCTCGACAATCATTATTATTGCGTTTACAATATTGATGATGTACTATTCAAAACGTATACCTATTAAACAGATCTTTAAAATTTCTGCTTTTACCATGGCAATTCTTGCGATTGTTTTAGTAGGAAAAGGTTTTTCTGCTTTGCAAGAAGCTGGTATTATTGGGATGAACATGGTAAGTGATTGGCTCCGTTTTGAACCATTAGGAATTTATCCAACCGTGCAATCTTTAACCGCACAAATACTTACCATCTTACTAACGATTGCTTTGTGGATCTATGCTGATCGTCCAAAACGAGTAATATCTACTGTCAAATCTGAAAACCAGAATAATTAAACTATTACACCTTTTTTAACACACAATGGAACTTATTGCTTGAAAAAATAGAAGCTAGGTAAATTCTTGATGCTTAGTTTTTAGCTGTACAGTGGTCAAACAGTGATTAGAATTCAATATTATATCTATTTTTAGGTTCAAATTCAAAATATGAACAATTTAATTAAGTTAGAATACATTGCTTTATTTATTTTCTCAATTTTCTTATTCAGTCATACTGACTTTGCATGGTGGTGGTTTTTGTTGCTGATATTAGCACCTGATCTCAGTATGTTAGGTTACCTAGTAGGTCCACAAACAGGTGCCGTTCTTTATAATCTATTCCATCATCTGGCTCTTGCTTTAATTGTACTTTGTCCGGGATGGCAAAGTGGGAATGACTGGATTTATCTTTCCGGAATAATCCTATTTGGGCACTCAAGCATGGATCGAGCTTTTGGATATGGATTAAAATACCCTGACTCGTTTCAACATACACATCTGGGATGGATTGGTAAATCAGCTTAATTGCTATGAAAAGTAAATAGTACCACACTAACTGCCAGAACTACCATGATGTTATCATAGTTAAACGTATTTTTGTATTAGAAATGAGACACAGCATTCCTATACTTGAAATATGTACACTATCTGGAATGAGAAATTCGGATATCGTGGTAGAGAGGTTTTCTTCATATCTCAAAAGGCATAAGAATATCCATTCTTCGCACCGCCATAATTTTTATCACATGGTGTTCTTTACAAAGGGCTCGGGTTTTCATTCTATAGACTTTAATAAGTTCAAAATTCAGCCCTTTCAGATTTACTTTATGATTCCTGGACAGGTGCATAGTTGGAATTTTGATGGTGATGTGGATGGCTATGTAGTTAATTTTACCGCAGAGTTTTTTCAATCCTTTTTGCTTCGAACAGATTATCTCGAGTCTTTTTCTTTTTTTAATGGTATTGCTGAGGATGGTGTAATTAATCTGAATGAAAATTTAGAAGCGCCGGTGCAAGATCTATTTGAAGATTTGATTACTGAAAGCAGTGTTGATAATTCTTTGCAAAAGGATATCATGAAGGTAATCTTATTGCGGTTATTTTTATTGCTAAAACAACAGAATCTGAAGAAAGATATCTTTCAGCAACCAAGCTATACCTTGTTAAGGAATTTTCAGAAGCTTATTGAAAAACATTATACTGAATTACGATTACCAAAGGAGTATGCAGACCTATTATTTGTGACTCCGAACCATTTGAATGCACTTTGTAAAACTGTTACCGGACTGCAAGCAGGGGAGTTAATCAGGAATCGAATTCTTCTTGAAGCAAAGAGGTTGCTTGTAAATCAGGATATGAGTATAACAGAGATTTCGAATGTATTAAACTTTAATGATAACTCATATTTTACTAAGTTCTTTAAAAAGCAGGTAGGGATTACGCCAGAAGAATTTAGAAGGAATGTAGTTGATCGATCTCATAATTAATGAAATTATAATAATGGAAAATAAAGAAGAAGTTGGCCAATGGTATGCACTTGTACATGCGAAATGTGCAAGATGCCGGAAAGGCAGAATGTTTGAACCGGGAGTATTCAAACAAAAAATGTTTATTCGGTGCGAGTATTGTGATCTGTTTTACGAACGTCACCCTGGTTATTTTTATGTGGCGATGTACGTTAGCTATGCCTTGAATGTGGCAGAAGTTATTGCTCTCGCGATAGCCACCTTTGTTTTATCAGGTGGATCGGAGAATGTTTGGTTGTATTTAGCAGTTATATTAACTTTTACAATTTTGTTGGCGCCTTTCAACTTCTGCTACTCCAGAGTTTTACACATGCATTTTCTTGATCCGGGTTTGAAATATCAGCCTGATATTGCTGAACAGGCACATCAAATTAAAAATGAGAAGAGCGTTTTGAGATAATGATGGCATATTAGCCATCATTAAAGCTGATAACCAATAGTAAAGAGGTTTTAACTGAAACACCGTAACCTGCTACATTTAAACTATTTTTTTCCAACTTCGGAAAAGCGAACATCTGATTTTGGTATAATTAGTCCGGCACCTAAACCTGTTTCTAATGTTAATGATGTTTTCTGTGAGCGGGCAACCCAGATATCATCATAACGTGGTCGGCCACGTGCAACAACGTCTTTTAAGATGAAGTCATAACCCGTTCCTTTAAAGTGGCAAGAAGCTTTTTTCCGCGCTTCGAAAGTAGTTATTCCTTGTCAAGTCAAAGTAAGATTTATGAATATGATTTTTTATATGGAGTCTAGTATTATTCTCTTAATACTGTGATCTATATCAATGGCATTACTTAATGTATGTCATTGGAGTAGATAACCTTTCTGCCTTACATTTGTAGTGTATAAGAAATAATATATTAACAAATAAAAACAGAAAAATTATGTCAAACATTAAATGGGCTATTGACCCAACACACAGTGAGGTTACTTTTAAAGTGAAACATCTTATGATTACTACTGTAACAGGTCATTTTAAAAAATTTGATTTGGAAGTAGAAACTGAAACAGATGATTTTAACTCAGCTAAGAAAATAGAATTTTCAGCGGATATCAATTCCATCGATACCGGTAACGAACAACGTGATGCGCATTTAAAATCGGCAGATTTCTTTAATACTGACGAAGAAGCACAAATATTATTCTCAGGTAAAAGTTATAAGGTTGACGGCGACGAAGGTGAACTTTCAGGAGATCTTACAATCAGAGGGATTACAAAGCCTTTTACATTTAAGATTGAATATGGTGGAACGGTTGTAGATCCTTATGGGCAAACTAAGGCTGGTTTTACTATTTCAGGTAAATTGAGTCGTAAAGAATTTGGTTTAACATGGAATGCAGTAACTGAGGCAGGAAGTGTGGTAGTTAGCGATGATGTTAAATTAAACGCTGAAATCCAATTAATAAAACAAGCATAAAAATGGAAGATAGAGTTTTAGGATTGCATCACATCACAGCAATAGCTGGAAATGCACAAAGAAATTATGATTTTTATACCAAAATATTAGGTCAACGATTGGTAAAAAAGACTGTCAATTTTGATGATCCTAAGACCTATCATTTCTACTTTGGCGATGAAATAGGAAGTCCGGGGACTATTCTTACTTTCTTTCCTTGGGAAGGGGTGAGACAAGGCAGAAACGGAGCTGGTATGGCCACTGATATCGGTTATGCTGTCCCGGAAGGCAGTTTGGAATTCTGGGAAGAACGCTTTAAAGAATTTAAGGTAGAAACAGGAAGGTTAGGTGAGAGGTTTGGTGAATTATATTTGCCATTTCAGGATTATGATGGATTAAATCTCGAGTTGATAGTTCCGAACAAGGAAGATAGCAGAAAGCCTTGGGAGACAGAAGATCTAAAAGCAGCTGTAGCAACAAGAGGTTTTCATAATGTTACTTTAACTTTGAGAAATGTGCAACCAACTGCTGATATATTAACAGACGTGTTTGGTTATAAATTCCTTAAGCAAGAGTCTAATCGCTATCGTTTTATAACTGATGCGGTCGAAAATGCAGCTATTGTAGACATATTGGAGGTGCCACAAGCTGTAGCAGGAATTAATGCTGGAGGAACAAACCATCACATAGCTTTTCGTGTTAAAGATGATGCTGTCTTGATGGATTATCGCGAGAAGGTTCTTAGCAGAGGTTTACAGATTACATCAAAAATTGACCGTGATTATTTCTTCTCTCTGTATTTCAGGGAGCCGGGTGGAGTATTATTTGAAATCGCGACAGAGAACCCTGGTTTTGCAATCGATGAGTCTGTAGATCACCTTGGAAGTGGTTTAAAGCTGCCAAAACAATATGAAGGTTACAGATTGGAAATTGAACAAGGATTACCTTCATTGAATCAATAAAAAAAATATGCATACACAACAGATAGTACATGGAGGCTTAGATTTGAGTCAAGCCAAAAAGGCCTTGATAATGACACATGGCCGAGGAGGGAATGCTAGTGATATACTTTCACTTGCCCAATCACTTCATGTAGAAAACTATGCATTGCTGGCCCCACAAGCAATGCATAATACTTGGTATCCATATTCTTTTATGATGCCACCCTCTAAAAATGAACCTTGGTTATCGTCTGCAATCGATGTATTAAAAGGAGTGGTTGAGGAGGTTATGAAAGAAGGTATTA
This sequence comes from Albibacterium sp., assembly GCF_035514885.1. NCBI lineage: Bacteria > Pseudomonadati > Bacteroidota > Sphingobacteriia > Sphingobacteriales > Sphingobacteriaceae > Albibacterium > Albibacterium sp. The sequence goes on along the minus strand of NZ_DATJCH010000022.1, from coordinate 73,385 downwards.
CTACAGAAAATATTTACTTTCTTGGTTTTTCGCAAGGAGCTTGCTTAACCCTTGAATTTATTACACGGAACGCTACAAAATGGGGCGGAGCAGTAGCTTTCTCGGGCGGTCTGATTGGTGATAAAGTTTATATGGAAAACTACAAAGGTAATTTTGCTGAAACACCTGTTTTCATTAGTTGTGGTGATTTCGATCCACATATTCCACTAGAAAGAGTGCATGAATCGACGACTATATTAACAAATATGGGAGCTTCAGTAACTGAACAGATTTATGATAATAAAGGTCATTTCATTAGTCAGGATGAAGTCGACAGAGCTAACAAAATAATTTTTATCTGATAGGTTAATCATACTCCTTAATCGGGAAATTCAGTATCTTTATTTTTCATTAGATATTTTCACTGAAAGATATTAGACCACTGTCCCGACTATGTTTGAATTACTGCAACAGAAAATAACAGAAGTTGTTTCCATAAGCGACGAAGATTTCGAGTTTTGTAAAACTCTTTTTCAACCGAAGAAACTTCGTAAAAAAAGATTTATACTCGGCGAGGGTGATGTGTGTAAATACACGATCTTTTTAGAAAAGGGATTGTTGAGGTCTTTTAAAGTGGATGAGAAAGGTGCAGAACATGTTCTTCAATTTTCTTTAGAGGGGTGGTGGTGTGCCGATTTATATAGTTTTTTTACTGGTGTGCCGTCCAACTATAATATAGAAGCGTTGGAGGATTGTGAGCTCTTATTAATCACTAAGCCTTCCTGGGATATATTGTTAGAGCGAGTTCCTGCTTTAGAACGCTATTTCCGTATTCTAATTCAAAATAACCTTATCGTTACCCAAAGACGACTCATGGGCTCTTTTAGTGAAACAGCTGAAGAAAAGTATAATAATCTTATCCAAGCATTTCCAGATATTCTTCAAAGAGTTCCACAGCATATGATTGCTTCTTATATAGGTATTTCGCGAGAAACGTTGAGTCGTATTCGCGGACAGATGGCCATTCGTAAAGAATAGTGATATAGATCAACATCATTTTGTGGTTTAGGTCATCGAATCAGGAACAAAGTCACCGTACTTTTGTACTATAAAATAATAGAGATGATGGCAGTTAAACAAACAATCGCATTTATTGATGCTGCAGATGGATTATATACAGTTCTGGTGAAAAAATTGGCCGAAGCAAATTATCCATTGCTATTTATATCTAATGACGGACATAAATATCAGCAATTAACAGATCAGATTAAAAGTGAAAGTCCCAATGCCGATATATCAATTACAGATTGTGCAGAGGAAGGATGTTGGGAAGCAGATATTATTGCTCTTTTTGATAATACAACACTTGAGAAAAAACTTTTAGATCGCATAAGAGTTGTAGCTACTCAAAAGGTAGTGATTTATATTTCAACCATAAACACGACTAGTCCTACTTTAAATAAGGCAAAGGAATTGCAGCAAATGCTACCCAATTCAAAGCTTGTTCAGTTGTTCCATAATCCGGTGAGATTAGAACTTTTAGTTGCAGGTGCCAGCCAGGAAGCAATAGATCTTGTTTCAGTAATATTTGAAAATGCTGGCTTTACAATAACAGAGAAGGTTAAGAGTTTGAGGCATTAATTATATTAAGGTATTTAGCTATGATAATTATGAATAAAGAGAAGAATGATGCTCTGTTTTGTAATATAGAAACAGGGATTTGTGAAGTTCCAACAACACAATCGATAACTGAAGAGACTGATATTTCTTCAAAAGTAAAACCAATACGTGTTCTTTATTTTACTGACCCTATTTGTTCTTCATGTTGGGGAATAGAACCTCAATTGCGTAAATTGAAGTTAGAATACGGTGAGTATTTTGATATAGAATACCGAATGGGAGGCTTGCTTGCAGGATGGAATACTTATGGCGGAAGTGATGTTAGTAATCCAAACGATGTGGCTGTACATTGGGAAGAAGCCGGGGCCCATTATGAAATGCCTATAGATGGAGATGTTTGGATAGAAGATCCTTTATCATCTTCTTATCCACCTTCTATTGCCTTTAAAGCTGCACAGCTACAAGGAGGGGAGAAGGCTCTGGATTTTCTGAGAAGAATAAAAGAGATGGTATTTCTGGAAAAGAAGAACATTGAAAAATGGGAGAACCTAGAAGTTGCAGCCCATCAAGTTGGCTTAAATGTAGAACAATTTAAAATTGATTTTGCGGGAAAAGGCAAGGAATTGTTCGATCAAGATTTAGCATTGGCTGGCCAGTTGGGTGTGCGTGGCTTTCCTACTGTTTTCTTTACAGATGCAGATGATAATAGGTTTAAAGTATATGGTACCAAGCCTTATGAAAGCTATGAACAAGCATTGTTAAAATTATATCCAGAAGCTGTTAAGCAGTCTATCGATATAGATTTTGAAAATGTTTTTATCCATTATCCTACACTAACATCAAAGGAATTTGGGTTATTAACAAATAGGAGTAAAGGTGATGCAGAAGAGTTCTTAAAGGGATTGTATGAGCAAGGTAAAATAGGTAGATACGTTTCAAAGAACGGCGTATTATGGACTAAAAATAAGAATTAATTATGACAACTATAAAAGAGCAGGACTATGTAATGCCTGCACAAACACATATTGGTCATGTACATTTAAAAGTATCTGATATTGATAGGTCTCTCGGCTTTTACCGTGATCTATTGGGCTTTGAGCTTATTACTATGTACGGTGACCAAGCTGCATTTATTTCAGCTGGTGGGTATCATCATCATATTGGCTTAAATACTTGGCATAGCAAAGGATCCGGACCGGCTCCTTTACAGAACGTAGGATTATATCATACTGCAATTGTGTATCCAACCAGAAAAGACTTGGCTGCAATTCTGAACCGATTGATAAAGGCAGAATATCCATTATCGGGAGCAAGTGATCATGGTGTATCGGAAGCGATTTATTTAAATGACCCGGATGGTAACGGCGTAGAGCTTTATTGGGACAGACCTAAAGAAGAATGGCCTCATAATCACGATGGTTCAATTGTTATGTATACCAAATCATTGGATTTACGGAATCTATTATCAGAGCTTGAATAAAGATTTAATATCCTGATTCATCAGTTTTGATAAGTTTTCTTGCTTCTTTCTTCCAGTAATAATAAAAAGGTAATCCAGACAAGATCAACCCAATTCCGATAATAGATTTATTAGGTGACTCAAGGAAAGAAACGATTAACAATATCAGGCAGAAAACTACAAATATAATCGGGACAAAAGGGTATCCTAAGGTTTTATAAGGACGGTGTAAAGTTCGATCTTTGTAACGCAATAAAATTACTCCAAATACAATAAGGCCATAGAAAACAAATGCGGCAATCACGATTAAGTCTGTAAGGAGGTCGAACGAACCGGAAAAGACCAATAAACACGCCCAAATACATTGGTAAATTAATGCATTGGAAGGAGTATTATTTTTTGAATGGCACTTTGCAGCACCCTTAAAGAATAGTCCATTTTGGGCCATCGCATAATAAATCCTGGATGAAACTAATATGGTAGCATTTGTACAGCCAAATGTTGAAACAAGAATCATTGCACCAATAATAAACGCACCTCCATCCCCAAATAGCTTGTTTATTACTACAATCGCAGCGATGTTATTTTGATCCGCATTTACTGCCATAATCATTTCATCAATAGGCATTACATAGAGGTAGCTAAAATTAATAACGGCATATAATGCAATGATAAGCAGGGTGCCTATTATCATTGCTCTTGGTAATGTTCTTCGCGGGTTTTCAAGTTCCTCGCCAATAAAGCTTAAGGTAATCCATCCTTCATATCCCCAAAAGGCATTCCTCATGGCAATAACCATCGCGCCAAAAAAGCCTAAAAAAGTGAAGCCGGTAGCCGGATAGTGAACAGATACTTTTTCAAAGGTTTCCAGACTGCCAATACTGCTACTCAGTGCCAAGCAAGAAATAATTACAATGCATACAGTAATGATAAATGTGAAAACTAGACTTACATAGCCACCTTTTTTAGCCCCTTTTATATTTACAACTGTTAGTGAAATAATAAGTATAGATGCAAATAATTTGGCTCCAATGTTGTCAAAAGGCTGTATAATGCCAAAGAAAGTAATAGATTCAAGTTCAGGTGATAGATGCGGCAAACTAATAAAAGTGTTAATAGCACCCGCAAAGACAAAGGCTATAGATGAAATTGCAGCGGTTTGAATTACCGTAAAAGATGCCCAGCCATATAAGAAAGAGATTGTTTTGCCGTATATCTTTTCAAGCCAAGAAACCGGACCGCCAGAATCAGGAAATAGAGTTCCAAGTTCTGCAATACTCAATATCCCGAAGAGCACGATTAGGCCAGCAGAAATCCAGGCAACAATCACTAAAGTGGGAGAGTATAAGCCCTCTGCCATAGGGGCAACCTTCTTAAAGACCCCTGAGCCGATAATGGAGCTCATTACAATTATAATAGCCATTTTTAACCCGAATGACCGCAATAGGCCTGTTTGTGGAATGTCTTTCATTTATTATTGTGCTATAAATACGGGGATATTTACTCGATGCCTTAATCTATTTACGGTTTCTCCGTATATGAAATCTTTAATTCCTCGATGCCCATGGCTACCAACGATTAATATATCAGCTTTATTTTCTTTACAAATCTTTGTGATTGCGCGTACTCTATTTTCGTAGCTAAGATAGTATTTTGCCTCGTACCCTTTATCCTGAAATATTTTAAGATACTTTTCCATCCTCTCTTCATCGTGTCGTTTTTCATAGTCATCAGTATCTTCACCTATTATTCGTGATGTTGCACTTTCTACAATGTGGATTAAAATAAATTGAGCATTCGCTTGTGCAAGCATAAGGGCATACGCTACCACTTGTTTGTCAGAAATGGAATAATCTAATGCTAAAGCTATGCGTTGCAGTCCGGGTACTTTAACCTCATTTAATTCACTGAAAGGAGGGTGTACCTCAATATTAGGTTTTCTTTTGTTTTTCATCAATGGATAGATTATCGTCATGATTAATAAACCAAGCAATCCAAAGGCACCAATAAGTAAACCAAAAGTTGCCCATGAGTTATGAATGTCCTTTATCCAGTCAATAACTTCTTGGTATAATAACTGAAAATTAAGGAAAGAGATGATGGCGGCAATCAACCAGGAAATAACCTTTACTGGAAGCGAAATAGTGAATACACCCATCCTTTTTTTATCACTTACGAAATGAATCAATGGAATTACTGCAAAGGCGAGTTGCATGCTTAAAAGCACCTGACTAAATATAAGTAAGGGTCCAACCTGATCATCTCCGGCGATATAAATTACTAAAACGGCAGGAACGATCGCCAATAAGCGCGTCAACATTCTTCTAAGAACCGGACTTATTCGTAATCGTAAATATCCCTCCATTACTACTTGTCCAGCCAAGGTTCCTGTAACCGTGGAACTTTGTCCAGCTAATATAAGAGCTACAGCAAATAGACGTGGTGCCCATTCGCTTCCCAAAGTAGGAGCCAATAGCTTGTGAGCATCTTCTAAGTCTGCAATGTTATTCATGCCATTTTGATGAAAAGCAGAGGCTGCGAGAATCAGAATAGCAGCATTAATTAAAAAAGCCAGATTGAGAGCAATTGCGCTATCCCAAAAGTTATATTTTAAGGCTTTGCGGATTGATGCCTCATCACGATTAATTTTACGTGTTTGTACAAGTGCAGAATGCAGATATAGGTTGTGTGGCATTACAGTAGCACCTATAATACCTATGCTGATATACAAAGCTGCTTTATTAGGTATGGAGGGTATAAAACCCTGCATGATTGCCCCTACATCTGGCTTGGCAATGACCATTTCAACTAAAAAGCAGGCTCCAATCAGAAAAATTAAACTAACAATAAACATTTCCGTTTTACGCATACCCAGCCGTTGCAGATAAAGCAATAAGAAAGTGTCTAGAAAACTTATTCCTACTCCCCATAGCAAATCAAGTCCGAATAGAAGGTTTAACCCGATAGCCATGCCAAGTATCTCAGCCAGGTCGCAAGCTGCAATTGCAATTTCTGCTAAAAGATAGAGAATGAAATTCATTCCGCGAGGATAGGTTTCGCGGTTACATTGTGCTAAGTCTTTACCCCATACAATACCCAAGCGTGCTGAAAGACTTTGAAGTAGCAACGCCATGATGTTACTCATCAGTAAAACCCAAATTAGTGTATAACCAAATTGGCTGCCACCTGCCAGGTCTGTAGCCCAATTTCCTGGATCCATATAACCTACACTGATTAGGTAGGCAGGTCCAAAAAAGCCTAATACTTTTCTAAATTTTGATTTTGCATCGTGTACAGATATACTTTGATGTACATCGTTCAGTGATTTTTCCTGATTATTCACGCTACATGGTTGTTTTTCGTATGACGATAGTTTAAATATAATATTTAGTTATATTATATTCAGCGAATCAGAGGAATAATCTGAAAGATTTTTAGCGATCTTGTTTTAGCAAGGATAGTACTTCATCCCAGTTATTAGCTCGCGTGTGATGATTATAGCTAACATTATGGAAAGCGTGAAACATAATCGTTTTGCCGCTAAAGTTATCTAGGTTCTTTATGTGGTCATCAATCATATAATCTGTATTGATGATATTTTTATTTCCGCAGAAAATGATATTTTTCCAGCTTATAAAAGGGAAATGTTTATTTAGCCAAGTTAATTTTTCAGAAAGGCTTAATGGGAATTCCATTGCGGCTGATACGATATAGATCTCATAGTTTTCCATCAGTGTTTTAAGAGCTTCAACAGCACCATCCATTACAGGCACAGAAAGGAAAAAACCTTGAGTCCGGGCAAATTTTCTGATCAAACCTTTTTCAGGAAAGGCATTGTCTTCATTGCGACCTTGTAAATCCTCTCTTGTTATTTCGATCCCATAATCTCGTAAGTACCAACTTATAAATTGTGCTTCAACATCGGCAATAACACCATCCATGTCAATAGCGATTGTTTTTTTAATGTTTTCCATATGGTTTTATTCAAAATAGAATTGCTATTCTTCTTTAATATACCCTAAAGAAGCAATTTCTTGCATGTTTTTTACTAGATGTGTTTTCTGGTTGGCTAATAAATATAGATCATCGTTGATACCCACAATATGATTGTATAGGTGATCGGTTATTAAGAAACCTTTATTTACTTTTTCTTCGATAATTAGTTCCTTAATGCTTTCAATTAATAATGGAGTTAAATGTGAGAAAGGTTCGTCTAATAATACAAACTTTGAATTCGATTTTATTAGAACGTAACTTTCTACCAAGCGTCTTTGTCCACCGGAAAGTTGATTTATGGTACTATTATATTTTGTTTTAAAGTCTGTAAAATAGCTCTCGAAGAAAGAATATTCCAGCTCGAAGTCTGAAAATATTCTTTTTAAACGTAATTGTTTAGGAATATAATTGCTTTGAGGCAGATAACTTATTAGCTCTTCCCTTTTGTATGGTGTTTGAATATTCTGCTCGTTTAGTCGTATCGATTTATGATTAGGTATCAACGTTCCATAGATAATCCTAATTAGGCTTGTTTTTCCTGTTCCATTTCTTCCAATAAGTCCGGTTATCTTTCCTGTTTCACATTTAAGGTAAACATCAGACAATATTGTCTTTGAATTAAATTGCAGTTGAACACTATCTATTTCGAGCTTATTAATCACTAAATATGGGTGGTTAGAAGTAAAAGTATTGTAAATAATATAAACTCAACAAGCATCGTGCTTATCCATAAAAAAGATTTAGATAAACCTAGGTTAAGAAAATATAAAAAATTAGGATGTTTATAATTGTTGATATAACCAGCTACTATTAACGTAGTAAAGACCTTGAATAAAATCAAGATCTTTAGAACATGCACTCCATAATAATAGAATAAGTAAGCGCATACCAATGACATAAGAAAGGTAGCAGCAAAAAAACTCTGATAGAAAGTACTAAGTAAACGCAATCTTTTGAGTAATTGCATATTTATAATTGCTTTTTGTACAGCTAAAGTACGTTATTAATAATTAGCCTTCAAAGAGCAAAATGCTTATAGCTAAACAATATTTTTTCGGTGAACAAAATCACCAAAATGTTCGCCAACTAACTTTTCTTCAGCATAGCTTTTGAGTATAGGTTTTATAGCTTGAAGTATTTCTTCTTCCGAGAGCATTTCTTTATATAAAGTGTTTAAACGATCGCCATTGTGGCTTGCACCTAAGTATAAATTATAGGTGCCTATCGCTCGACCGATAAAACCAATTTCTCCTAATGCAGAACGCGCACAACCGTTTGGACAACCTGTCATACGGATATTAATAGGTTCTTGCTCTAAACCAACTTCCCTTATAATTACGTCTAATTTGTCAATCAAAGAAGGTAAGTAACGTTCTGACTCAGCAAATGCCAATCCACAGGTTCCTAATGCCACGCAGGCCATGGAGTTTAATCGTAAACCAGTGTTTTGTGGATTATTTAATACACCATGTTCACTAAGAATGCCTTCTACTGTTAGCAATGCACTTTTGTCCACATTGCCAATGATCAGGTTTTGATTTCCAGTAAGTCTTAGGTCACAATCAACCTGTTTTGCAATTTCACGAATTGCAGTTTTTAAAGTATAACCTTTTTTGTCTTTTACTCTACCGTGTTCAACGAAAAGGGTATAAAATAGTTTTCCATTATGACCTTCAGTCCATCCATAGGTATCACCATTCGTGGTAAAATTGAAAGGCCGTACAGGTTCTAATGAATAACCAAGTCTAGAGTTCAACTCATCTACAAACCAATCAATCCCCCGGTTGTCGATTGTATATTTCAAACGGGCATTTTTGCGATTAAGCCGATTTCCGAAATCGCGTTGAATCGCGATAACAGTTTCTGCAACTTCTTGAACCTTATCTGGGGTTATGAAACCAATCACGTCAGCTAAACGAGGATAAGTCTTTGCATCTCCGAAAGTACTTCCCATACCTCCGCCAACCCCAACATTGAAACCTAAAAGCTGACCATTTTCTTCAATAGTAATGAAGCCCAGATCGCTGGCAAAGAAATCAATATCGTTATGTGGTGGAGTTGCAAATCCTATTTTGAATTTGCGAGGAAGATAGGTATTATGATATAATGGCTCTACATCTTCTGTGCCTGCAACTTGTTCTTGATCCAACCAGATTTCATAATATGCTTTCGTATGTGGCTGAAAGTAATCGCTTAGCTTCTTTGCAAGTCCAAATACCTCTTCGTGAACATAAGACTGAAAAGGGTTTGGATTACACATTACGTTCCTGTTTACATCCCCACAGGTAGCAATAGTGGTAAGCAATGCCTGATTAACTTCCTGAATAGTGCTTTTTAAATTTCTTTTTAGAATACCGTGAAATTGAAAGGATTGTCTTGTGGTAAGCTTTAAAGTACCATTGCCATATTTATCTGCAAGCCTATCCAATACCAACCATTGCGCAGCTGTTGTTACACCTCCTGCTGCCCGAACCCGGGTCATAAATTGGTAGAGCGGTTCTAATTTCTGTCTTTTGCGCTCCTTCTCCAAGTCCCGGTCAAATTGTAAATAAGAACCATGAAACTTGATAAGTTTGGCGTCTTCGGGTGTTACAGATCCTGTTAATGTATTGTTAAGGCTTTCTATAATGGTACCTCGTAAATAATTACTTCCACCTTTTAAGTGTTCTTCCTGCGAAACCTCTTCGCTGGTAATTATATTCTCCATTTTTTATGTGTATAATTAAATTATTTGTGCCTAACACTGTTAGTAGATGTCGGTTTGGTAGCGATTAGCTTGTTGCATAGCTTTTATGTATTCATCTGCCTTTTCTTTTGATAATCCTCCATGTGTTTGGATGATATCTTTCAAAGCAAAATCAACATCTTTAGCCATGTGTTGCGCATCACCGCAAACATAGAAATGGGCACCGTTTTCCAACCAGTTAAAGAGTTCTTTACCCTTTTCCATCATTTTGTGCTGCACATAAATTTTTCTTTCTTGGTCACGAGAGAATGCTACATCTGCTTTGGTTAAAACTCCATCCTTGATATATTGCAGCCACTCTGACTGATAAAGAAAGTCGGTAGTGAAATTTCTTTCACCAAAGAATAACCATGATTTACCATTTGCTTCTGCCAGTTCACGTTCTTGCATAAATGAGCGATAAGGCGCTACACCTGTGCCGGCACCCACCATAATGATTGGTGAATCTGGATTGGCAGGAAGTTTAAACCGCGTATTAGGGTCAATAAAGACCTTCACTCTATCATCTGTATGAACGCGATCAGATAGGAATGATGAGCAGAATCCCTCTTTGTATCTGCCGTAGCCTTCATAGCGAACTACAGATACTACAATATGAACTTCATCGTCAACAGCTGCTTGGCTAGAGGCAATGGAGTACATTCTGGGTGAATTCTTTCTTAAGATAGATATTAAACTATCGGCAGACAACTTATAAGGTACCTCTTGCAGGAGGTCGTAAATATCGCGGCCATGTATGTATTCTGCAATTGAACTATTGTCGGAAATTATCTTTTTTAAGTTTTCATTTCCGGTAAGTTCTGCATAGTTCTTTAAAGATACACTGGTAAGCGGAGTAAGCTCATAATCGTCGCTAAGAGCATCGAACAGGCTTTTTTCTCCGTGATGAGTTTTAACCCTTTCTTCTCCTGAAAGGTTGCACAAATTCAGTATCCCATCTATTAATCGTTTAGAGTTAATTGCATAAATTCCTAGCGCATCGCCCGGTTCATAATGCAATTCAGAACCCTTTAAATCCAATTCTAAGTGGATGGTCTCTTTACCAGAATTACGTCCGTTAAGATTTATTTTATTTAAAATAGTAGCTGGAAAGGGATTTTTACGATTGTAAATTGTCTCCGATTTAACAGCTGGTTTTTTTTCAACTACAGAAGCCGGTATATTTCCTTTATTATCAGCTGTTAGCTTAGAAATTACTTCTTGTAGCCATAATGCATGTCCATCTTCATAATCGACATCACATTCTACTCGTTTAGCGATTCGGTTTGCGCCTAATTTTTCAAGTATCTCATCAAATTGGATACCTGCGTGGCAAAATTCTGTATAGCTACTATCGCCCAGTGCTAATACGGAGTAATCAATATGTTTTAGTTCAGGAGCTTTCGAGCTATGTAGAAAAGCATGGAATTCCTCTGCTTCCGGAGGTGGGTCTCCCAATCCATGTGTACTTACGATCACGAGGAGTTTCTTGATCGATTTAAGTTCTCTTACTTTAAAAGAACCCATGTCTGCGACTTTGGTTTCAAACCCTAAATCACTGATTGTCTTGGCTGATTGCTTAGCTAAACCCTCACTGTTTCCTGTGTGGGTACCATAAAGTATCCACACGGGATCAGCTGAAACAGGTTCTTTTTGCTTTAGTTCAGACTCGGCTTGTTTTAGTTCGGTAAAAGAAGTCGCATTTTGTAGAAGAGGGTCTATTCCTGTTAAAAATCCGCGTAGCCATTGAAACTGATTTTCATTAAGTTCAGAAAATAGTTTGTTAAATTCTTTAGCTTGTTCGTCAGAAAACGGCCCTCTTTTAAAGCCTGTTTCCCAGTCCATAGATTAGATGTTTGGTTGAGGAGTATAACGTAAATAAGGATTAACTACACGGTGACCTTTTGGAAAATTTTTAGCAATATCTTCGTCTTTAATCGCAGTAGAAATAACAACATCTTGTCCAACTTCCCAATCAACTGGAGTGCCAACACTGTATTCGCTAGTTAATTGTAAAGAGTCTAAAACGCGTAGAATTTCAGCATAGTTTCTGCCGGTAGAAGCAGGGTAGGTAATCGTTGCTTTAACTTTTTTATCAGGGCCTATAAAGAATACTGATCTTACGGGCGCAGTAGTAGATGCATTTGGATGGATCATGCCGTATAGTTCAGCAACTTTACGTTCCGGATCTGCAATAACAGGGAAATTCACAGTAGTATTTTGAGTAGCATTAATATCTTTTACCCAGCCTTCGTGTGAATTTAAATCGTTAACACTCACAAAAATTACTTTGGTCTTTCTCTTGTCGAATTCAGCTTTTAATTGTGCTGTACGACCAAGTTCTGTAGTACAAATAGGTGTGAAATCTGCTGGGTGAGAAAATAAAATTGCCCAACCGTTACCAATCCATTCGTGAAAGTTAATATCACCACTAGTTGTTGTTGCACTGAAATCAGGAGCAGTGTCTCCAATTTGTAAACTCATTTTTATTTATTATTTAAGGTTAAACATTTAATTCATGATAGTATGGGTATCCAACTTAATTTCTTCACGTAGAAACTTGATGAAGTAATCGAAATAAACGGGATAGTCCCGATCGCGTATCCTGGCAATATACTGCTGCCGGAAGAAGCCTTCGGGATTAATCTTTATTGCTTTAATCTCGTCGTTTAAATAAGGTTGTAAGGCCCAGTTTGCCAATACAATAACTCCCATATTTGCTTTAACCAATTCTATCGATGCTTCTGTAAGAGGCAGTACAATTAGTTTTTTTGGTTTTATACCCTTTGGAGTTAGCTGTGTTCTGAAAATAGAAACGGTATCTAACGGTAAAGAGTGAATGATCAATGAAACATCCTGAAAGTCTTCCGCCTCTACATATTCTCTGTTTGCCCAAGGGTGATTATTGCAAACTACCGCTAGCATTTCATCTGAAAATAGTTGAACAAATTCGATCTGATCAATCTGTTCTGGATTGCTTGTTATCGCTAAATCCAACTCGCCTTCTATCAGTTTTTCTATCGGACGGTGAGTTGCTTCAAATACAATTTCTATTTCTACATTTGGAAATTCACTCTTGAATTTTTTAAGAACTGCGGGTAACCAATGATAGCTAGTATAACATTCTGTACTAATTCTGATGACGCCATTCTCGCCGTTCATCATTTTCTTTATTTCAGATTCGGTAGAGTCTAATTCCTTAATTACCTTATTAGCAACAGCATATAGTTTTTTTCCGACGGGAGTAAGAATGAGCTTTTTATTCCTCCTATAGAAAACTAATGTTCCAACTTGTAGCTCAGCTTCTTTAAGTTGGTAGCTCAGGGCACTTTGTGATAAATGGAGAACATCCATCGCTCTAGTTATGCTTCCTTCTTCAACTATAGCTTTTATTAATCTAAGATATCGTATTTCCATTCTGTTTGATTGATCAAATGTAGGTCTTGATAAATAACATCAAGAGAAATTTGCATGAAAGTTTTTGATGATTATTATGCAATTTACTGATAATAACTATGGATTTTATAGTCTTTAAAATACATTGAGAAAAAAATTAAAAATATTTACATTTTGATGAGGTAGGAAAGATTAGTTGACCTTCTTTTAGGTTGTTGAAGAATTGTTCCACTATTCCTGTGGTATATCAGTGCTATTTGTTTAAAAAAAGCGATGATATACCACAGGAATAGCGTAGAAATACTTCTTGGATGTATAGCAAGGTATTTATAGGAACGGTCGAAGTTTCATGAAACTCATTATTTTTATAATGTCTATTAAATTGATAGATTTTATTTTGTGATTTGAAAAACTTGTTTTATAATTGTCTACTAAATTAGTAGACTATATGAAAGAACATCAAATTCCAATTCTAAATCCTCGAAAAGTCTTTATCGTTTATGATAGTTTGTGTTGAACATTTGGATTCGATTTAAGCAATACATTACATCATAATTCAAATTTTTTATTTAAAGATCAAGACAAATCATGAAATCTATAATCAAGTTATTTTCTATTTTAATTCTGGGTATTACGGTACTTTTTCCAGATTTTGCCTCTGCACAGAGCATTGTTAAAGGTATTGTAAAACGCAATAATGGGGATCCCGTATCTCATGCAACAGTGGCAATAAGAGGTACCAATGTTTCTGTAAGTGCCGATGAAAACGGTGTTTTTAGTATTAATTCAAGGCAAGAGCCACCATTTTATCTTCAGATCAGTTCAGTAGGTTATCAGCCTCAAGATTTTCAGGTATTGAGGCTTCAGGAAGAAGCTTTCGAATTTGTTTTACTTGAAAGTTCTTTGTTGGATGAAATTGTTGTAACATCTAGAAGACGCTCGGAGGTTTTGCAAGAAGTTCCTATTCCGATTTCTGTAATAGGAGGTACACAAATTGAGCAGTCAGGAGCATTTAATGTTAATCGAGTGAAAGAGCTTATTCCATCGGTTCAGCTTTATACCTCCAATCCGCGCAATACGGGTATTAATATTCGTGGAATAGGTTCACCATTCGGACTCACGAATGATGGTCTTGATCCAGGGGTAGGGTTTTATGTTGATGGTGTATATTATGCACGTCCGGCAGCTGCAACGATCGATTTTATTGATGTAGAGCGTATTGAAGTGTTGCGTGGTCCGCAAGGAACCTTGTTTGGTAAGAATACGAGTGCTGGTGCTTTCAATATCATTACTCGTAAAGCTAGTTTTATACCTGAAGCTAGCTTTGAAAGCAGTTTTGGAAACTATGGATATATCCAGGCTAAAGCCTCTATATCGGGTCCGTTGAGTAATAAATTTGCGGCGCGTCTTTCTTTTTCAGGAACGCAGCGAGATGGGTTGATTGACAATGTGAAAACTGGAAATGCTATTAATGATATTAATAATTTAGGTTTACGTGCTCAATTACTATATAAGTATTCAGAGAATCTTTCTATCACGTTAGCGGGTGATTTTACGGATCAAAAGCCTGATGGCTATGCTCAAGTTGTTGCAGGAGTTGCACCTACATTGAGACCAGCATATCGTCAATTTGATGCAATAACTGCAGATCTTGGTTATGCACTGCCAAGTCTGAATGCCTTTGATCGTAAAATAGATCATGATACACCATGGAGGTCGGGCAACCAGTTGGGTGGTGTTTCTTTGAATGTTGATGCCAGTGTTGGGCCAGGAACTTTGACTTCAACAACTGCGTGGCGTTATTGGAATTGGGACCCGTCCAATGATCGGGATTTTACAGGGTTACAGGCTTTATCAAAATCACAAAATCCTTCGAAACATAAAAACTGGTCACAAGAGCTTCGCTATGCAGGTGAGCTTTCCTCTAATTTAAGTGGAGTTATTGGTTTGTTTTATATGGATCAGGAAGTTAAAACTACCGGTACAGAGGAGTCTGGTTCGGCTCAATGGCGTTTTTCAAAGAACTCAACAAGTCCATTATGGGAAACTCCCGGTCTTTTTGAAGGTTATGGTATCTATACAAATGCATCTATCAAATCCCAAAGTGCGGCAGTATTTGCCAGTCTTGACTGGCAAGTTGTTGAAGGTTTGCATGTATTACCAGGCGTTCGTTTTAATTACGACAAGAAGGATGTGAAGTATGACCGGATTGCCAAAGGAGGTTTGGACATAGAGGCCAGTAATTATACAGCAACAGAGAAAGCAGAATTGCAAAAGATAAAAAATGGAGTGTATAGCAGCCAACAATATGTGGCCGATGCTGACGAAAATAATTTTACCTATCAACTTACCATTGCTTATAAACCGAGCCGGCGAATTAATGCTTTTGCAACTTATTCTACCAGTTTTAAACCGGTAGGAGTGAATGTTGCCGGTTTGCCTACTGTTAATGGTGAGGCTGCAACAGATCTGGCAGTTATTAAACCTGAAGATACAAAGCATTATGAATTAGGTATTAAGACGACACCGACTGATAATCTGACTTTGAATTTTACACTCCATAATTCAGATATTAAGGATTATCAAACTAATGTTCAATCAGCTGAATTGGGGGTTAATCGTGGATATATAGCTAATGCGGAGAAGGTAAATGTAAAAGGTATTGAGTTTGATGGTAATATTAAGGTAAATCAATATTTCTCATTCTACGGTGCTGCTGCTTATACGGATGCCAAGTATGTTCGTTTTACAAATGCTCCATTGCCACTTGAGGAAACTGGTTTGACTGTAGATGGCGTACAAGTAGCATTTAAGGATATTTCAGGAGGAGTTCTTCCTGGTGTTTCAAAATGGGCTGGGTCACTTGGCGGAGAGTTTGCTATTGCGGCAAAATCTGTAGGTAAAGATGTGAAATTCTTTATAGCTTTGGATGATTCTTTTCGCTCTTCTTTCTCTTCGAGTTCTTCTCCATCAACTTATTTAAATATTGACGGTTATACAATACTTAATGCCAGAACAGGCTTTAAAGCACCATATGGTCTTTCAGGGTATATTTGGAGTCGAAATTTGCTTGATAAGAATTATTTTGAGCAGCTATTGCCAGCAGGAGGAAATGCAGGTCATTTTGCAGGTGTACTTGGAGACCAAAGAACTTTTGGTATAACACTGCGTTATGATTTTTAAGATGGGTTAAAATGTAATAATAAACGAGCTAGGAGTAATAGTGCCTAGCTCGTTGTTATTTAAATGATATTGCTGTGAGATAAAAATCTACTTAAAGAGCATTGGTACAAATTCCGATAGATAATCTCGCCAGTTGGTCCATGTATGACCTCCTTCACTTTCTCTGTATTTGTATGGGAAACCCATTTGATCAAGCTTTGCCCGATAAGCTGTTACGCGGTCGAACAAGAAATCAGTTTTACCAACTGCTATCCAATAAAGCTTGAATACGTTTTCTTTTTGCTGTTCTAATGTTTTATCATACTCAGCATTGCCATCTGCAGCTCCCGGAGCAGAAAATACACCCATGTAATCGAATGTATTTGGATGTAGTCTTGAGATATTTATTGTATGCCCTCCACCCATCGATAATCCAGCAATTGCCCTATTGGCTTTATCAGCTTTTACACGGTAATTGCTTTCTACGAATTTAATGACATCGGGGAAAGTTTCTTCCATTTTACCTGCTGTATTTGCTACTTGCATGCTTGGTTTGTAAAATCCAAGGCTTGATTCTCCCGGTGCGGCTTCTTGAGCGTTATTGCCATTTGTCATTACTACGAGCATGGGTTTAGCTTTTCCTTGCGCAATCAGGTTGTCCATAATTTGAGAGGCTCTGCCTAAAGCTATCCAAGCTTCTTCATCACCACCAGCACCATGTAATAAATAAAGAACCGGGTATTTTTCATTCGTGTTTTCATAGTTTGGAGGAGTGTAGATAGTTACCCTTCTTTTCTTATTGTTTCCCGGAGAGTCATACCATCTGCGAGCGACAGTTCCGTGAGGAACATTGTTTACTTGGTATAGGTCTGCTTTCCCATTTCCAATGATAAATACATTGGTCACTGTAGCCACGTCTCTGATTAGGTACACGTTATTTGGGTCGGTGGTTTTAAATCCATCCACAAGGAAAGAGTACATGTACAAGTCAGATGATAAGGCAGGAGTAGTATAGGTCCAAATACCTTCGGCATTTTTGGTCATGTTTGCAGAGCCGGGTATATATCCTTCTGAAGGCAGAAAGTCTCCTGAAACTTTTACTTCTTTTGCATTTGGTGCCAGCAATCTGAAGGTTACAGTTTGATTGCTATTGACTTCGGGTGAGATGATGTTCTGAGCTCCTCCCAATGCTTGTTGGGCAAATGAAGTGATGCTCCAAAAGCTCAAGAAGAAGACTAGAATGATTGATCTTTTCATAATTTTTTTTAAAATAATAGTGGTACAAATTCCGATAGATAATCGCGCCAGTTGGTCCAGGTATGACCACCTTCACTTTCTACATATGTGTAAGGAAAGCCTATTTTGTCAAGCTTTTCTCTGTATTCGGTTCCACTTTTATAAAGAAAATCTGTTTTGCCCATACCTATCCAGTAAAGTTTAAGTCCATTATCTTTTTGTTTTTGTAGAGTAGCATCGAAATCAGCATATACCGGTGATGTTGTTTGGCTAGGCATAATTGCAGCAGAGAATAAACCTACATAATCGAAGGTGTTAGGATAGTATCTTGAGATATGTAATGAATGATAGCCTCCCATAGAAAGGCCAGCGATTGCCCTATTGGCTTTATCAGCTTTAACACGGTAATTACTTTCTATGAACTTAATAACATCTGGGAAGGTTTCTTCAAATTTGCCATCCATGGTGTTTTCAAGTTGCATGGTTGGTTTGTATAATCCGAGGCTTGATTCTCCCGGAGCTGCTTCTTGAGCAACATTACCATTAGTCATTACTACAATCATTGGTTTGGCTTTACCCTGAGCAATCAGGTTATCCATGATTTGTGATGTTCTTCCAAGAGCTATCCACGCTTCTTCATCACCACCCATACCGTGTAAAAGGTAAAGTACAGGATAATTTTCTTTGCTGTTTTCATATCCAGCTGGGGTATAAACAGTAACTCTTCTCTTCTTATTGTTTCCAGGTGAATCATACCATCTGCGAGCAACCGTTCCGTGTGGAACATTATTTACCTGGTATAAGTCAGCTTTTCCATTGCCAACAATAAATACATTGGTTACAGAGGCTACATCTCTGATTAAATAAACATTACTAGGATCTGTAGTTTTGAAACCATCTACGAAGAAAGAGTACATATATAAATCTGATGGTAGCGATGAAGTTGTATAGCTCCAGATACCATTCTCACCTTTGGTCATATTTTCTGATCCGGGTACCCAGCCTTCAGCCGGCATCCAGTCGCCTGATACTTTAACTTCTGTTGCATTGGGTGCAAGCAATCTAAAGGTTACTGTTTGATTGTTGTTAACCTCTGGAGAGATGATGTTTGATGCACTCCCTAATGCTTGTTGTGCATACGAGGCTATGCAGAGTAAGCCAAAAAAGATTGTTAAAACAATTTGTTTTTTCATTGTTGGTTTTTTGATTTTCATTGTTGGTTTTTTGATTTTAAGTATATGATTTTATTTATTTGCTTGAATTAAAACAGGCAGCATATTTATATTTAATATGCTGCTGAAATTATTACCAGTTATTATTTTGATTGATTTGTTTGTTTACATTCATTTCGTGTTCTGGGAAAGGAAGTAATTCATGTTTTCCTGTCACGAACCCAAAGACGGTATTAGTATAAGGGTATTGTACATCATATGAACCATCTCCTTTAACACCAAAAAGTACCGGTACATTTTTTCCTTGGTTTTCTAATGCAGTTTTAGCATCTCCCCACCGAACCAGATCTTGGAATCTTACACCTTCAAAACAAAGTTCTAAACGTTTTTCTTTCTTGATGTCATCTATGGTAACTGAACCTAATAGTGGTAAATGAGCACGGTCACGGACTATGTTTATATAGTTAAGTGCGCTTCCTGCATCACCCGATTTTACAGATGCTTCTGCAGCTAATAATAAAACTTCAGCATAACGCATTACACGGTAATTAGTAGTTAACGCATACCCATTAGCATTTGTTATTGATTCAGAACCAAGATAGCGTTGTTTCCAGTTGAAATAACCTTCATTTCCATATAAGCCCGTTCCCGGATTAAGACTAATGCCCATAGCCAATAACTCTTTATATGTTTTAATGGTATTGGTTAAACGGTATCCAGAGGTTCCTTCCATCTGAACAAAAGCATTATAAAGACCAACTCTTGGACTGGCGAAACCCCATCCGGCTGGATAAATAGGGTGTATACCTGAATAGTAACCTGTTAAATTTAATTTATCACTGCGGTAGCCTAACATGGTTCCAAGAATTGTATTACCTTGGTTAAATGCATTGTCAGGGTCATTAATGGAGTTGAATTCAAAAATTGTCTCGTTGGTAAAATCAGATACAGAGCGTATCACATTCTCATAGTCTGCATATAAGCTGAATTTGCCAGGGGTTATTATTCTTTTTAGTGTAGCTGCTGCTTCTGCATTTTTACCCTGAAATAATTGTGCTTTTCCAAGAAATGCAATGGCTGCTTCTTCAGTTAAACGTGCGGGTTCAGCTAAATTTTCAGCGCTGCCTTTTTTAGGTAACGCTCCACTAGCAATGGCTTCTGTATAATCTGTTTCAACCTGTTTCCAGATATCTGCAAGGTTACCATTTGGTTGTTGGTATTCACTAGGAGTTAATTCTGTAGTTACCAAAGGTACAGGGCCCCATAGTGTAACTAGATCAAAATAAATAGCTGCACGAACAACTTTTGCTTCTGCATTTGCTCTTGCTTTTACTTCGGTATCTGGTTCCAAATTGTTGATTACCTGATTGGAAAGATAGATAATATTATAAAAGTTTGAAAAGACGGCACTTACAGTGGTACTTGCAGCACTAAAGTTATATTCGTTCACCTGTTCAAATTGAGCGTTATCTCCCCGTGCTCCTCCTCCTGTAATAAAATCATCGGATAGCAGGTTCTTAAGAAAGAATTGATTGTATTGTGAGGCCCGCCATGCATTATATACCGCTGCAATAGCTTCTTTTGCATCACTATCCGTTTTGTAAAAGTCTTCTGTACTGGTCGCTCCTTTCTGTGGAACTATTAATGAATCTTTACAGCTGCTAAGCATAATAAACATGCACAGCAGGCTTGTATAAAATATTTTTGATTTCATAATTTCTAAATTAAAAAGTTAAGTTTATACCTACTACTGCTTTTCTTGAAATAGGATATGAACCTTTGTCTACACCTAGAGAAGAGGTTGAACCTGCCGAAGCTTCAGGGTCCATGCCCGGATACTTAGTAAATGTAAACCAGTCGTCAAGAGAAACATAAATTCTGCTATTGCTAAGGAAGCCTTTCGAGAACTTTTGAGGTAGACTGTAGCCTATTTGTATTTGTTTGATTTTGAAGAAGGAACCATCAAAGATTGCTGCGTCACTAATCCAGTATTTATCTTCTCCGTTTGCATTTGGACGAGGATATTGTGCATCTTGATTTGTTGGAGTCCAGCGGTCGTCATAAAAAACAGATAATTTATTTCCTCTGGGACGGTCTGTCCTTGTCAGAGCATTGTAGATATCATTACCTTTAGAGCCAGCACCAAAGACAGTCAAGTCAAATCCTTTATAAGCAGCTGATAGTGTAATTCCGTATGTAAAATCTGGAATTGCACTTCCAATCATTACTTTATCGTCGTCATTAATGATTCCATCTGCTTTATCTTTGATTCCATCATCATTGCTATCAACAGTTATTTGATCTCTGAATATAGGATCTCCCGTAGCGTTGTCGATGTCTTCGATTTGGTATCCTCTAAAATACCATACCGGTAAACCTTCTTCGAAGGCTGTTATGCCTTGATTGGTGTGATAAGAAGCTCCACTTATTCTTGAGATACTAGGATCCAGATAGGTTACTTTATTCTTAAGTGTTGCTATGTTACCTCGGATACCATATGAAAAATCATTGATTTGATCAGCCCATCCTAGTTCCAATTCTAATCCTTTATTAGATACATTACCTGCGTTTACAGTAGTAGAACTTACACCTGTTTCGTAAGGAGGAGTAATTCCAACTAAAAGATCTTTGGTTTTTTTATCATAATAGTCAAAAGACATCGATAAGCGATTGTTGAATGCTCTAAGGTCAAAACCAAAGTCTAATTGTTCTGAGGTTTCCCATTTCAATTCCGGGTTACTTAAGCGGGATGGAGCTGATGCAACTTGATAAACAATAGCATCAGAGTAAGGATAGCTACCTCCTGAAGTTATGGCAGCCCTATATGCATAACCACCTAATGGGCCAGTACTACCATTTTGTCCCCAACTTGCTCTTAATTTAAGGAATGAAAGTGCACTGATTTCTGGGAAGAAGTCTTCTTCAGAAATTACATAACCTGCAGAAAGTGCCGGGAAAGTTCCCCATCTGTTTTCATAAGGTAATACGGATGTATCGCTGGCATCTCTACGAATCGATGCCTGAAATAGGTATCTATCCAGATAATTATAATTGATACGTCCGAAATATGACATTTTACGCCCATAACTTGAACCTCCACCCACGGTTTTGGTAGCTGAAGGAGTTAGGTAACCTAAATCCCAATATAAAGGATCGTCTTTGGTAATGGCATTTCCAGAACCGTTTACAGAGGTGTTTTCATTATGCTGATAGGAAGTACCTAACAGTGCCGTAAAATTATGATCATTTACACTGAAGCTGTAGTTTGCAAAATTTTCCCATTGGTAATAGAGGCTGTTTGCTGAGGTTCTGCTCACGTTGATGTCATTTCTATTGGTTACAGCATTAGCATAATATATTTTTGCAAAAGTGTGTCCGTTGGTGAATGAGCCCCTATATCCTAATTTCGATGTAAAAGTTAGATTCTTGATGGGAGTGATATCTGCAAATAGAGTTCCTAATAGATTTGATCCGCTATTATCTCCCACACTATTATCACGCATAATTCCTGGGTGAACCTGTTCAGATTCAAATATCTGAGAGAGCCCATAATACTGACCTTGTGCATTTTTGAGCAATACTCTTCCATTATCTAAAAGGTTTTGCATGAATGGAGGTAATTTATCAGCATCGTATACATCCGGAGTTAGTGGGTCCATGGTTAGAACGGATGCCAGTAAACTGCCATATTCTGAGTTTTCAGAGACTGACTTAGTTTCCCATTTCTCAAGAACGTTGGTTGTTCCTATCTTTATCCAAGGTTTTATCTTATAATCAGCATTAATCATTCCGGTTAAACGTTTGTATACGTCATTATCTCCTTTAATAATACCATTTTGGTTCAGATGTGACAGCGATACATAATAGGAACCTTTTTCATTTCCTCCTTGAAAACCAAGATTATGTCTTTGCATAACTGAATTTTCAAAAGCTACGTCTGTCCAGTCAGTGCTCGTTTTACCATCCCATAAAGAAGATATTTCATTCTGTGTGATAATATTTCCTTCAGTCATGTAATTTATATATTCATTGGAGTTCATAATTTTAGGAATCTTATTCAACTCGTTTACGGAATACATGTAGTCGTAGGTGATCTTTCCATTACCAGCCTTTCCCTTTTTGGTGGTAATTAAGACTACTCCGTTTCCTGCTTCTGCACCATATATTGCGGCAGATGCAGCGTCTTTAAGAATTTCCATACTTTCGATGTTATTTGGATCAATAGCACCGATATCACTTATTCTTAAGCCGTCGACTACATACAAAGGTTCAGAAGCTGAGTTAGAGCTATAGCCCCGAATACGCACGGTCGCATTTTTTCCGGGTGCGCCAGAAGTTTGTATTACCTGAATACCTGCAGCCTTACCCTGTAAGGCTTGTTGTGCGGTGGTAACAGTACGGTTTTCTATATCAGCTGATTTTACCTGAGATATAGATCCGGTTAAGTCACTTTTTCTCTGAACTCCATAACCTACAACAACAACATCTTCTAATGCTGTTGCATCTTCACTTAATGAAACGTTAATTCTATCTTGTCCATTAACACTAACCTCTCTTAAGGTGTATCCTATATAAGAGATTTGAAGGACTGCATTGCGATTGGTTACTTCAATAGAATAATTGCCATTTATATCGGTGACAATGCCATTATTAGTTCCTTTTTCTTTAACGTTGGCTCCGGGCATTACTAATCCTTGCTGGTCAACAATGGTTCCTGAAACAGTAAATCTTTGTAGCTGAACACTCGGGCCTACAGATTCTTTTAATGGAACAATTGTTTTCTGCCTGATAACAACCTGTCTGTCATCAATCTTATAGTCGAGATTAGTATCATAAAAGATTTCGTCAAGTATCTGAGGAAGAGTTGCACCTTTTATATCTACAGATACTTTTCTGTTTTTATTTAAGATATCATCTTTGTAAAAAAAGATGTATTCACTTGAGTTTTGAATTTGTTTAAATAAGTCCTCAATACCTACGCTTTTCACTTTAACGTCCATTTTTGTTTGAGAGTAGGATGAATTTGCGTATGCAGAACTTAATCCTATGCAAGTCAACAGTACAAATATTTTCATAGCGGTTAATAATTTAAACCTGAAAGTTCGGCGCCTCTCCCAGTTTTTGGGGGCAATACGATTTTTATTCATAATTTTGTTTTTCTTAAATTTTAGTATTGCTGGATTTCAGCGATGTTAATTGACTGTCAGAGGATGTTAGCGCATCTTCTGACTTTTTTAGTTAGGTTAGTTTGGTGTTTATTTCATATTTCTTTGGGTTTAGTTAATAATAAATTGGCTATTTGTTATTTTTTCGAATTTGAAATCCGATGTTTCTTTAATTACATTCAGAACTTGTTCTACGGTTTCTTTTAGATCAAGTGAACCAGAGAATGTTTGATTTTCAAGCTGCTTGTTTTTAATCTCAATGGATGCATTGTAATAGCGGGATATTTGTTTCATAATATCCTTTAAGTTGTCATTTTTGAAGATTATGATACCCTCTCTCCATGAAAAGTATTTGTCGATATCAACAGTTGCTGTTGATATGTTGCGTGAGCCTTTAGAATAAGAGGCTAATGTGCCTGGTTTAATAATAATGCTTTGATCAGTTACTGAGTTTCCTTTATACTGAATTTTAACGCTTCCATCTTTTAAAACCGTATTGATAGATAGATCATCTGGATAGTTACTTACATTGAATACTGTTCCTAATACTTCTATTTCGAAATCCTTTGTAATAACTGTGAATGGATGTGATTTATCATGAGCGACATCAAAGATTGCTTCACCTTCTAAATATACTCTCCTTTTATCTTTATTGAAACTTGCAGGGTAAGCTAGCTTTGAACCCGAATTAAGCCAAACAATGCTGCTATCGGATAATCGAACTTTCGTTCTTTTGCCATACGGGACAATTATGGTATTTATTGCCACGCTAGTAATATCATCAACAACTTGTGAATTGCCAATCCTTATTTTTTCACCCGTAGAAGAATAGTAGATGCTTGAATTGTCATCTGTAATATCTATATTCTGGTTTTCACCTAAAACAAGAGTTACATTTTGTAAAGTATCAATGCTTAGATTTTGAAGTCTAGAAGTGTATTCTTCATTAATTATTGATTGAGATACAGATGGTTTATTGTGATGAAAAAATAAACCTATAGATAGAAACAGGATGAGACTGGCAGCAATAGCATATTTAATTCTAAGCTTTCTTTTATATGAGAATATAGAATAAACAATACGTTTTTTTAACGTGTCTTTTTCTTCCTGTGTTAAAGAAGATGATCCTTCAGTGGTATTATTGTCTTTCATTATTTTATATAGAGACGTGATCAGGTTTGGTCTTTATATATATAAGTAAGAAAAGATACTTTTATAGACAGTTTTTAGAAATAATATTTAATGTCCTTTCAAAGCAAATTGGCGTCTTTAAAAAGATATGTTGGAGAGAATGATAATGAATAGCGTCAATCGTTTTCTTAATGACTTTATTCCTCTATAAATTGTGGTTCGTGAGGTTTGAACTGTGATGTTCATTGTTTTAGCTATTTCTTCATACGATTTGTTTTCGTTATAACGAAGATGTAAGCCTTGCTTCTGAGTTCGTGGAAGAAGATTTAATGCCTTTATTAGTTCTAAGCTTTTCTCGGCGAAGCTTTCTTCATTAATAAGTTCTTGTTCGATAGACTCTATGTAAAATTCTTGTTCGTTAGTATTATGTATATCTATTTCTTGATGATTCCTATTTGATTGGATATTTTTAATGATTTTTCTTTTTAATGATAGAAGTAGGTAATATTTGATATTGTCCGTTTTTGCCAGATTTCTATGATATTTATACAGATCTAAGAACATATCGTGTATACAGTCTTTTACATATTCACGATTATTGTGTATTTTGGATCCATATGTAAACAATTCATCAATATAGAGATCATATAAATTGCCCAAAGCTATCGTACAGCCTCCCTTCAATTTATTCCATAAAAAAGTATCCTCGTTTGTATGTACCTTCAATCCTCGACTATTTAATATAATGGTTTACTGTGGTTTATGCGACAAATAACATTAGTGTCTTCTTGACGCATTGTGCTTGTTCGAAAGTAATGAAAATTTACATAATAAAAAATTAATTATTTAAAACTTAAAGTAAGAGGGGGTCTCAGATTTTCTGAGACCCCCTCTTATTATTTTTATGCTGTTTTTAACTTGGCTGATTATTGATTTAAACTATTATTTATTGAATCTGCGGATTGTAAATGTTGCTTTAACGTTGGAAGAGTTTTAGCAGCAAAAGATTTAATATCTGCATCTTCTGCGTGTTCTTCTGCTGTTTCAAAAAGCTGGACAGTTTTTTTATGATCTTTTACCATCATATCCATATATTCTTTATCGAAATCAGCACCGGTTTTTGTGTTTAAATCTGCCATGTGTTTTGAGTGCTCCCTGCTAATTGTAGTTGGTAGAACAATATTTTTCTGTTTAGCTATCTCCATTAATTCAGCATTGGCCTTGCCATGATCTGTAACCATCATTTGCCCGAAATCTTTTACTCTTTGATCTTGAGCCTTTGTTGATGCAATTGTACCTAATTGTTCTTCTGCCATACCGCCATCGGCGGCTTGAACAGCAAAATCAGCATCATTATAGTTATCGCCTGTTATCACGCCCATGTCAGGAACAGTTCTAAAAGCTGAGGAATCTTGGCTAGTACTGTTGGCATCTTCGGCTAAATCAACACTGTCTTTGCTTCGGTTATTACAAGCCTGCAATCCCCATGCAACCATTGCTAATACGATTATATAGCTTAATTTTTTCATAATAATTAGTTTTAGAATAAGTGTCAAATATTAGTTGTTTACTTCAGTCTTCAAGATTTGAGCCTCTTCAAGATGTGTTTTTAGTGCTGGCAATTTTCCTGAAGCAAAACTTTTTAATTCCATATCCATTACACCATTTGAACCTGAAGCGGTAGTAAAGAGGTTGATGGCATCTTCATGTGATTCTACCATTATTTTTGCATATTCCTTATCGAAAGCTGTACCTGTTAAAGCTGTAAGTGTCGCTAATTTAATTTTCTCTTGTGCTTCTAACTCTGTTGGGATAGTCCAGTCTTTTGATTGTGCAAGCGCTGATAATTCAATTCCTACGGCAGTATGATCCTCGATCATTTTGTTTCCATAGTTTTTTACCTGTTGATTATCACTCTTAGTGATAGCCAAAGTTCCTGCAGCAACTTCAAAGGTGTTACTATTTGATGCTTTTGTCACAAATGTTTGGTTGTCAATCCGGATATTATCTACATCATCATCATCGCATGATTGGAAGGCAAACACAGTTACTAAAGCAATAATGGCCGTACTTAAAAATCTTAGTCTTTTCATAATTTTCCTTTTAACTTATATTTTAACTTATATTAAGTAATATCAATTCATGTTATTTACGCTATTATTAGTATCAACTGATAAATAATTTTTATGTTTTTGTTAATCTACTTTTTGTGAGAAATCCCAATTCTTATAAGTATAAATACGGATTATTTAATGCAATAATATTTTATCTTTGAGAAAATAACGATATGGCAATTGTTGATTTAAGTAAGGAGTCTCAGAGTTTCAAATGGATTGATGTTTCAAATCCGTCAGAAGCTGAGATTAAACAAATAAGCAAGCAATTCAAATTACATAAGTATACTTTGCGCGATTGTTTGCAGCCTGATCATCTTCCTAAAAATGAGAATTTGGGAAATATGCAATTTGCAATTACCCGTATATTATTAAATGATATTCCTGTTGAGTCACATACCGTACAGGGGATAAGTAGTAAAGTTGCTATTTTCTACAATGCCGATCTGGTTGTAACTGTACATCGTATTAAACAACCCTTTTTAAAGAAAATTTTCGAAGCTAGTAGTTATGATAGCAGTGTTGAATTGGTAACAAACATTAACTGGTATATTTTGCAGTCTTATGAAAATACTGTCACTTCTCTTTCTGAGCATATTGACAAGTATGAAGAAATGATCTTTTTGAAGCCGTTGACAAAGGAAATATTAAAGGATTTATACCTTATCCGACGTAAGGCATCGGTTTGCATGCGCTTGGTTTTATTGACAAAGGAAGTGATTAATAAGATTCCCATAGAGAATAATGATATAGTTGTTTTGCAAGACCTGAAAGACCTGCATTTAAAATTGAGTACGCTCTTTGAACAGGCACATGAAGATTCTACTCATTTGCTTGATATTTATCTTTCGTTGTCTTCGAAGAACTCAAATGAGGTGATGAAAGTCTTGACTATCTTTTCTGTATTTTTACTTCCGCCCACTTTTATTGTAGGCCTTTATGGGATGAATTTCGATTTTATGCCAGAACTGCATTATAAATGGTCATACCCGGCAGTAATTATAGTAATTCTTGCGATTACCGTCATAATTTATCTTTGGTTTAAAAGGAAAAAATGGTTGTAAGCGCAACTTGTTTTTATAGTTAACAATATTTTATATGAAATTTGGTCAAATAGAAAATCCGGAGAAATTTGATTTTACCTTACCGAAAGATCATGAAGATACGGCCGTAAATCTTTCTTCAGGTAAGGAGAAACCCTTTGAAGTTTATGTTGGTTGCGCAAAGTGGAATAAACAGGATTTAAAGGGCTTCTATCCGCGTGGTACTAAAGATGAATTAATTTATTACGCTACACAATTTAATTCAGTAGAATTAAATGCTACCTTTTATAAATCGCCAAGCGCTGAACAGGTGAGTGTTTGGAAAGATAAGACGCCTGATGGATTTAAGTTCTATCCAAAGATAAGTAATACCATTAGCCATTTCAGACGGCTTAATAATGTGCAGGACAAGGTTGCAGAATTTTGTGATGCCATCAGTAATTTTGAAGATAGTTTGGGGATAAGTTTTCTTCAAGTACATGATAATTTTAAACCGCAGGATTATCACCGTTTAGAAAGGTTTGTGAAGGAATATCCTAAGGTAATTCCATTAGCAGTAGAATTAAGAAATAGTGAATGGTTTAGTGATTCGGCAGTAACTGATAAGGCGTTTGAGCTTTTTAAATCAGAAAATGCAACTCCTATTATTGTGGATACTGCTGGTAGGAGGGATTTGCTGCATATGCATTTAACCAGTCCGAAAGCTTTTGTTCGTTATGTAGGGGCGAACCATTCGAGTGATTATACCCGACTGGATGATTGGTTGGAAAGGATAGAAAAGTGGAGAGCAGAGGGTTTGGAGTCGCTGCACTTTTTTATGCACCAGAATATTGAAAAAGAGTCGCCTCTGCTGTCAGCATATTTTATAGAAAAGCTTAATAAGAGGTTTGATCTGGAACTAAAGGTTCCCCAAATGGCATAATCTTATTTTCTGCTATACTCTTGTCCGAACGGAGTAAAGGCTAGTCCCATTAATTTGAAATGTTGCATTCCGAAAGGAATTCCTATAATAGTAATGCATAACAGGATTCCGAAGAATAGGTGGGTAAGAGCGATCCATATTCCTCCACAGAGAATCCAGATAATATTCAATAGGGTTGACAAGCAGCCTGTTGGTCTTTCTGATGATTGGAATTCCATGCCAAAAGGAGCCAGTGCAACTAAAGCTAATTTAAAGCATTGAACACCAAAAGGGATCCCAATTATTGTTAAGCATAAGATAAGTCCGCCAATTAAGTATTCAAGGAATACAAAAAAGCCGCCAAAGATAATCCAGACAATGTTGCCTATTAAATTCATATTATTCTACAATTCCTATTTTTACTTTCTTGTTTTTTATTTTTTCGTTTGCCAGCAGTTTCAAAAGCTGATTAACTTTTGTGCGTTTAACTGCCGCATAGGCTGATTTGTCATGTACTTCGATACG
The DNA here is from genome assembly GCF_035514885.1 of Albibacterium sp. Lineage (NCBI taxonomy): Bacteria > Pseudomonadati > Bacteroidota > Sphingobacteriia > Sphingobacteriales > Sphingobacteriaceae > Albibacterium > Albibacterium sp. The sequence continues at coordinate 43,761 of NZ_DATJCH010000022.1, read as the reverse complement.
ACCAAGGTCATCTTTTGCAAGCTTGCCTTTCTGTAAAAACATGCCTACAATATCTATTTTATTGATTTTATCCTTTTTCCCAGCAGCAACATAGAGAGTAATCCATTCAGTTGCAGGAGGAATCGTATTTTTATCAGGCAAGGTTGTAAAAGGTACTGCTTTTAGGTATTCAGGAAACTTCCCATCATTTAGAATCAAGTAAGCAGTTCCTTCTGCCTGCATTCTTGCTGTGCGGCCATTTCTATGAATAAATGTTTCCTCATTGCCAAGTTGAAAGTGTATGATGCAGGCAATTTCGGGAATATCCAATCCGCGAGATGCTAAATCAGTACAGATTAGCAGATGATAGCTGCCATTTCTAAATTGTAGCAATGCTTTCTCTCTGTCTACCTGTTCCATTCCTCCATGGAAAATGCCATGTTGGATGCCATTATCCTCCAATGTTTCACTGATTCTATTAACGGCATCTCGGTGATTGCAAAATACCAACGTGGGCTTATTGCCGATATAGCAAATTAGCGAGAGCAGAGTTTCTACTTTATCTTCTGAATTCGTAGATACCGCTTTGATATCAATTTTGGGGATGTGTTCATCTGCTTTTAGAAAATTGACTTCAAGAGCATTTTCGGCTAGCTGAACAAAATCAGGTATGTCATTGAGTTTGGTTGCAGAAGTCAGTATTCTTTTCGAAAGATTACTTAAGTTCTCGATAATGAAACTCATTTCATCGTGGAAACCAAATTCTAACGATTTATCAAATTCATCTAATACCAAACTTTTAACTTTTTCTGTATCAAAACTTTCGTTACGAATATGATAGGATATTCGGCCAGGCGTGCCAATTAATAGGGTTGGGGGTTCTGTAAAGCTATTCTTTTCGGTTTTAGTAGCATGGCCTCCGTAGCAACAGAGAACTTTATAGCCTGTACTCATTTGCTTCCAAACCTGTTCTATTTGTATCGCCAGTTCACGTGAAGGAGTAAGAATAAGGGCTTGTACACCTGTAGTGTCCTTTTTAAGTCGTCCTAAAATTGGAAACAGAAAAGCCAGTGTTTTGCCCGAGCCAGTAGGAGCTAATAAGGTAAGATCATTTGTAGAAGCTGCTTGAATGCTGGCTAGCTGCATTTCATTCAGATTCTGGATATTTAAGTTTTTAAGAATTAGCTCTTTTGTCATCTTGCAAAAGTAAACCAAACTTCTTTGAGTTTGAAATCTTTATCGATCCATAATAAATTTGCTTTTTGACCGAGAGCAATACTTCCCAATTCTTTTTCTAAACCGATAACTTCTGCTGGAATTTGAGATGCCATAGCAAAAGCTTCTGCAGGTTCTATTCCAACCTTTTCGATGCAATTTCTTACTCCCTCTAATAAGGTTATTGCTGAGCCAGATAGTATACCCTCTGGTGTTTCATAATGATCAGTTTTCTTTTGGTGTTGATAAACTCCAGTTGTAGAGGAAGCAACGGCATCTGTAATAATAAATAGTTTTCTGCCTAGTTCGCGTTTTGCTAAGGCTATAATAGAATAATTTACATGAATGCCATCTGGAATAATGCTTGCAAAAGATTGCTTTTCAAAAATAGATAAGATTAAGCCTGGGTCTCTATGATGCAATGAAGGCATCGCATTGAATAAATGGGTTGCAGTTGTGACATATTTATTTAGAAACTTATTGCCTTCTTGATAAGTAGCATTACTATGTCCAACCGATAGGGTTACATGATGATCTTTTAATAATTTCAGAACTTCTTCATCTTGAAGCTCCGGTGCGATGGTCATCATTTTAATCTCTCCATTAGCAAGTTCGAGCCAGTATTCTATTTCCTTTAATTGTGCTTTTCTGATTAATGATGCGGGATGCGCTCCCTTTTTAATTGGGTTTAAAAATGGACCTTCAAGATGGAGTCCTAAAAATGCTCCTTTGCTTTCTGGGCGGAAGGCTTTTGCTGCTTCAATTGCTTGTAAGACAATATCGTTCGTATTGGTTGCAATGGTTGCTAGAAATCCACAAACACCTTGCTTGATTAAGGTGGTTTCCATTCCTTCAAGATGTTCGATACTGGGTTCTCCCCCAAAGAAATTACCTTCAGTTCCATATAATTGCAAATCTATAATCCCCGGAACCAGGTAGTCACCTTGTAAATCAATAACGTTAAATTGATCTGAAGGTTGTTTGTATTGCTCTGTTCGAGAAATACTGACTATTTTATTGTCGGCTACTGCAACGGTTAGATTATTTTGGAACTTATTCTCGAATAGAACAGTTCCATTTATAAATAATGTTTTCATAAAGTTTATTTATGGAGTGTAATTTAATGAATTATATTATAATTGAAAGTAGAGCATTGCAGTGCAATAAATTGTATTTTTGGATATAGAATAAAAATCATTATATGTTTCGTCATCATGGAAAAGGGAGAACACTTGCTCATAATCTTCGGCTAGCGACTTTATTATCTTTCGCCGCTGGTATGGTAAATATCTGCGGTGTTTTTTCTGTAAAAACATTAACGACAAATGTTACAGGTCATTTTGCTTTTTTTGCTGAAGAAATAGTTCTGGAGAATTATGCACTTGCCTTTACATTTATAGTGTATGTGTTGTGTTTTTTATTCGGATCGTTTTTGTCGGGTTTGTTAACGGAAATAACCGCTCGTAGTAGATTTAATTTGTCACCTGCCTTACCTCCAATGGTAATTGAAAGTCTTGTTTTGATTCTAGTATGGTTATATAGTTATTTATACGGAACAGTTGGGAGTAATTTGCATGTAATCGTGTCGGCCCTTTTATTTGCGATGGGAGTTCAGAATTCACTGGTTACTCAGGTATCTAAATCTATTGTCAGGACAACACATTTAACGGGGCTATTTACAGATCTGGGAATAGAATTGGCACAGCTTATATTTTATAGGGCACCTTCTGAAATAAAGAAACTGAAACAAAGTATTTATTTAAGGGCCGCTATTATTTTATTCTTCTTTATTGGTTGCATTGCTGGAGGCTTCCTTTTTAAATATTATGAATTGAAGACCTTGCTTGTTGCATCCTCTTTTTTGATTCTGACTTTGTTCTACGATTTAATTCGATATAAATTTTATTTTTTGAAGCGCAGATTATTTACTGATAATTAATTAATATGATAGTTTTTTTGCCTTATTCCTTGCAATTTTAAAAATTATACAGTTACTTTGAGAAAATTTACAAAAAGAACGTGAGATTTAATTCAATTATCACATCCATTATTATTACCACCGGTGGCATAAATAACCGAGGGGGCAATAATGTTGTGATGTAATAAAGCATACTATAAACAGAAGCGCCTTCCTCTACACAGGGAGGCGTTTTTTTGTTTAAAACAGATTATTAAAGGATAAAACAAATACACTTGTAATATAGAAATAATGAAAGTACTTAAATTTGGAGGTAGTTCTGTCGGTTCAGTAGAAAGTATTGGCCGTTTAATGAAAATATTGAAGGATATTGATAGTTTGGAAGAAAGACCGATTATTGTTCTTTCAGCTATGCAAGGAGTAACAAACCTACTTTCAAAAATGGCAGAGGGTGCTGCGGTTGGAATTAATTTTTCAAGTGACCTAAGGGCGTTAGAAGACTTGCATTTTAATGTAGTGAAGCAGCTAATAGCCGTTCGGGGACAGAATCCTGTTTATACACAGCTCAAAATTTATTTAAATGAGCTTGAAGATCTATTACAAGGGGTATTTACCTTGCAAGAGTTGAGCCTGCAGACGAAAGATCGTATTTTAAGTTATGGCGAACGTTGTTCTGTGCTTTTAGTTAATCATGTTGCTGCTCAATATTTTCCGGAAACAATGGTTGTGGATGCGTGCAATTTGATCAGAACAGATAGCAGCTTTGGAAATGCAAAGGTAAATACATTTGAATCTGAAAAATTAATCAGATCTTTTGTAGAGGATAACCCTCGGAAGATGCTTTTTGTAACCGGCTTTATTGGATGCAATGCGGCAGGTAAAATAACTACATTGGGAAGAGGTGGAAGTGATTATACAGCTGCTATTTTTGGTGCTGCATTGAATGCGGATCAAGTAGAAATCTGGACAGATGTGGATGGTATGTTGACTGCTGATCCGAGAATTGTTAAGAAGGCTTTTTCACTGCCTATCCTTTCTTATACAGAAGCAATGGAGTTATCCTACTTTGGTGCTAAGGTGATATACCCACCTACTATGATGCCTGCTTTTCTGAAAGATATCCCCATTATAATAAAGAACTCGTTTAATCCTGCATTTGCGGGAACTGTTATTCAGCGTGATAGTGGCCATTCTATTTTCCCAATTAAAGGTATTTCTTCAATTGACAGAGTTAGCATCTTGAACCTCAGTGGAAGTGGGATGATTGGTAAAGCTGGTTTTAGTGGAAAGTTATTTACCCTATTGGCGCAGAATAGCATCAATGTTATTTTAATTACCCAGTCGTCTTCTGAACATAGTATAACTTTTGCAGTTCATCCGGAGGATGCTTTGCAGGCCAAAAGAATTATAGAGAGTGAATTTGAATTGGAAATTGCTGCTGAGAAGATAAATGTCCCTGACCTTGAAGAAAATTTATCAGTTCTTGCTATTGTTGGTGAAAAGATGAAGCAAACTCCGGGCATATCGGGTAAGTTGTTTTACGCAATGGGAAGAAATGGTATTAATGTACGTGCAATTGCGCAGGGTTCATCTGAATATAATATCTCTGTAATTATATCTCATAATGACCTTTCGAAAGCTCTGAATGCTGTTCATGATGCTTTCTTCTCTGTATTGAAAACTACATTACATGTGTTTTGTTTAGGGACAGGAAATATCAGTTCAACCTTATTTAATCAAATTCAAAAGCAACATCTGTTCTTGCAAGAGAATAATGATATTGAATTGAAAATGATTGGTATGAGCAATAGTCGGAAAATGTATTTCGATGAAGATGGTATGGATTTGAATACCTGGAAGAAAACTTTAGAAGAGGAAGGTGAAAAAGCTGATTTAGAAAACTTTATAGCAAAGATGAAGGCCTTTAATCTCCCTAACTGTGTTTTGCTTGACAATACCGCAAGTGAAGCTCCAGTACACTTTTATGAAGATGTTTTTAAATCTAATATTTCACTAGTTACTTGTAATAAGTTAGCAAACTCAGGTAAGTATGCTCGCTATCGCTCTCTTCGTGAATGTGCACGTAAACATGGTGTAGATTTCTTTTATGAAACGAATGTTGGCGCAGGACTTCCTATTGTAAGGACCCTCAAAGATTTAATGACGAGTGGAGATCAGATCATTAATATTGAAGCTATCTTGTCGGGTACAATTTCTTATATCTTCAATAACTATCATGGTGATAAAACTTTTTATGAAGTGGTGAAAACCGCACAGGAATTAGGCTTTACAGAGCCTGATCCACGTGATGATTTAAAAGGTTCTGATTTTATGAGAAAGTTCTTAATTTTGGCACGTGATTCAGGATTGATTTTAGAACCTGAAGATATTCAATTGGAAAATATACTACCGCAAAACTGTATAAATGCATCGTCTGTAGATGACTTTTATACAGAATTAAAAGCGTCAGAAGATCATTTTAAGGCATTGAAGGATAAAGCTGCTGCCGAGAATAAAGCTATTCGCTATATTGGCAAGCTAGAAAACGGGAAAGTTAATATTAGCCTGGTTCTGGTAGACAGTAACCATCCGTTTTTTACATTGTCTGGAAGCGATAATATAATCTCATTTACCACTGAACGCTATTTTCATAGACCTTTAGTGGTTAAAGGTCCTGGGGCAGGGGCAGAGGTTACCGCTGCGGGTGTATTCGCAGAATTAGTGAATGTAGGTCATAATTCATAAAGATATAAATAATGGAATCTGTAGAAAGTAAGGCTTTGCCGCAGGTAGGTAAACAATTGAAAGATGAGGTGCGTGTATTTGCACCTGCTACTGTTGCAAATGTAATTTGCGGTTATGATATCCTGGGTTTCGCCTTGGAGGAACCGGGTGATGAAGTAATCATGCGTAGAACAGAAGAAGCGGGCGTAAAGATTGTTAATATTCAAGGAGATGATGGACGTTTGCCTTGGGCTGCAGAAAAGAATACGGTAAGTGCTTCTGTTCAGAATTATCTAAACCTAATAGGGAGAGATGATATTGGTGTAGAGATTGAGCTTTTTAAACATATGCCAATCGGTAGCGGTTTAGGATCAAGCGCTGCAAGTACTGTGGCAGGTCTTTATGCTATTAATCAATTATTGGGTCAGCCGATAACTCAAAGAGAACTTTTACCTCTGGCTATGAAGGGTGAAGAGTTAGCTTGTGGTTATCCGCATGCGGATAATGTTGCCCCTTCTTTGTTAGGAGGTTTTACTTTAGTTAGGAGTTATGAACCACTGGATGTGATACATTTACCAGTTCCAGCTAATCTGTATTGTTCTGTTATATTTCCACATGTTGATGTTCCTACCAGGGCTGCACGTGAGATGATCAGAAAGAAGGTTTTATTGAAAGATGCAGTACAGCAATGGGGAAATATTGCTGGTTTGGTAAGCGGACTCTTCATGGAAGATTATGACTTAATTGGCCGGAGTATGGAAGATGTTTTAATTGAACCTACCCGTGCTATTCTTATTCCTGAGTTTTATGAAATGCGAAAAATAGCAATGTCTGCCGGAGCTCTTAGTTTTGGTATTTCGGGATCAGGCCCTTCGGTATTCTCCTTTACAACCAATCGGGAACTAGCACAGGAAATCAGCCATAAAATCAGCAAACATCTGAATGCTCATGACATTGAGTGTAATACTTACGTATCGTCCATTAATAGTAATGGACCTAAAGAAATCTAATATTCTACATTAATATATATTCGTTATGCGATTTTATAGTACCAATAGCAAGCAGTCATTTGTTCCTTTTCGTGAAGCTGTATTTTCTAGTTTGCCCAAAGACAAAGGGCTTTACATGCCTGAATCTATACCAACTCTTGACGTAGAGTTTATAAAAAATATTGATCAATATAGCTTTTCTGAGATTGCATTTAAGGTTGCTGAAAATATTATCGGAGACGATATCCCAGCTGCAGATCTGAAAAGAATTATTGAAGAAACCGTAAACTTCGATGCTCCCCTTATTGCTTTGAAAGATGGTTCTTATATTCTTGAATTATTTCAGGGTCCTTCATTAGCTTTTAAAGATTTTGGTGCCCGCTTTATGAGTCGGGTTATGGCATACTTCTCAGAAAAGAGTAAGCAGACATTGGATGTTCTGGTTGCAACATCGGGTGATACAGGTGGGGCAGTTGCTCTGGGCTTCACGGGTGTGCCAAATACAAGAGTGACCATTCTTTTCCCTAAAGGGAAGGTAAGTGCTATCCAGGAACTGCAATTGTGTACCAACGATTCGAATATTCATGCTTTAGAAATTGATGGAACTTTTGATGATTGTCAAGCTCTTGTTAAAAAGGCGTTTAATGACGATGACTTAAATGAAAAGCTTAACTTAACATCGGCCAATTCCATTAACATTTCTCGTCTTATTCCACAGACGTTTTACTACTTCTACGCTTATAGCCAATTAGTAAAGAAAGGGATCAAAGAGGTTGTTTTCTCAGTACCTAGCGGGAACTTTGGTAACCTAACAGCTGGGTTATTCGCCGCAAAAATGGGTTTGCCTGTTAAGCATTTTATTGCAGCAACCAATGCCAATGATGTTGTTCCGCGCTTTTTAAGTGGGCAAGCATATGAAACTCGTGCAGCTATTGCAACTTTATCAAACGCCATGGATGTAGGAAACCCAAGTAATTGGGATCGGATAATGGATTTATTTGATCAAGATACAGATAAGATTAAAAAGCAATTAACGGCAGATACCTATTCTGATAAACAAACAACTGCTGCTATTGAAGAGGTTTATTATAAAAATCAATATATTGTTTGTCCGCATACGGCTATAGCCTGGTTAGCCGGACAAGCTTACCGTACCAAAAACCAAGGAGATTATGCACTTGTAGCTCTTTCTACAGCTCATCCTTGTAAATTTCCAGATGTATTCCCTAAAGGAATTGGTGAAAATATAAAAGTTCCTGAATCAGTCAATGAATTGAGAAAAGGAGAGCAGAAGAAGCAGTTGTTAGGTACCAGTTTCTCAGAATTTAAGACATACCTTTTGAACTATCCTGCATAATGTCATGGAATCAGATCCAATATCTCCCAGGAAAGCATCACAAACAGTCTATCCAATCCTGTTTGCAATCAGCTTTTCTCATATGCTTAATGATACTATTCAATCATTAATACCTGCTATATACCCACTTGTAAAAGATTCCTTTTCATTAACCTTTTCACAAGTGGGTTTAATAACCCTGGTTTTCCAGATGTCGTCTTCTATTCTTCAACCACTTGTAGGTACTATTACAGATAAACGACCTTTTCCCTTTGCCCTGCCTATTGGCATGGGCTTTAGTTTAATAGGTCTGGTAATCCTTTCTATAGCCGGTAGTTTTCATGTTGTACTTCTTTCTGTGGGTCTTATAGGGGTAGGGTCATCTGTTTTCCATCCAGAGGCCTCTAGGATGGCTCATGCAGCTTCTGGAGGCAAGAGAGGGCTTGCACAGTCAATCTTTCAAGTAGGAGGGAATGCCGGTAGCTCTTTCGGTCCTTTATTGGCAGCGCTTATTGTTGCACCCTTTGGCCAATTCAACGTAATTTACTTCTCGTTGGCTGCTTTAATTGCAATAATCGTACTTTATAGAATTGGAGGGTGGTATAAGCCAAAGGCTTTGCGAGCTCATGTTTTAAAGAAACATAAAATAGAAGTTGAAAAATCCTCCTACCCGAGAAAGACAATCATTTGGTCAGTTATTATTCTTCTTCTATTAATATTCTCCAAGTATTTTTACTTGGCTAGCATTACAAGTTACTTTACCTTCTACCTCATTGATAAATTTAGTTTATCCGTACAAGGATCTCAGATACATTTGTTTATGTTCTTGTTTGCAGTGGCAGCAGGAACAATGATGGGTGGCCCGATCGGAGATCGGATTGGAAGAAAGTATGTAATATGGGCATCTATATTAGGGGCGGCGCCCTTTGCTTTAGCACTACCTTATGCAGATTTACTTTGGACAACCATTCTTTCGATAATTATCGGTTTTGTCCTTGCATCAGCATTTTCAGCGATTCTGGTGTATGCACAAGAACTTTTACCAGGTAAAATAGGGATGGTATCAGGTTTATTCTTTGGATTTGCTTTTGGAATGGGGGGCATCGGTTCGGCCTTATTGGGACAATTAGCCGATTTGACGAGTATCTCCTATGTATATTACATCTGCTCCTTCTTGCCATTGCTAGGATTGATTGCTGGATTTTTGCCAAATCTAGATCAGCACAAGGATATTGGGTAGTTAATTCACAAGACACATTTATATAAACTAACGCGATATATAAATGATATTAATATTTGATTAATAGATAATTACAAAGTGATATAGATAAAATCTATGGGGTTATTTGAGCTTACTATGCCGATAATAATGCCTATATTTGTTATTTTAAAATAAAGACATGATAGAAAATACAATTGATAAGTTAGCCGTATTAACACAGAAGACGGAAGGAAAATACAAAGCCTTTTTATATGACTGCGATGGAACTTTAGCTAATAATATGTTTTTGCATAAAGCAGCATATGTGAAGGCTGCTTCTAAATATGGGATTGATTTGAATCCTGATATTGTTGATGAATTGGCAGGCTGGCCAACTGTTAAAGTAGCTGAAGAAATCAATAGAAGATATGCTGCAAATTTGGACCCTAAAGTCTTTGGGAAAGAAAAGTCAACCGTATTTGTAAATGAGTTTATTGAAAAAACAGAACCCATGCCTTTTGTTGTAGATCACTTATTGGCACACGTTGGTAAAGTCCGTATTGCTGTAGTATCTGGTGGTAGCAGAAGTACCGTTCAAAAGACCTTGACCGTTTTAGGCATTCTGCCTTATATTGAAGTTTTGGTATGTGCAGGCGAAACACCCAAAGGTAAACCCTATGCTGATCCTTTCTTAAAAGCGGCTGAACTTCTAGGAGTAGAGCCGGAGGCCTGTGTAGTCTTTGAAGATGGTGTACCAGGCGTTCAAGCAGCCGAAGCTGCAGGAATGGATTGGATACGAGTTGATGAAATTTAGAGAACTGCAATGAACTTCGATGTTTGATTTAAAGACTTTTTTGGATGATAAGGTAGACCAGTTTAATAGGCCCGATTTTATTGAATCGGATCCTATTAGTATACCCCATCGTTTCACTAAAAAGGAAGATATTGAAATCATTGGTTTCTTTGCTGCTATGTTGGCATGGGGACAGCGGAAGACAATCTTAAATAAATGTACTGACCTTATAGAGCGTATGGATGGAAGTCCATACGATTATATTATCAATCATCAGGAAGAAGATTTAAAGTCCTTGTTGGGATTTAAACATCGAACTTTTAATGATACGGATCTGCTCTATTTTGTAAGCTTCTTTAAGCATCATTATAGCCATTATTCTTCCCTTGAAGAGGCCTTTATACCCAAGGTGAAGCAGTCGGAGTTTAGAGAAGAATATTTAGATTTCCAAACAGAAGAGAGTATAGAGTTAAGTTCCTCAGCTTGCCTTTTGCAGAATTTGCGGAGGGGACCTGTCGTAATTGAAGATGCATTGAATCACTTCCGATCCTATTTTTTTAGTCTGGATGATTATCCTTTGAGAACTCGTAAACATGTAAGTTCTCCTCAGCAAAAATCAACATGTAAACGCTTGAATATGTTTTTGCGATGGATGGTTAGAAAGGATAATAAAGGTGTTGATTTTGGAATATGGACCAAGCTATCTCCTGCATCATTAATATGCCCCTGTGATGTGCACGTAGATCGTGTTGCACGAAAGTTAGGTTTGATATCACGAAAACAAACTGATTGGCTAACAGCTATTGAACTCACTCAAAATCTACGACAATTAGATTATAAAGATCCTGTCAAATATGATTTTGCTTTATTTGGATTGGGAGTAGAGAAGGAGATGTAGGGTATAAATAGATCATAAAAAAAGCAGGTTAGACGTTAAATCCAACCTGCTTTTTTTATGATAAGAATTATGTGTTACTAATGCATTCTATAAGTGAATCACTTCACCATAAGCATCAGCTGTTGCTTCCATGATAGCTTCACTCATTGTTGGGTGAGGGTGGATAGCTTTTAATATTTCATGTCCGGTAGTTTCTAATTTACGGGCAACTACTATTTCTGCTATCATTTCTGTAACATTGGCTCCAATCATGTGTGCTCCTAAAAGCTCACCATATTTGGCATCGTATATCATCTTTATAAAACCATCTTTGGCACCAGCAGCACTCGCTTTACCTGAAGCTGAGAATGGAAACTTACCGATTTTTAATTCGTAACCAGCTTCTTTAGCAGCTTTTTCAGTTAAACCTACCGAAGCAATCTCTGGTGTACAGTAGGTACAACCAGGTATATTACCATAGTCAATCGCTTGTACATCCATGCCCGCAATCTTTTCTACACAGGTAATTCCTTCAGCAGATGCAACATGGGCTAAAGCTTGTCCTTTTACGATATCACCGATAGCATATACACCTTCAATGTTTGTTTTGTAAAAATCATCAACAACAACATGTCCTCTTTCAGTTTTAACACCTACTTCCTCAAGGCCTATGTTTTCAATATTCGGAGTGATTCCAACAGCAGAAAGTACGATACTAGCTTCTAAATCTTGTGTTCCTTTTGCACTTTTAATAGAAACTTTATTAACCGAACCTGAATTCGTTACAGCTGTAACTTCTGAGCTGGTTAATACAGTTATTCCTGCTTTCTTTAAACTTCTTTCCAGTTGTTTTGAAACTTCTTCGTCTTCAACAGGAACAATTCTATCTAAGAATTCAACAATGGTAACCTTAGTTCCAATGGCATTATAGAAATAAGCGAACTCAACACCAATAGCACCAGAACCTACAACTACTATAGATTCAGGTTGTTTCTCAAGGCTCATAGCCTGACGGTAACCAATGATGTTTTTACCATCTTGTTTCAAATTCGGAAGTTCACGAGAACGAGCACCAGTAGCTAAAATAGTGTGTTTAGCTGAATATTCTTTAGTAGAGCCATCGGCATCTTTAACGGTAATTTTACCGCCTTTTTTGATACTAGCTGTTCCTAAAATAACGTCAATCTTATTTTTTTTCATTAAGAATTGAATACCCTTGCTCATCCCATCTGCCACTCCGCGGCTTCTTTTCACAATAGCCGGAAAATCCGCTTCTCCACCATTTACTTTAATTCCATAGTCTTCAGCATGGTTAAGATATTCAAACACCTGAGCACTTTTTAATAATGCTTTTGTAGGGATACAACCCCAGTTGAGACATATTCCACCAAGTGATTCACGTTCTATAATAGCTGTTTTGAAGCCTAATTGAGAAGCTCTGATTGCAGCAACATAGCCTCCAGGGCCGCTTCCTATAACAATAATGTCGTAATTCATGCTTTGATATTAACGTATAAAGATTTCTTAATAATGTTGTTAGATGCAAACTTACATATTTTTTTACTTTTTATAAGATATCCTATCTACCAAAGCAGCTTCATAGTTGATACTAAATAGACCCACAAAGTGAGATAAATTTATAAATATTATTAAAACAAGCAATCCGGCGATGTGTTATTTTATTGAATAAACAACCCTATTTATGAAAGAAACGAAAGATAAAGCACCGAAGGCTCAAAAGCAAGATAAGCAACCGGGCGATCAGTTTAAAATGGATCCTCAACCTGAATCTAAAGCAGATAATGCACAGGCGAAGAAATTGGAAAGCAAAGTAGCTATTATCTCTGGTGGGGATAGTGGGATCGGAAGAGCAGTTGCACTAGCTTTTGTAAGAGAGGGAGCACAGGTTTGTATTACATATTTAGATGAAGAGAAGGATGCGAAAGAAACAGAAAAGTTAATAAAAGAGGCAGGTGGCAATTGTTTATTAATTGCAGGAGATGTAAGAGATGATAAACACTGTGATGCAATTGTAGCAAAAACGATTGATTCATTTGGGAAATTAGATATTCTTGTTAATAATGCAGCTGTTCAATATCCTCAAAAATCTCTATTAGATATCAGCAACGAGCAACTTCAAAAGACATTTCAAACTAATATTTTTGCATATTTCTATTTAACAAGAGCAGCTTTACCTTATTTGAAAGAAGGAGCGTCAATTATTAATACTACTTCTGTTACAGCTTATCGTGGTAGTGAACATTTAATTGATTATGCATCTACTAAAGGGGCGATTGTAGGATTTACACGTTCGCTTGCTAATAATCTTGCAAAGAAAAATATACGAGTAAATGGAGTAGCCCCGGGACCCATATGGACGCCTTTAATTCCAGCGAGTTTCAGTAAAAAGAAAGTTGCTGAATTTGGCAAAGATGTCCCAATGGGCCGTCCTGGTCAACCCAATGAAGTTGCCCCTTCTTATGTGTTTTTAGCATCTGACGATGCTAGTTACATGACCGGTCAGATTATTCATCCAAATGGAGGAGAAGTAGTTAATGGATAAGAAAAGTGCGGAGAAATCTCTTTATGATAAAGATGATTTGCAACAGATTGCCTCTTTTTTGATTAAATCTAGGTCGACTTTATCTGTTGCTGAAAGTGTGACATCCGGCTGTTTACAAACTGCCTTTTCTTTAGCAGAAGGTGCTACCTTGTTTTTTCAAGGTGGCATTACGGTTTATCAAGGAGGACAAAAAACAAGGATACTTGATGTCGAGCCAATTTATGGAGAAGAGAATGAGTTTGTTAATTTTTCAGTAGCCTGTCAAATGGCTTTAGGTTCAAATAAGCTTTTTTTAAGTAATTATGCCATCGCTATTACTGGTTTTACTCAACCCATTCCTAATCACGAGTTCAAAAACCCCTATGCTTATTACGCAGTAGCAAAAGATCAGGAGATTATTTTAAAAGGTTTTGTAGAAGCAAAAAATAATGATTCTTTTAGCATACAAGAGAGCTATGCAAAACAGATTTTAAAGTTATTTAAGAATCTATTGAACGATTATTAACCTATTTTTCAACACAATACATAGTGATGCACAAGCTTTCCCAGTAGCATACGTTAATAAGTTTGCAATTGTTGATAAATACTTCTTAGGTAAATATTGCATTCGATTTTTAAAACAATAGTTTTGTCATGTAAAATCATAGCAATAAGGTATTGCACCAAGTAATAAAAAAAGGGGAATCGTGTGAAATTCACGAGCTGTTGCGCAACTGTAAATAGAGATTAACTCTCAAGCCAGACTACCTTCCTTATCCGCTTGACTTTGCTTTCGCAAGAAAAGTAAATGTCCGAATGAATCCAAGGGTATTAATTCCCTGTTTTTCGCTAATCCGTTTGTACATATTACTTTTTTAGCTTTTAGTTTTTAAAAAATTAAAAAGTTATTAATATGAGCATTTTCGACAAAAGGATAAACTACAAGCCCTTTGAATATCCTGAAATTTTAAGTTTTACAGAGGCAATTAATAAATCTTACTGGGTTCATTCAGAAGTAGATTTTACAGCAGATGTACAAGATTTCCATTCTCATTTGAGTGCTAATGAAAAGGAAGTTATTAAAAGAAGTTTGCTTGCAATTGCGCAGATTGAGGTCTCAGTAAAATCTTTCTGGGGTAACCTATATACACACATACCAAAACCAGAATTTAATGGTTTAGGAAGTACTTTTGCTGAGTGTGAGTTCCGTCATTCTGAAGCATATTCCCGACTATTAGATGTATTGGGTTACAACAATGAATTTTCGCAGTTAATTAATGTGCCTGTTATAGAAAAACGAATCGCTTATCTCTCAGATGCTTTAGTTTATAGTAAATCAGAAAATGAGAAAGAATATCTTTTCTCGCTGGTTCTATTTGCCATGCTGATAGAAAATGTTTCCCTTTTTAGCCAATTCGCTATCATACTTTCGTTTACTCGGTTTAAAGGAGTGATGAAAAACATCAGTAATATCATCGCTTGGACCTCTGTCGATGAGCAGGTTCATGCAAATGCCGGAATGTATATTGTAAATAAGATAAAAGAAGAGTTTCCTGAGTTCTTTGATGAAACTACTAAAAAAAGAATTTCAGAGATCGTTCTTCATTCTATTCAGGTAGAATCGGAAATACTTGACTGGATTTTTGAACAAGGTGAAATCGATATTGTCAGCAAAAAAAACCTCCTCAATTTTATGAAATATAGGGTAGATGATAGCTTGTTTAAAATCGGAATGCAAAAAATATTTAACGTTTCTGAGAGTGATTATCATCCCATGGTATGGTTTGAGGAAGAGGTTTTTGCAAATAGTATGGACGATTTTTTTGCAAAGCGACCGGTAGACTATACCAAACATGATAAAAGTATTACAGCGAATGATTTGTTTTAACTCTTAAATAATTAAGATACAATGGAAAGACTTTGGTGGTTGAATGAAGAAAGTCAACAAGTGCTCAATAGAGGATATTTGTTGAAAGGAGAAACAACAAAAACTGCTATTGAAAGAATAGCCACGGCTGCTGCAAAGCGTTTGTATAAACCAGAATTAGCTGAAGCTTTTATCGAAATGATAGAAAAAGGATGGATGAGTTTAAGCTCTCCCATCTGGGCAAATATGGGAACAGAAAGAGGTTTGCCAATATCCTGTTTTAATGTGTATGTTCCTGATCATATTGAGGGCATCACTCATAAACTAGGAGAAGTAATTATGCAAACTAAAATAGGGGGAGGTACCTCGGGTTATTTTGGCCATTTAAGAGAGCGGGGGAGTGCAGTAACGGATAATGGAAAGAGTAGCGGTGCGGTAAGCTTCATGAAACTATTTGATACTGCGATGGATACAATATCTCAAGGAGGAGTTCGTCGGGGTGCATTTGCTGCATATCTTGATATCGATCATCCGGATATTAAAGAATTCTTAGAGATCAAAAATATAGGAAACCCGATACAAAACCTATTTAATGGTGTCTGTGTCTCTGATTATTGGATGCAGGAAATGATTGACGGTGATACTGAAAAAAGAGTCGTATGGGCCAAGGTATTAGAAAGCCGTCAGCAAAAGGGTTTGCCCTACATCTTTTTCACAGACAATATTAATCGGAACAAGCCCCAGGTCTATAAAGATAAAAACCTAAAGATTCATTCAAGTAATCTCTGCTCTGAAATAGCCTTACCTTCCAGTTTCGATGAGTCATTTATATGCTGTCTTTCGTCGATGAATTTAGAACTTTACGACGAGTGGAAGGACACCGGAGCTGTAAAGCTTGCCATCTATTTTCTAGATGCAGTACTTCAGGAATTCATTGCTAAAACTGAAGATAACTATTATCTGGCTTCTGCTAATCGATTTGCAAAAAGACACCGTGCTTTGGGCTTAGGTGTTATGGGTTGGCATTCTTATTTGCAAAAGAATAAGATCCCCTTTGAAGGTATGGAGGCTAAAACTCTGACCACCATCATCTTTAAAGATATTAGTGAGAAAGCAGACAAAGCGAGTGTTGAATTGGCAAGTATTTATGGAGAACCAGAGATTTTAAAAAATTATGGAAGAAGAAATACAACTTTAATGGCAATTGCGCCTACTACTTCTTCTTCTGCAATCCTTGGTCAAACCTCACCTGGTATTGAACCATTTAGCAGTAATTATTACAAAGCAGGCTTATCTAAAGGAAACTTTATGCGTAAGAATAAATACCTAAAGCAACTTTTGATTGAAAAAGGTCTGGACAATGAAGATATCTGGCGTAGTATTATGCTTAATCATGGCAGTGTACAACATTTACCAGAGCTGTCTGCAGAAGAAAAAGCTGTATTCAAAACATTTAAGGAAATAAGCCAGCTCGAGATTATACAACAAGCATCTATCCGTCAAAAGTACATCGACCAAGCTCAAAGTTTAAACCTGAATATCCCTTCCAATCTTCCTATCAAGGATGTAAACATGCTGATGATTGAAGCATGGAAGCTGGGTGTTAAGACACTTTATTATCAAAGAAGCCAGAGCGTATCGAAAGAGTTTATTGCCAATATGGTTACCTGTGTAAGTTGCGAAGCTTAAGTATCCTATATAAATTTTACAGCTATTAAACACGGAGTCCGGCTCATAATTGAGCCGGACTCCGTGTTTAATAGCATATTTTGTTAATTACTATTTAGAAGCTAATTCAGTCTTCCCAGCCTGATAGAACTTCATACCCAACATCTTCCAAGGACCATCATCATCTGAAGTTCCGGTTTGAGTTATTTTTACAAACTTTGCTTTAACCGGATTAAAGGATATAGATGTTTTTCTCTTTCCTTCTCCTGCAGCTACTTGAGACCATGTTTTTCCATCAGTAGATACCTGTACAATGTATTTATGAGGAGAGGTTTCAAGAGTTGTGAATGTAGGTTGAGCAGGAGCCGCTCCTGCAGCGCCCATCGCTGGTGCAGTTCCGCGGATTCTTGTTGCCGGAGATTCAAAGTCTATGCCTGTTAACGTTGTTTCTGTTGGCATTTCTACTTGAAACCACATGTTTGGCGCTTGTTTAACACCGGTTGTCCATCCTTCAAAATTGAAAGCAGAACTTGGGGTTGCCTTACCACCTATTACAGTGGGCTGTGCATGGCTTGCAGTAATATTCCAGTTTGAAGCAGGCAACAATACAGTTGGTATGGTTGTAATCAGTTCATCGTAGTTATAAAGTGCTGGTTGAGAAGCTACCTTTGTTCTCATTTCGGCAACATCTTCTTTTGTGATAAAAGAACTGTTATTGTCAAAATTATTACGGATATAAGAAATGATATCAGCAATCCATTCGTCAGAGTTTTCTGCCATTGGCACCATAACACTTCCTGCATAATGTTTTCCTTCAATAGAACCGGTCAATCCTTTTAAAATTACTTTAAGTGCATAATCATGATTTCCCTGTATACGAGGGTTTCCAACAAATGATGGTGCCATCAAAACTCCCGGACTAACAATAGTTCCCTTACCGTTATCGCCGTGACATTCAGAGCATAATTCGTTAAAGATAACAGCTCCACGTTTCATTGATTCTTGTTCAGAAGCCGTAAATGCTGCCATTGCATTAGCATTACGACTAGCTGGTGGGTTCAATATTTGATCACCAATTAATTGAATTCCTGTTGCTTTATTAGCATCAACTACTGCTTTGATAGCTACTTCTGCATCTGGCACTTCAAGTGTATTCAAAGTCATGATTGCTTGAAGAGCAAGATCTGTATTTGAATTTTTAGCGAAAGCTTTATATTCATTTTCGAATGAATGATCACCATTTTTGTATAAGGACTCACTGGCACGGATTGCATGAATCTGTAAACGAGGGTTTGATTCTCTCATCAGTTCGCGAAGCAGATCAGGTTTCAGAGCACCCAATCCTTCTAATGTCCATATTGCATGGAAACGAGCCAACAAGTTTTTGTCGCTGCGAGCCATTGTTTCCAAAGTTGGAACAATAGATTTATCACCTTTTAAGATAATCAATTGCTGCGCCATATCTCTCCACCATCCATTTGGATTGTCTAGGTGAGTAACCAATTGAGCGGCTGTTTCATCCAACATTTTTGGCTGTGTTTTATCGCGGTCCATTCCTTTGTAGGTCAAGCGCCAGATCCGTCCCATGTTTACAGCTTTGTCCAATTGATATTGTTCAATTTTAGCACGTAAGTAACTTCCTGGTGGAGTCCATTGACCTTCTTGAATGATACCATGATACATATCAGTAATGTACATTGTACCATCAGGAGCTGTGGTCATATCAACCGGGCGGAATAAAGGATCTGTTGACCGGATAAATTCTTGTTTCTGATCCTGGAAGACGTTATGAAGTTGAGTAACACCTTCAGTAACTACGGGATTGATCTGACGAACGATACGGGCAACCGGTTCTCCATAGAAATATTGTCCTACCAATTCTTCCGGTAAACGAGTACCTCTGAATACATCGTTTCCTGCACCACCTGTTACACTATTTAATGAACCATCAGGCATTCTGATTTGGTCCATACCACCTTGCATATCAGAGATTAAAACAGGAGATCCCCAAGGGACGGTAAAACCTTCCGCCAATTGATTTTGAACATTAAATCTTCCATAATGAATCGGAAACTGGAAGTAAGAAGGAACACCACTTGCTCCGCCCTGGAACCAGATCTTTCCATCATTATCTTGTGTTACACCCCATTGTGCGCCATTAGCACCAGTGTTTTCACGAGCTGATCCGTCATAACGTACGCGGAATGCATTGTAGGTGCTATACAACCAGTTGTCCATACCCCAATACATAAAACCTTGTTGATGTTCAACATTTCCCGATCTTCCGTACTTAGTAGTAAAGAGTTCTTTTTTGTCAGACACGCCGTCACCATCGGTATCGGTATATTTGTAAACATTGTCTGCGTTAGATTCCATAGTAAGAATAGCATCTTTACCATAAGGCAATACAAAACGTGCAAATACAAGATTGTCTACAAACACAGTACCCGTTTCGTATACACCATCGTTATTTTTATCTTCCCATCTGGATATTCTGCTGGTTGGCTCAAGTTCATCTTTTGAATCTGCATCAAGCATGTAGCTTCTAAGTTCAAGAACGAACATTCGTCCGTTACCATCAAAAGAGATAGCTGCAGGTTGATCAATCTGCGGATCTGTCAAGATGGGTTCCATAGCGTAACCGGGTTGGAGAACGAATTTTTTTGCTTCCTCAGCAGGTGATAAAGGAAGTACTGGTGCTTTAGGTGCTAAGTCAATTCCTTTCCAATCTGGTCCTTCAGGGTCAGCACCTTCAGGAAGATTTAAAGCAGGTCCCATCTTGCTATACTTGTCAGCTCCCGGAGCATAAGGAGTTCTGCATGTCATATAAGTCATAGACACCATCAGCAAGGAGACTCCTAATTTTAAGAAGTCTCTTTTGTTCGTAAAATTTTTTTTCATTTTGGTTAATTGGTTTTGGTTATTCGACTTTAAATGTAGGAATAAAAGAAAATAATTTTTTTATTTTCTTTTATTATTTTTTAGTCTTATCTCCCTTGTATTAACCAACTTCTCTTCGAATTACCGGAGCTACTTTTGTTCCAAATAATTCAATTGATTTCATGGTCAGTTTATGCGGAAAATTGCCGATACTGGCTTGTGCCATGAAGCGTGTATTGCCAAATAATTCATATTCGTAGAGAATTTTATCAATGACTTGCTGAACACTTCCAACCATTAAAGCACCTTTTGATGATCTGGAATTATCAAATTGCCGACGTGTATGAGGAGGCCAGCCTCGATCGCGACCAACTCGATCCATCATTGTTGCATAATAAGGATAGAATTCGTCTCCTGCTTGCTGAGAATCTTCACCTATATACACGTGATTATTGATTCCCATTTGGAGTTTTGATATATCTTGACCGGCTTTTTTAGCAGTTTCACGGTAAAGATTTACAAAAGGTACAAACTGTTCAGGCATGCCACCAATAATGGCCAATATTAAAGGTAAACCAAGCGTAGCTGCCCTTACAGCAGATGCAGGGGTGCCACCAGCAGCCAACCAAATGGGTAATGATTGTTGATAAGGACGTGGATATACTCCTTTATTTTCAAAGGATGGTCGGTGTTTACCTTTCCAGGAAAGCACCTCATTCTTATTGATCTTTAATAACAGATCTAATTTTTCTGTAAACAACTCATCATAATCATTCAGATTATAGCCAAATAGGGGGAAAGACTCAATAAAAGAACCTCGACCAGCAATAATTTCTGCACGTCCACTTGATAGCAGGTCGACAGTCGCAAAGTCTTGGAATACGCGAACCGGATCATCGGAGCTAAGAACAGTTACTGCACTTGCAAGTTTGATGCGTTTTGTAATGCTAGCTGCCGCAGCCAGTATAATCGCCGGAGATGAAACTGCATAATCGGGGCGATGATGTTCACCGATCCCAAATACATCCAAGCCTAGTTGGTCTGCCAATTCAATCTCCTCCAGTAAATCTTTAATCCGTTGATGTGCATTTACTGCTCCTCCACTAACAGATTCTGGTTGCATATCAGCAAAAGTAATTAGGCCTAGTTCCATTTGTCTTTAAATTTTACTGAATTAGTTCTTTAGTTCCTTATTCTTTGTCTTCCTTAATTAATTTCAGGCCCTTTGTCCATCGAACCAATTGCTTTAACATATTATCAGCGGCTTTGTGTGAAACTTCATTCGCTTCAAATTCATTCTGATCGTTTATATTTTGTTGGAAAAACGGAAAGTTTACAGCTTCCGTTAAAGGAACAATTTTAAAAGTAGAAAGATCTGCCTTCAAACTGTTTGTCGCTCTTGTTCCTCCTGAAATACCTCCATAGCTTACAATGCCGGCTGGCTTGTAGCCCCATTCTTGAGAAAGATATTCCAGCGCATTCCTTAATGGAGCCGGGTAATTATAATCATATTCTGCCGTCACAAAGATAAATGCATCGGCTTCATCTATTTTAGCACTCCACCATTTAGTATGTTCATGCTCGTATTTTTTTAATACCGGATGATTGGGTTCATTCATCATTGGCAGATTGATCTCCGCAAGATCTAATAGTTCTACATTGAAGCTTCCATTTTGCTTTGCTAATTCAGTAATCCAAGCGGCTACAATTGGTCCTTTACGACCCGGACGAACAGTAGAAGTAATTATTTTAAGGTTATACATCTTATGAAGTTAATGATTTTATCTTATTTGATTCTAAATGTTTTTCTTAAGGTAACACCATAAGTTACCGGATTGCCTAAATGGACGGCTCCAAAATCATAGGCATAATCAAGGTAAGTAGTATTTGCCAAATTTTGTCCCCAAACTGTAATTGAGTATCCTTGGTTTTCATAGCCCACATTCGCATTTAACAAGCTATAAGCTTTTTGGTCAATGGCATTGTTTAAATCAAAATATTGACGTCCTAAGAACTGCCCGTAAGCGTTTACAATAATACTTTGAGATTTCGCCTTCCCGAATGAATAGGTGTATTTAGCACCTAACATGGATGTCCAGTCAGGTGTATAAATAGGACGATTTCCTTTTAGTTGTACATTTCCTTCTTCTTGCCCGATATTGAGATCGGTATAACGAGCGTGTGTGTAAGCTAGATTGGCAAAGATATCCAAGTTAGATAATGCTTTAGCATTTACCTCTAATTCTACGCCCTTGCTATTCATTTTTCCGGTGTTTTGAGTTAAGGTAACTGCGTCTGGAAGGATTAATGTTGGAACTTGTGCATCGTATATCCGGGTATAGAAAGCTGCTATATTAACTTGCAACTTGTGATCTAGGAATACATTTTTGCTTCCGATTTCGAAGTTATTACTGTATTCAGGGTCGAAGGCTCGTAATGCAGGTTGGTTATCAGTAGTTGATGCTATAGGAGATAGGCCACCTGCTCTAAAACCTCTGCTATAACTACCATAAATATTACTTTCTTCCCCTAAATCGTATCGTAAGCTCACATTAGGTGTAAATGCATGAAAACTTGCAGAGCCTGATACATTTGGTTGAATGGTTTGAATGTCGGAATTTGCAAGCTCAAATTCTTCACTTCCATTGTGTTTTACATGCTCATAATCATAGCGGATTCCTGCTATAACTTGTAAGTCGCTTAGTATTTTATATCCTACTTGCCCGAATAATGCGACTCCATTACTTAAAGTTGTATTTTTAAGGATTGAAGTCGTACCTGCGTCTTCAGGTGCTGAGTCATTTCCCGAACGGATTCCTTGCTTCTCTGGCTTGTCTTGATGAAATAAATAAGCACCTCCTGTCCAGCTTAGCGGAGCCAATGAGTTAGTAGCTGATGATAGTTTAAGTTCTTGCGTGAAAACTTTCACATTATTCCAGTCTTTTCCGTAGTTGTTGATAAGCGTCAAGGCATCATACGGAGAAAAATCGCTATCGATTGGTTCCTTATAATAACGTTGGTTAGATTGATATGCGGTTTGTGAGCTGAAATTAATATTATTTCCATAATGATTAAGTGAAAGCGAAGCATTGCGTGTATTGTCGATCATTTCAGTTAAAGCATTCTGACTCAAGTGAAAAGGATTGTCTAATGCATCTTCCTTTCCGAAAACCAGCGGATAAGCTCCATTGTTCCTATTCGCTACCTGTTTGTAGTTTAAGGTCATTGTCCAATGTTCATTTGGTAAATACTTCAGAAAAAAGTTGCCAAAGGTTGTATGTTGCTTATCGTAATCAGACTCATTGAAGTCATTGGTATAAAATCCATCAAGTTTATTGAATAAACCCGACGCACCAAAAAACAACTTGTCTTTTACCAAAGGTGTTCGCAACCCTAATAAATAACGTTGCTGTCCGTGATTTCCTAAATTTATTTCAGTAGAAACCGACTGTTCATTTGTAGGTTTTTTAGTGATGATATTGATCACACCTCCCATTGCATTTCGTCCATATAAGGTTCCTTGAGGTCCTCTCAATACTTCTATTCGTTCTACATCTTGCAAATAGGGTATATAGGTATCCAAATTAAATTGACTTACTCCATCTACATAAGTTGTAATAGCCTGGTTGTATGAAGTTGTTGTAATCCCACGAATGGAGGTAACATTCCGACTGTCGCCTGGGTTGGAGCTATTTAAGTTTGGCACCATAGCAGTAATATCTTTGATATTCCAGATATGATGATCTTCAATATCTTTCTCAATAAATACCGACAAACTTAAAGGCAGTTCCTGCGGATCATTCTCTTGTTTATAGGCCGTTACCACTGCTTCGTCTAAACGATTACTCACTTGAGTTAATTCTACATTCAGGCTAATGTTTTTGTCGATTAAAATTGTCCGGTTCTCTGAAGCATATCCTAATGAAGTAAAACGGATTGTATGCGTGCCTTCAGCTATGTTATTGAATGAAAAATATCCATTTTCATTGGTTTGGCCGCTATGGTTTGAATTAAGAATCTGTATGGTGACATTGGCCAAACCAATATTGTTTTCATTAACTACCTTACCCTGAATGGTAAAGTTTTGTCCGAAAGCAAGGTTTGATCCAATTAATAATAGAAATAAAAAAGATAATTTAGTGATTAATAGCTTGGTCATAAATAAACATCAAAATTTGTTAAAATACCTACAAACATACAAATTTCTCCCTTTAGGATTGATTTTCCGCTTATCAAAGTATATCTTTAAGGTTTAGACTCTAAGTAGAAAACAATAGCTGCATGTATGGAAATGGACTGGCATAGAATATTTTTTAGTGATCATCCTTATAGTTTTTTCATTGAAATATTGATAAGGACACCTCTTATGTTTTTGGCTGTTGTTCTTATTTTGCGCTTAACTGGGAAGAGAGGAGTTCAGCAACTTTCGATTTTTGAAATGGTAATGATTATTACATTGGGTTCTGCAGCAGGCGATTCAATGTTTTATGAAGATGTGGGTCTTTTTCATGCGCTTGCTGTATTCGTGGTTGTCCTTATAGCTTATCGATTAATAATATTTTTTATTGCAAAGAGTGAAAAAATTGAAAAACTGTTGGAAGGTGAACCTTTATATCTTTTAAGAGATGGAAGGATGTGTGTGAATGAAATTGGTGGTAGCGAAATGGGAGCCGATGAGTTTTTTGGAGAACTTAGAAGTCAGAGTATAGAACATCTCGGACAACTTCGTTATGTGATATTAGAAGATACAGGTAAGTTAAGTATATTTTATCAAGCTGATGATGAAGTAAAGGCTGGATTACCCGTTTTGCCAGATGATTATAATAAAAAAAGCCAGAAAATAGAGCAGAAAGGGTTATACGCATGTGCACGATGCGGATACACTCAAATGCTCCAACACGCTGATATAACGACTTGTGAGTATTGTAAGAATACTGAATGGGTTAAAGCGATTGATAGAAAGCGGATCGTTTAATGTCTTGCCATGTAAAAAACAAAAGCTATGGCTCTATGTTATTTAATAAATTAATTATATGATCATGGAAAATCAAGAAAATCGACCTAATACTGATGATTTAAATAGAACACCAAAAAAGAATTCTCCTGCTACACAAGACGAGCAAGAGAATAAGGAGATAGATTATAGCGATTTAGATATTGAAGAGAGTACTGGCGGGTCAGCGATGGAAGATGAAAAAGATCCGAGCGTTCGAGACATGGACGATGAGGAAATTTAGCCTACCTATTCTTTTATTTAAATCCGAATATTAATGGGAAAAGAAATGTCACTATTATTGACCATATGATATAAATTGGTAGATAGAGGGCAATGGTTTTTCCAACTTTAGCCAAATCATCTTTTTTTGAAAGTACTCTTAAAAGCCGTATGGTTATTAATAGTAAATTTATTAAAAATAAAACATTACTACCCAGAACTGCAGTTCTATTTGGCGTGAATCCCCATTCTGAGATACGAAATAAAATGGCAGAAAGTGCTACACCATTTACTACTATGGTTACAATAGATAGTAGAAAGAGAATCATGATTTCCATATAGCTTTTCGTTGTATTGGATGTTTCAGCGATAGAAAAAAAAATAAGAGCGATCACACCGATTAAGAGGCCATTAAAAATCAGTAAAGACTCGCGGTCATTATAAGGGTCTTTACCAGAATAAACTATTGCTATAAGATAAACAACCAACATGATAGTTACTAAGGGACTGAATATTTTAGCAATAACTGGAGACACTTTACCTACTAATTCTGGATTAGTTTGGGTAAGGTAGGTCCCTATAATTGGTGCAGCCGAAAGTCCGAATATGCCAATATAGTTGAAGTAAAAATCTTCAATATTATAACCAATTAATAAGAAAAGGTTAATGGTAATGCCCGTCATGATTGCACCAGCTATGAGGATGAGAGCAGTCATAACAACTAAATCTCCATTGTATTTTAAAAAGCTGAGGCGCTTTTCTTCGTTATTCCTGTTCTCACCAACGAATGTGAAACCGAGCATTGACCATAAGAATAGTGGTAAATGAATGCAGGATAAAATTAAGGTATCGCTCTCCTTGACATCTGGAAGCGAGTTAATAAATAATACACTTGCGAGCGTAACGCAACTAAGAAAAGCGATTTTATTTGCTGATAATTTATTTTTCCAGGCAAAGTAAAGGGTTATGAGTGGAAGAACTATGAAACCAATGTTTCTGGGAAAGAAAAAATCTTCGTTGATGGATAAAAATGCTGGCAGCTTTGCGATAAGTCCGGCCAGGAGAGAAGCAATTATTATAAATATTAACTCTCTTTTTGTAGCAATGTTAACTTCATTGATTTCATGAGCGAGGATGTTATCCTTTATTGAGTCTGTGCTGTTTTGATTTTCCATTTTAATGCTTTTAAAAGAACTTTGTAATTCAAAGTTGTTGGGTAAATTTTTTTGATTATTGTTGTTATTTTTGTAATTCTATCAATTCTTGTAATGCTTTAAGATGATTATCAAAGGCTTGCTTACCTTTCTTAGTCATAAAATATTTAGTGTTTGGTTTTCGGTCAATAAAAGACTTTTCAATATCAATAAAGCCTTCTTTTTCCAAAGCCTTGATATGGCTGGCTAAATTGCCATCTGTTACATCAAGGTATTCCTTTAGTAAGTTGAAATCAAGCATATTGTTAACAGCCAATGCTGACATAATGCCGAGCTTGATTCTGCTTTCAAACGCTTTATTTAAACCCGTAATTGATATTTTCACTTTTCGTACTTATAATACAAATGGATACCATAAATGATATGCATAATTCCAAACCCGACTGCCCATAATATTAAGCCATATTCTACATAATATGAGCTAATTACTCCTAAACCTATCTCGATAAGGCCCAAGATTTTCAAATCTCCATATGTATATCTACCAGCATTGTATAGTGCAAGTCCGTAGAATATTAAAGTAAACGGAGCAATCAAACCAATTAATCCTTGAGAGATTAAAATCAAAATCAAAATGCCGCCTGAAATAAGCGGAACTGCCATGCTTATTAAAAGATGCTTAGAAGTAGGATTCCAGAGATTTTCACCTCTTTTATTAGCTTTTTTACTGGAAAGTAAAATGGCTGAGCCTATAGTCAAGGTTAAAATTATGATAGCTAATATTACGACTTTTGATAAGTTGGCAGGCAATTCGGGATTGCTGTATGCTATTTGAACAGGATTAAAATGGAACAGCATATATGCGATATAAGCACCAGACAAGGCATAAATGCCTGCCAGTACACCTGCCCAGCCTGAGAGCGAAAGGAATTTTGAAGATCGCTCCATCATGGAGTGTATCTCGGCAATGTCTCGAATGTAATCCTTTTCCTTCATTTGAAAGTACTTTTATTTTCAAAGTTAAATATAAATTGCATAAATGCAAGAGCTGGTAATTTATTTTATGGAGAAAATAGCAGATTTGGCTTTAGACATAACATATTCCTACATCGTATTAGATTAATGAATGTAAAGACAGGGATCTAATAGCTATGTCTGCGCTACAACAGCCTAAAAAGCGCAGACCTAGCGCTAGAAATGTTCTGTAAGTGTTCTGTCAAGTAAAGCAAGTCTAATACAAGTTTTAATACAAGTCTGCATCTCAACATTTTATCAAGCGGTCGCATCCTAAGTATCATTGCCGTAATGAATATCAAAGACTGACAGTAGGAAAGACTACATATATCGCGGATTGGAGCAGTTGGTTAGCTCGTAAGCCTCATAAGCTCAAGGTCGCTGGTTCGAGTCCAGCATCCGCAACCATTTGCTCTGTTTGCGAAAGCAAGCAACGTAATGGCGCGAGTATTCAGGTATCAGATGCCAAAGCTGGTGAGGTTGCGCGTTGATAAAACAATATCAACAGATAGTTCAAGTGTAAAAAATAGTGACAGCAGAAAAGACGGCATGTATTGGTTTATATTAGTAGAAGTCTCATCGTAATGGTGGAGCTTTTTAATTTGAATTTTAAATCTAAATTTGTATTCAATATAAACCTAAATTTCATGGAAGAATTCGTAGACTCTGTGCTATCAATTAAATGGTGGATTACCGCTTTAATTGGTGCATTAGTATTAGATATTTTAAAAGACTTTATTAAACAAAAAATATCTAAATATTATAAACATGCTTACACAAGCTATGCAAAATCAGTCGAGATTAGAAAAAATAAGGATAATGAATTGATAGCGCTCTTGAAAAACGACTATCAGAAATTTGTAGTCTATACTTTAAAAACTATATATCATTATGTGACCTTGTTTTTCTTTCTTAACTTTTGTATTTTAATGAGTATATTATATATTACTTCTTTTAATGCTGATTTGGAAGGATTAAATCTTATGAAGAGTAATTATAAGATTTTAAGTTTAGATGAAACTACAATTAAATTTATTGCATACTTCGCAATAGTAATCCTGTTATTTTTTGGAATGATATTGATGTCATTTATAATTAAAGATAATAAGCGCAAAATAATCTATATTGTGGCTATCCATTATTTAAAAAAGGGATGATCAGGTCAAATTAATTATATATGAATTTTAATTTTTTCTTTCATTCTCCCTCATCTATTTCAGGAACTTGTGCCGATTGGGCAATGGTTGTAATCACGCTGGTATCTGCCGGTGCACTTATCTGGACATTGCTGGAACAAATGGGAATTAATAAAGAGCAACAGAGAATTATTAATCAGCAGAATTCAGAAAAGGCAAGGAGGGAAATAAGACCTTGTTTTAAGATAAAGCATGAAAAATATAAAGGCAATGGGAGACTATTGATGAATATCAGTTTTTTCTAACAAATACTACACCATTTAATTTTAATTGTCGAGCTGTAATCAGAGAAATGGATCTTATAAATAAAGAAATACAACGAGTTGATATTTGGGAGTTACATTATTCTCCAGCTACATTGCCTGAGATCTTTTCACTCGAATATGAAGATCAAATATTGTTTGTAATTGAATTTCAAGATGATGAGGGTAGGGTGTATAGCCAAAATATAGAGGTAAAAAACCATATTTTAATCACGACATTTCCTAAATTAATCGAGGGTATTTAATGTGCTGTTTTTATATTAGCGGGCGGCAAAGATAGAAAAAAGTTTCACAATCAGAAAGGACAGTCGAAAACTTGTAAATTAAATAGATAAGTAATTGATAGTAAATATGTTACTATCTATATAAAATTTAATTTATAATTTAATTGCAAATATATTCCAATAAATATTTTGGAAATCAAAATAAACATCGTTAATTTGATGACGCAAAACACTTAAGCAAGCGTGAAACAATCATGAATAGAGTATGTTGTTTCTATGAGTCTTTAATGATTTAAAATTTAAATAAATTAAAAATTTATATTGTTTTCCGAGAGCAATGATGAAAGAAAATATAATTGAATTCACACACCTTGCAAAAATTTACGGTATTCCTTGTTACTTCAACGAGAATACTATGGAAGTAAAAGGAACAAATAAAATTTATGATTTATTGATTGGGGTAAGAATCCAGATTGAACAATATTTTCCTTTGGATGACGGCTTCTATATAACTAAAATACAAGCTCTTTAATTTCATAAAAAAACTGATTAGGTCGACAAACTCCTAATCAGTTCTAGTAGATGCTTACCTGGTTCTGCTTGGAAACTTAAACCAGATAATCAACGCACCGTTAGTCTACTTAATTTCAACTAAGAAACGGTATACTTTACCTTTTGGATGGTAAACTCGTTTGCCGTTTCTAGTTGTATATTTAGAAAAGACTACTTTGTAACGCTTACCATCTTTTTCGATAATGGTTTCATTCATAGTATTTAGACCTCCTTTCTGTTTTTAAATTACTAAGAATTGACGAGGATAGCTTTACTTAGCATTAACTACCGATAGGTTTGTCGTACTATCCAATCTTTTTTGTCTTCAGGATCAGCTTCATTTGATTGATATAGGCTTGGAGGTCTATAATCATATAATTGAAACATCACAAATATAAGTTAAAATGTTGCTTTGTGTTAGGTGTAAATTAACTGAATGTTATAAACATTACAAACAATTTATATTATGTATCTGATTAACAATGTATTATAAATTTATAATTGTGGAAAAGTTTTATATTTATAACTATTTCATTGCAGAAACTATTCATAGTTATTAGTATATACATTAAACGGAATGGAGATTATAACGCCTAAGGATATTGAAAAGTCATTGATTTAAGCAGGTTGATTCAGGATTCAGATTCTTACGATAGCACCAGATGGATCTGGTTGCATATAATTTTTCCTTCGTGGCGTAACAGAATAGGAATCAATGCGGTGTTCCTCTTATTTCTCCAAGCCTTGTTAGTAACTATTCATATTTCTTAGAATGATTTCTACCTTTGTAAAAAAAACAATACAATATCATGAGATTACATAACATAGAAGATCAAAGATCAATAACACCTTCATTGGCATTGTCATTTTTAAAAGAAGGGAATCAACGGTTTGTAAATAACTTAAAAGCCAACCGTAATTTGCTCGAACAAGTAAACGAAACGAAGAATGGCCAATTTCCCTTTGCTGTTATTTTAAGTTGCATTGATAGTCGGACCTCGGCAGAACTTATTTTTGATCAGGGTCTTGGTGATATATTTAGTGTACGTATCGCCGGGAATGTGATTAGCGAGGATGTTATAGGTTCAATGGAATTCGCTTGTAAGCTTGCTGGTTCTAAACTGATCGTAGTATTAGGACATTCCAAATGCGGGGCCATCACTGGCGCCTGTAAAGAAACCAAATTGGGACATTTGACAAATCTTCTTGAGAAAGTAAGTCCTTCAATTGAATACGTAAAAGAACACCATGCCGACACTGATTTAGCGTCCATCGAGGGAATTAATCTCGTAGCGTCTCGGCACGTAGAACATACGATAGCAGGAATTTTGGATAAAAGTGAGGTGCTTCATGACATGTATGAAAAAGGAGAGATAGGCGTTTTAGGGGCTTTTTATAATGTGGAGACCGGTGAGGTGGATTTTATTAAAACGATGTTTTTAGAAAATAGCGCTGTATAAATCCAGTCCAATTACATCGCAATTTACCTTTATGAAGTCATATTTGTTGTGCCCATTCAATAACGACTTTTATTTCATCGGTTTTATGATCATGGAGAGCTTGTTTAAAGTCAGTATACGGAATGCGTTCAGTTATCAGCTGATCAGTAGCTTCTGGCCATCTTTTTTTGCAACCTTCGAGGTCTGCAACCGCTAGTTTGTAATGGTCAATGCTTGCATTGACACTGCCTAGGACGACTTGGTTCTTTAGCACCAATTGACGCATCAGGTCTGCGCCGTTCACGGTTACCGGTCTTGTACCTTCGGGAATACCGGTAGCTATATAAATCCCATTAATACCTAAGGCATCTATCAATTGTATCTGCAGCTTACCAATACCTGCAGCTTCAAAGATAAAATCAACCTGGCCTAGCTTCTCATCTAAATTATTTACATCTACTTCATTGCCATTTATATATTTTCCGCCGATTTCTTTAAGAAGCTGCGGACGCAGACTGTTTTCATCTACTATATCCATTCCGTAGACAGTCGCACCCCTTAAACGAAGTGCAAAAGCTGCTAGTAAACCAATTGAGCCAATGCCAGCTACCAAAGCCTTTTTACCATTGAGCCAATTTTCAGAACTGCCGAAATTCTTAAATCTGGCCTGTTGGATAATTAACGCTTCATCTATTGCTTTAGCTGCGATAGACATCGGTTCAGTTAATACTCCAATGTCTTTAATCTCATCAGGTATTTTTATAAAGTACTGATCTTTATCTATAACAAACTCAGATTGAAACCCATCCGCACCTTTAATACCCCTTTCTGTGTATTCTCCAGTAAAGCACATATCGCTGCGGTTATTATTGCAGGCGATGCATTTCCCGCAGCCTCGTCGAACTGTAAATATTCCATATTCACCTACCTGTACGGATTTTACATCGTTTCCAACTGCTACAACCCGGCCAAACATTTCATGGCCGATAATTAATTCAGGTTTGCGGGCTGGCGCTTTAGCCCTTCCGCCTGTAGCTTCATCTCTGTCTGTACCGCAGATTCCAACTTGTAAAACTTTCATCTTTATTTCATCCGGATATTGGATTACCGGTTCTGTCACATCTTTTAACGAAATGTTTGAGGTTCCCGGCACTAATGATATTGCTTTCATACTTTAGAAATTAACGTTTTTATTACGACTATCGTTTAATTGATGATTCAGATTATAGGCAGCGCTTATTAAACCTAAATGGGTAAAAGCTTGTGGAAAATTACCTAAATGTTCCCCTTGAAAACCTAATTGTTCAGCATATAAACCCAAGTGATTACCATATCCTAACATTTTTTCAAAGTAAAACCTTGCTTTCTCCAATTGGCCCGCACGAGAAAGACATTCGACATACCAAAATGAACACATTGAAAATGTTCCTTCATGGCTAACAAAGCCATCTGGAGCGGCAACTTCCGGCCGGTAGCGATATACTAAAGAGTCTGAAACCAGCTCTTTTTCAATTCTCTTCATAGTTGAGAGCCAGCGTGGATCTTTGGGACTAATGAAACGAACGAGCGGCATCAATAATGTAGAAGCGTCGACCGTTTCAGATCCAGGAAATTGCATAAACGACTGTTTTTCTTCATTCCAATATTCTGAGAAAACGCTATTGTAGATTTTATCACGTTCTACCCTCCATTTACTATTCAATGGGAATGAACGTGCCTCACTAATTTTTATGGCTCTATCAAACGACACCCAGCACAATAAACGAGAATAAAGGAAATTTTTTCTCCCTCCTCTAACCTCCCAAATACCCTCATCCGGTTGATTCCAATTATCACAGAGCCAATCAATTTGCTTTTCAAGATCTTTCCAGAAATCGTAGGAAATAGGCTCGCCATATTTATTATAGAGGTAGACCGAATCTAATAATTCCCCATAAATGTCCAATTGCAATTGACCGTATGCATCATTTCCTATCCTGACGGGAGAAGATTTTTGGTAACCTTCAAAATTTTCCAGAACCCGTTCTTCAATTTGCCTCTCGCCATTAATAGAATACATAATTCCTAATCTGTTATGCCCTTTGATATCCTGACAAAGTTTTTCAACCCAATGCATAAAAGCACCTGCTTCTTTGGTGTAGCCAAGTCGTATTAGAGCATACATCGAAAAAGAGGCATCCCTAATCCATGTATACCTGTAATCAAAATTTCTTGAAGCACCTATACTTTCAGGTAAGCTAAAAGTTGGTGCAGCTATTATTGATCCATAATTATGTGAGGTTAATAACTTTAAGACTAAAGCTGAGCGGTTTACGCTATCTAGCCATCTTCCTTTATAAGTAGATTGTGATATCCAGTTTTTCCAATAGTTTACCGTTTCAAATAAACTTTGTGTAATAAATCCTTCCAAATCCCTTTCCTGGCCGTGGTCTTTGTCTAAATGCTCTAGTAAAAAGTCAGCGGTTTCCGTTGGTTGCAAGGTGAATTCTGCGATAACGTCCCCACCATTTATTTTTAAAGAAATTGAGCTTATTAATCGGAGAACTGTTTTATCCTCACTGATGAAAAGTATTTCTTTATCCGAAATTCGTTGAATTCTATGATTGCTTTTTCCGTAATTAAACTTAGGATTACATTTCATTTTATAGCTCACTTCCCCACGGATGGAAGTAACACGCCTAATCAGCTCCTTGCCATTATAAAGTTCTTCAACCGGCATAAAGTCGGTTATTTCGGCTACCCCCTCCGGTGATAGGAACCGCGTAAGCAAAACATTTGTATCAGGTAAATACAATTGTTTTGTCTTCATTTCTTTAAATAACGGGCTTAACTGGAAAGATCCACCTTTTTTATCATCCAATAAAGCCGCAAAAATGCTTGGTGAATCAAAATCAGGGAAACACATAAAATCTATGGAGCCATCCAGCCCAACTAAAGCGATGGTATTAAGGTCTCCTATTATTCCATAATTTTCTATGGGTTGATAGCTCATTGTATTATTGTATTATTTGGATGAGATTATTTCTCGTTAAGTGAGAAAGACTGGCAATTTTTCAACACTTTTTGGCTTAAGTTGTTTTATGATTCATAACTTATTTTGAATAATCCATGTAAAGTTGTGGAGCAGTAGGAAAATCACGCATAGATATTGGTGGGCCTGAACAGAAAATATTTCACGTTGCGTAGTCCTCAATACAATTATACAATATCATTCTTTTATAAAAGAATGATCCAAAGTAGAGTTGCTGCTAAAGTCAAGTGTTTTATTTGAGTAGTATTAGATATTTGGTGAAATTTCTGTAAAAAAAGGACATAAATCACAGATTTTCGATAATCATAGTTTTACTCAAATTCTTTTAAACTTCAATTGTTAAACATTTGTGCGATTTATTTTAACAATAGTGCTTAGTACGAAAATGATTTATTCATAGTTTAGCAAGTACTAACCTATTGTAAATTATTTGTTATCTATGCCTTATTAATTTATAACTTATGGTTTATATTATAATAATAACCTACGAATGAAACAACTGTATATTATTATATTTCTAACTATTTGCTTTTTAGTAACAGCCTGTAATAGTAGTAAAGATAAAAACGAGAAAGTCACGTCAGAAAAAGAAAATTCACCTACTCCGACTAAGTCATTTACTTCCGTAAAGGTGTTGATAATCAATCGTCAAACGTTTAATAGAGAGCTGTTAGCCAACGGGAAGTTGTTCGCCGTGAACAAGGCAAACCTTAGTTTTAAAGAACAAGGCATTATCCAAAGTGTTTTTATCAAAGAAGGAATGAGAGTACATATAGGGCAAGTTCTTGCTGAGCTCAACCAAGAGCAACAAGAGCGTGATTATCTCCAAGTTAAACTAAAACATAAACAGGCCTTGTTGGATTATCAGGATCAATTATTACGAGCAGGCTATCAATTGAAAGATACAGCTGCTTTGAATCCTGAGGTTTTGGCAATCGCACGTCTTAGAAGCGGATTGAGCAATGCCGAACTTGAACTTCAGAAAAACACTATCGAAAAGCAGAATGCCATATTGAAAGCACCTTTCGCTGGTAAAATCGCAAACCTGAAAGCCAGTCCCCATAATCTATCCAATTCTTTTGACTACATATGTACGCTGATAGATGATTCGCAACTGGAAGTTGAGTTTCAGGTGATGGAACAGGAGCTTGATTTTGTGCGGGAAAGCAGAAATATCCGTTTGCAATCTTTTAGCGGTAATGGTCAGTTTTATTCTGGAAAGATATCAAGCATCAATCCATTGGTAGATCAATCGGGAATGATTACCGTCAAAGCAAAACTAGCTAACAGTGACGGGCAATTGATGGATGGAATGAATGTACGCGTCATTATTGAAAAAGCAATTTCTGGTCAGTTGGTGGTTCCAAAGAAAGCTGTGCTTGACAGGCAGAACCGAAAGGTGGTCTTTACTTTGGAAAATGGAGTTGCCATATGGAATTATGTAGATATTGCTTTTGAGAACAGTAGTCAATTTGCTCTGAAAGAAGGGATTAAAGAAGGTGATAAGGTAATATACGAAGGCAATTTTAATCTGGCACATGATAAACCAGTTACCGAAACTGAATAAAAAGCCCGATTTCTATGAATCCAAATAAGTCCGAATCTGGTTTTCCTGCATTCAGTACGCTTATTATTTTTTTTGTGCTTTGCTTGATTGGGGTGGCAACCATCCCTTTTCTTTCTGTGCAATTGGTACCAAGCAGAACATTGTCATCAGTCAGCATTTATAGTAGTTTACCGGGTGCATCGCAAGAAGTGGTGGAGTTGGAACTGACCAATCCTATTGAGAATGTATTGGCTGGTTTGAAGGGGATTAAGGCTATTAGCTCTAATACAGAATCTGGTTCAACACGGGTTCATGTTGAACTAGATAAATGGACTGATCCTGAGCTCTTTCGCTTTGAAGTTTCTTCGCAATTACGGCAATTGCAAAATCAGCTTCCTGACAATTCCAGCTATCCGCAGGTTTATCTGAATAGACCTGACGATAACCGTTATAAAAGCAGCATGTTGGGCTATTCGCTCAATGGACCAGTTGAAACAAATGAACTTGCTTTGATTGCCGAGGAGAGGATACGACCCCTCTTGGCAAGAATAAATGGGGTGTTTGAGGTCAATATTGCTGGGGTGAAAAGCGAACGAATTGTTATTCAAACAGATAAGGCCAAGATGCAATCTGCACAAATGGGCCATCAAGAGTTAGTGTCAATACTTGGAGAGGGGCTTGCCAACCGTAATATTGGGATGGTCAATGCGAATGATCAAAGGGTGGAAGTGGTGATGGAAGGCAGTTTGTTTAAGTTTGACCAATTGGAGAATTTCCCACTGAAAAATTTGGGAGGCCGGATTGTTCGTTTGAAAGATGTAGCCAGTATTGAGAAAAATTTTCAACCCGATAGAACCTATTACCGTATTAATGGACAGGATTTGATCAATATCAGTATTTATCCTGAGGAGCATGTTAATACTGTATCATTAGCGAAAGAGGTGAAAGAGGTAATGGATCTGGTGAAAGAAGAACTTCCAGCAGGGTATAAGTTGACTATGAATTATGATTCAACCGAATATATAAAGAAAGAATTAGAGAAAATTTATATTCGTACCCTATTATCAGTCTTTATCCTGCTTTCCTTTGTGCTGTTGATTACCCGCCAATTGCGCTATATGTTTATTGTTGTGGCATCCCTTGCCGTTAATGTGCTGCTTTCCTTTATCTTTTATTACATCTTTAAACTAGAGATTCATTTGTATTCTTTGGCAGGCATTACTATTTCTGTTGGACTTATCATTGACAATATAATCGTGATTGTGGAAGATATTCGTCATACAGGAAAGAACCGAATATTTGCAGCTATTCTGGCTTCTACCTTTACTGCTTTAGGTGCCCTTTCCGTTATCTTTTTATTGGAAGAGTCTCAACGTTTAAACCTGTTAGATTTTGCAATTGCTATTATCATCAACCTCATTGTATCACTCCCTGTTGCTTATTTCTTTATACCCGCATTATTGGAGAAGTTTCCCGTACAGATAAAAAAGAGTGCTGTTCTTTTCAAACGCAAACGTCGCTTGGTAGGCTTTAGCCGTTTTTACTTTAAACAGGCACATTTCATGCTCAGAAAGAAATGGATTTTTGTGCTTTTATTAATTCTATGTTTTGGTTTGCCAACCTATCTGCTTCCAGAAAAAAGTGAAAAAGAGAATACATGGGGCAAGGCCTACAACCATATTTTTGGCAGTGAATTTTACAATAAAAATCTAAGAGAACCCATTAATAAGTATTTAGGTGGTGTCAGCTACCTTTATATCAGCAGTATGGGAGGTTTTCGAGGTGCAAACAATTCGGGCGATGAAGAAAGAACCCAGCTTTTTGTTCGGATCAGCATGCCGAACGGCTCTACCTTGGCTCAGATGGATGAAGTGACAAGAGGCTTTGAAGACTATCTGAAGCAGTTTGATAAGGAACTTGAAGTTTTTACAGCCAACGTTTCCGGACCCAATTCGGCAATGATTGATATTTTATTTACAAAACAATATAGAGATGCTTTTCCACATCGTTTAAAAGCCTTGCTTGAAACTGAGAGTATTATGTCAGGCTCTGCAGATTTTCAAGTATATGGAGTAGGTAAAGGGTTCAGTAATGCCATTAATGTAGATAATTACGATTCTACTATTGCGCTGAAAGGCTATAATTATGGTCAACTTCAGGATCTTGCGCTCAAAGTACGCGATACGTTGTTGCAGAACCCGAGGGTGGCCGATGTTTTAATCTCCTCACAGGATCGCTATGAAGGAAAGCCTATTCAGCAATATCAGATCAGCTTGACAGATCCTGAATATTTAACAGTTTATCAGATTGGGCGTGGAAACATGAGTCGATCTATTAATGCGGTTGAGGAACAACAAAGT
Organism: Albibacterium sp.; assembly: GCF_035514885.1. NCBI lineage: Bacteria > Pseudomonadati > Bacteroidota > Sphingobacteriia > Sphingobacteriales > Sphingobacteriaceae > Albibacterium > Albibacterium sp. The sequence goes on along the minus strand of NZ_DATJCH010000022.1, from coordinate 5,778 downwards.
TCTGTTGGCATGATCCCTGTAAATGATCAGTACATGCAATTGGCAGTGCTGACCAATTATGAAAATCCTCCTAGTGTTTGGTCAGCCTTGCAAACTCCTTTACCTGTCAAAGAATCGGTTATGTTGAAGCTTGCTGATCTTAGTGAAATTTCTAAGGTGAAGCTGAGCTCCTCCATCAAGCGACATAATCAGGAATATTTGCTCAATGTACATTATCGTTTTATTGGTACATGGTATCTGAATGATTTGGTGAAGAAGCGTGTAGTGAAAAGTCTAAATGAGCAGATTCCCCATGGTTATGAGGTGTTTTTACCCGATGAAATGGGATGGTGGGGAGGAAACACATCTGGCTCAGAAAACCTTTGGTACGTTGCATTGGTACTGTTAATCATCTTTATGATTTGTGCTGTATTGCTTGAATCGTTTAGTCAATCGTTCGCTGTCATCTTGATGATCCCTTTTTCCTTTATCGGTGTGTTTTTGATATTCTATCTGTTGGAACTCAAGTTTGACCAGGGAGGTTATGCAGCCTTATTGATGTTGAGCGGTCTGGTTACCAATGTGGCATTATATATCATTAATGATATTAATTTTATTAACAAGCACTATCCAAAAAAGGATGCGAAAGACCGAGTGAAAATATATATTAAAGCTTTTAATGCCAAAGCCATGCCGATCATGATTACTACGGGATCGGCAATTTTGAGTTTATTACCTTTTATGATCAATGGGGAAGAACAAGGTTTCTGGTTTACCCTTTCAGCTGGTACTATTGGCGGCTTATTGTTTTCTTTATTTGGAGCCTATTTAATGCTTCCGTTGGCTTTATTGAAAACAGAAAAGAAATTTAAAATAAAAATAAATAAGCGATATGGTAAGATTTCTGGTTGAAAGACCGATAGCAGTTCTGGTTAGCTTTTTCGCCCTTTTACTATTGGGTATCAGTGCCTTTCTGTATTTGCCTACTTCACTTTTGCCCGAGGCAGATATTCCTCAGATCAATATCAGTGTGAAGATGCCCAATTCTGGTGCAAAAGAAATTGAACTGAATAGCATCGCTAATTTACGTAGCAACTTGCAACAGTTGCATGGACTGGAAAGTATTGAAAGCAGTTCTTCTGAAGGAGAAGGGCAGATCCGATTGGTTTTTGAACATGGTGTTAATATTAGCCTGGCCTTTATTGAGGTTAATGAGAAGGTAGACAGGGCGATGAGCAATCTGCCCAAAGGAGTTCAAAGGCCGCTCGTTAATAAAGTAAGCGTAGCGGATATTCCAATTTTCAGGTTGAATATCTATCCCAAAGCAGGTGAGATTGACACTGCAAGGCTAGCTGAGCTCAGTAGCTTTACCAGAGAGATCATTAAAAGGCGGTTGGAGCAACAGCCCGAAATATCTATGGTGGATATTAGTGGCTTGAGCGAACCGCAGGTTCAGATTATTCCCAAAGAAGATTATCTGAAAGGAATGGGGATTTCAACAAATCATTTGCTACAGGCCTTTCAGGAGAATAAAATAAACCTGGGAAGTATCTTGGTAAAAGATGGGCATTATCAGTATTACCTTCAGTTTAATTCAGATCTGCTTTCCTTGCGTGAAATAGAAAACACACTTTTAAATGTGAGTGGTCGGTTGTTTTCGTTAAAAGATTTGGCCGAAATACGTTTTTCACATGCCGATGAAACAGGATCTTTTTATACCAATGGCAAACGGGGCATTAATCTGACCATCATGAAGCAGTCTTCTGCCAAAATAGAAGATCTTCAAAAAAGCTTCAATAGTCAGCTTGCTAATTTTGAGAAAGATTATCCAGATATTGCATTTGAGGTGAGCAATGACCAAACGGAGCTGCTTGACTTTTCAATTAATAACCTGCAACAGGATCTGTTACTAGGAGGGATTCTGGCTTTTTTGTTGATGTTGGTCTTTATCAGACAAATCAGGGCAGCTTTGCTTATTGGAATTACCATTCCCGTTTCTTTGGTTATCAGCATGCTTGGTTTTTATTTTATGGGCATCAATATCAATATCATCTCATTAGGTGGTTTGATTTTGGGTTTGGCCATGATTATTGATAACTCCATAGTGGTAATTGATACCATTAATCTGGAGAAAAAGAATGGCTCTAGTAATGAAGATGCTGCTATAAGAGGCACCAATGATATCATTCGTCCATTGATTACCTCAGTACTGACTAATTGTGCCGTATTTATACCCCTGATATTTTTGAGTGGACTGGCAGGTGCTATTTTCTATGATCAGGCTATTTCAATTACCATAGGCGTAATTTCTTCCCTGCTCGTTTCTATTCTGCTTCTTCCTCCTTTATATGTGCTTTTTTATCGGATAAAAACGAATAGAAGACCTTACGAAATCCGCTCTTTTGTTAATGTGACCAGTTGGTACGAAGGTGGCTTGTCATTTGTCTTTAAATTTCCAAAACTTACCTTCTTTATTGTGTTTATACTTTTTGGAAGCACTTTTGTCCTCTTTGATATCCTTGAGAAAGAAAGACTTCCGACGGTAAGTCGGGATGATTTTGAACTTTTTGTTGATTGGAATGAAAGCATTGGTATTACTGAGAATGAAAAACGCGTTGCTCATTTGATTTCGGAGATAAAAGGAAAAGTGACGGTAGCAGATGCTTGGATTGGAAAGCAGCAATACTTTTTTATGAAAGATACCGAACTGAGTATTAGGGAAGCAAAGCTCTATGTGAAAGTGCTTGATAAAAAAGAACTTAATAACATAAAGACACAGTTGGAAAAAATGTGTCAGCAAGAGTATCCACTGGCTGTTCTTACTTTTGAACTGGGCAAGAATGCTTTTGATGCGGTTTTCTCAGATGAGATACCTCCCATAAGAATACAAACCGCGGCATTTGGCAAGCGGGAGATGCCCTCTTTAGAGACAAGTGTAACCCTTGTGCAGAAACTGGATAGCCTTTTCCCAGATGCCAATATCAATCCAGTTGCTTTGCATGACAAGGTTGTATTGCGTGTAAAGTCAGAAACAGCTCTCCTGTACAAAACCAATATTTCAGATGTAAATAAGGAATTGGAGTCAATCTTAAAGCCTTATTTTGTAGAATATTTTCAAGGTGCACAGGTCTTGGTTCCCGTTGTAATGCTCAGGGGAAGTGGGAAGGCCATTGATCGTCTCTTGTCAGAGAATTTCATCAGAAACCAAGATAAAGTTGATATTCCGCTCAATTCCCTCATCGAAGTAAGTTCGGTAAAAGAATATCAATCCATTACGGCAGGTATATCAGGTGCTTATTATCCAATCGATATCTATACTGAGCAACCTGAAAAGGATTTGACGACCCTCAAAAGTTTTATGAATCAGCAAGAAGAGGTAGAAGCGGTTTATACAGGCAGTTATTTTTCAAACCAGGCTCTGATCAAAGAGATGGCCATCATTTTCTTGATTTCAGTACTGTTGTTGTATTTTATCCTTGCTGCCCAGTTTGAATCCCTGCTTCAACCTTTGTTTATTTTAATAGAACTGCCGATCGCCATGTCGGGAGCTTTCATCTTTCTCTATTTTGGAAACAACGGCCTGAACCTGATGTCGATGATCGGGCTCATCGTCATGAATGGACTCATTATCAATGACTCCATTCTGAAAATAGATGCCATCAATCAATTGAGAAGGCAGGGGATACCTTTAAAGAAAGCAATCTATGATGGCGGACATAAACGTTTAAAACCTATTATCATGATTACTGTAACTAGTGTAGGTGCTTTGCTTCCTACCTTATTTATGCATGATTTGGGTTCTGAGCTACAAAAGCCTCTTGCACTGGCATTGATCGGTGGAATGCTTATTGGGATGCTGGTAAGTCTATTTTTTGTACCACTGATCTACTGGTTAATCTACAAAAAAGAAGAAGAAAGAAATAATAAAATTAAAGAGTTGCTATGAAAATAACGTATCGATTAAAGGTTCTGGTTTTGTTCCTGGGAACGGGCATGGTCAATTCGATCTATGCGCAGGAAAGGGTAATCAGCTTGGAACAGGCTATTCACATGGCACAGAAAAACTCTTTTGAGTATAAAGTTGCTGCCAACCGCTATCAGAGCAGTGTATGGAATTTCAGAAACCACAATGCTTCATTTTTGCCAAGCTTATACTTGGACGGTACCATTCCAAATTATAGCCGCAGCATTCGCAAGATAACCTTGCCTACGGGTGAGGATGCTTTTGTCAACCAGAATCAGGCTTTCAGTTCCCTGAACTTGGGGATGCGACAGAATATAGGAATTACCGGAGGTGTATTATCTCTGAGTTCCATACTTGACCGAATCGATATTTTGGGCGATAACCGTTCGGTACGCTATTCTACCGTTCCAGTATCCATTTCATATAATCAGGATGCCATTGGTTATAACCGTTTTAAATGGCTTAAAAAGACAGAGCCCCTGCGCTTTGAAGTTTCCCAAAAGAAGCTGATATCCGATATGGAACAGATTGGACTGCAGGCCGTATCGTATTATTTCAACCTCTTTGTTGCCCAGTCAAGAAGGGCATTGTCCCAACAAAACCTCGCCAATTCGGAAAAGCTTTATAGAATTTCCCAAGAGCGCTTTAAACTGGGGGCGGTTAGCCAGAGTGAGCTTCTTCAATTGCAGCTGAAAGTATTGAATGCGCAAAAAGAACTTACACAGGACAGTGTTGATATGGTGCTGGGCCAGCAACAGTTTTTGCGTTATCTTACCTTGCCCGAAGGAGAATCCCTTACTTTGTCACTTCCTGATTCCATTCCTCTTTTTGATGTACGCTTTGACGAAGCTTTGAAACAGGCCTATGAAAATAGTGAATCGGTATTGAGATTTCGCTTAGATAGGTTGGATGCAGAACAGGCACTGGACAAGGCTAATTCAGAAAGTAACCTGAAGTTTAATATTCGGGCTAATTTCGGGCTTTCTAACAGAGCCGATAATTTTACGCAGCTGTTCAATCATTTGGAAAATCAACAAAACTTTGCCCTTAGTTTCTCTCTTCCCTTGTTGGATTGGGGTTATTCAAAAACACAGAAGTTACGGGCAGAGGCCAATTTGGAAATTGTGAAAAGTCAGATTGAACAGGACCAGATGCAGTTTGCGCAGGAAATAGCCTTGCATACCTCGCGCTGGAATCTTCACACGCAACAGATGACCATAGCAATAGAAACCAAGGCGATTTCAGAGAAGAACTATGAACTGGAGGTTGAGCGATATTTAAGAGGTACCATCAGTATCAATGATCTGAATCAGGCACAAGCACAGAAAGACATGGCCATTTTGACTTATTTCAGCGCAATACGAACTTATTGGGAGTTGTATTACACCCTGAGGCGGCTTACTTTATATGATTTTGATAAAGTGGAGAAATTGGTTTATACACTTGAGTTTGATTAATAAGGAAAACATGATGAAAGCAGAAAGAAAGACAATTATTATTAATAGTTTAGACACAATTACATTTATACCTTTAGCCGATATTTTATACTTTGAAGCTGATGGTAGTTATTGTAAAGTTTTTACGAATGATGAAGAATCATTTTTATGGTGTAAACGCATTGGCGATGTTCTCAAAGAATTGGATGATTCAGGATTCATTAAATTATCGCAATCGATAATAATCAACAGAACTTTTTTAAAAATGATTCATAAAAAGGAGAAAAAAGTAGAATTGAATTTTAAAGCGATAAAGCTTTCTTTTACTATTCAGCAAAATGAACTTAGGAGTCTTTTAGAAGCATAAAATCAAAGGGATGAGATGATATTGTCGGGGGG
>NZ_DATJCH010000021.1:0-88883 GCF_035514885.1 Albibacterium sp. | reverse complement strand
ATAAAAACCACCTCTTAATTTTTCGGCTGTTGCGTTCTCAATTAGTTTCATACAAATCTTTGATTAAAGGGATTAATAAATCGTCATCGCCTAAATCGTATAATTTGGCTAACAGCTTTTCTAAATTTGCTTTTTCTCTTGCAAATTGTCCTTGTAATGGTGTCAAGGTTCTTTTATTCCCTATGTTAAGGTCTATTTGGTCTTGTATGCGGATAAGTTCTTTTTGTGCTTCAACGATTTTGTCGTGTAATACTTTTTCTTTTGCATTTGCAAAATCAATGGTACGAATTGGCAAATTATTGAGGACTTTTGTGCCTCTTGCAAAATAACTTCCTCTAAATATTTCGCCTGTTAAGATGACAAACCATTCAACATATTTTGAGTTGAGAATTGCCTGAATGTAATAAGTTGAATAATCGAATTTATCAGGCATTGTGATAGCACAATAACCTGCTGTTCCACCCGATGTAAAAAGCGTTCCATAATTATCAATTGCATATTTGTCGCCACTCGACAAAACACCAAGTATTATCTTTTCTTTTTTATCCGAAATGCTTAGTCCTTGTTGTCTTCCGAAGCGGTGCCATTCGTTTGCTGTTGCAGGTTCTGGTTTAATATCTCTTTTTGGATTGTTCAGAATTGCTTTGTGTATATGCAAATAGTCAAAAGCAAACGGATATTTCTTTTGAATATCAGTGAGTGGAATTACATCAATACCTCTTTTCGTGTTTTGGTAAGGATAAATAACTCTCGCATTTGGCTTGAAAGTTCTATAAGTATTTAGGTTATCTTCTCCTGACGATGTTTGAAAATAAGGCTTTGTAATTGCCTTTTCAATTTTGTAATCAACGCCCTTTTTGGAAAAATAATAATGCTTCGCATCTTCTTTCGTTGGAAGGAAGATGTAAATATCATTAGCACTTGTTTGAATGCCATTAAAAATGTTTTCACTGCCGACTAAATCAATTAGCGTAGAACTTTGAGCAACGATTTTGTTGTATGCATTGGTCAATTCAGGTGGAACTAATACCCAAACTTCATTATTTAAATCTTCCGTTTTCTTAGAAGCATATTTTACTGCTTCGGGTTCGCGAACTTTCCAACTTTTTAAACTTTTCACTTCTGCATATTGAAAAGTTTTTTGCGGTGTTTTGTTTAAAACGAGCAAACAAGTATAAGTTGTTTTATCAGCAAAAACCTGATTTGCACCAAATGAAACGATGGATTGTAAATAGCCGTTGTTAGTAAGCTCTTCTCTTAATTTTTTTCCTGAACCAACTTTTGTAAACTTACTTGGGACGATGTATCCTAAAATTCCATCAACATTGAGCAAGTTAATACCTTGTTCAAGAAACAAAAAGTATTTGTCAAACTGCTTGTAAGCAGAAGTGTAGTTTGTTTTATAAAGTGGTAATTCAAGTGGTGTAATATTCTTCATATCTTCCGACTTCATATAAGGCGGATTACCGACAATTACATCAAAACGTAGTTTTGAGAAATCAAACGGATTGATAATTGTTTGATTTTCCTTGTCAACTTGTGTTGGATTTAGTAAGCTGTTGCCAAAGAAAATATTATTGGATAAATCAGGTAAAACGGGTTTACTTGTTTCGGTTGAAGATGTATTCTCATCTTCCAATAATTTGAGTAATAAACCAAATTTGGTTGCTTCTACCGCATTATAATCTTTATCAACTCCGTAAATGCAATTCAATAGAAGTTCCCTTTTTATTTTGAAGGGGAGCTTGTAAGTGTTAATATTGGTTTGTATCAGTTTTGTTTTGTCTGCTTTTAGGTAGTAGTCAATTAAAATGTCATTCAACAACTGAAAAAGTTCCAATAAAAATGCACCTGAGCCACAAGCTATGTCTGCAAATTTCAGTTTTAGAATTTCTTTGTCGGTCTTGTCATTACATTTGGGTAGAACTGTATTTCGCAGAATATCGTTAATGATAAAGGTTGGCGTAGTTACGATATCTCTATCTACATTTTCAGGCTTCTTTACCAATTCAACTATACCGTTTTGTACAGTCAGTTTTTCGGATAAGAAAATTTCATAAATGCTACCCAAAATGTCAGATGAAAACACGCTGAAAGAGTAAGGACTTTCGGGATAATAGAGTTGTTTTATTATTGTCCAAAATGCCGAACTGATATTTTCCACAATTTTATCTTTCAGCAATTGGTCAAATAACCCTGAATTATAGCGTTTATCAGCTTGTTCAAATTTTTTAGTGAGTGCCTTGAAATCACTTGCGTTTGCAAACTTTAGAAGTGTTTGGTAGTCTTCTAAATTTCTGTCCTCGCAAACACGCAAAAACAAAATTCTGTTCAAATAGCTTTGAACAATATCGTTTAAGTCTTGCTCTTTTATTTTTGGGTCGTGTTTGTAAATCTCACTCCCTAACAATTTTCTCCACTCGTTGAATTGGTGTAGAAAAAGTGTATCAATCGAATATTGATTTAATTTGTTCTCAATACTTTGCCATTCGGTATCAAATGCACCTGAATAAACAGCATCCTTACCCAATAGCTTTTTGATTTCATCAAACTTATTTTCAAATTCGGTGTAATGATATTTCTTGATTAACGCCTTATTGTAATTATCAGCTTCATCTACTTTTACCGAGGTGTCATAAATAATTAAGTATTCAAAATTTGAAAGAACCGAAATTTTCAATTTAGCGGTAAAACCGTATCGTCTTACTTGTTTTGCCGTTTCGTTGTTTGCCTCAATTGCTACACAAGGTTTTTTGGCTTCCAAAAAGAATTTTCTTTCTGAAAACAAACGAAATGAGTAGTCTGGCTTTTTTGAATGTTCAGAAGCATTTGCTTTCAATGCCTCTTCCAATATTACTTCTCTTTCGTTGGTCGTTTTTCCTGCGTTGTTTTTTATGTCCCAACCCAACAATTCAAAAAATGGGTCTAAAAAATCACTGCGAAGCAGTGTTTCATTATACTTGTTAGTTAAATAATATTTTCTGTCAGCAGAATATTTTTCTATGAGTTGCTTTATTGTCATTTCTTCTTATTCTGTTTTATATATTTTGCTCTTTCCTCTGCCACTTTCAGTGCTTTCATACCTAAATCTTCATCTTGAATTTCATATAGAATTTTGTCGCTTAGGAATGAAACCATAAGTTCATCTGCGTTACAGTGATATATTTCAGCCAGCTTCAGTATTATCTCTTTTGTTATTTTTCGTTCCCCACGTTCCATTTTACTTAAAATAGCAACATCAATATCCAGTAAGGCTGCAACTTTCCGCAGAGGTAGTTCCCTTTCTTCTCGGATGTGTCTTAATTTTTCTCCTATTGTTTCTGTTGACATAACTTCCGTTGACATAATGTGTCAAATTTATGCAAATATTTCATAGTAATCCAAATTGCGGAAAAAGTTTTTTACGAATAATTCAAATTAAACCTACAAAGCCACTCACAGCCAAACACTTCCCTTGACTGCCACTTTCTTATAACGCCTCTTTTTCCACAAGACATTTGTCCCGAAAGCTCGCAAGGTGCGGGATAAACAGTAACAAATTAATGTGTTTCAATTATGGAAAAACAGAGAAAAAAAGTTTTGCTGGCAGCCGTGGCAATGCTGTCAGGAATTGGTGCGTTCGCACAGGGAAACGGCTCGGCAGGTATCAACGAGGCTACCCAAATGGTAACAAGTTATTTCGACCCCGCAACGCAATTAATCTACGCCATCGGTGCTGTCGTCGGGTTAATCGGGGGCGTTAAGGTGTATAACAAGTTCAGTTCGGGCGACCCCGACACGAGCAAGACTGCGGCAAGCTGGTTTGGTGCGTGTATCTTCTTAATTGTTGCGGCTACCATCCTGCGCTCATTCTTCCTTTAATCCTTTGCCTTATGAATTACAATATCAATAAAGGCATCGGAAGAACGGTGGAATTTAAAGGGTTGAAAGCACAATACCTGTTCATTTTCGCAGGCGGACTACTCGGTACGCTTATCCTCGTGATGATAATGTATATGGCTGGCGTAAACTCTTACGTCTGCCTGTTCCTGGGCGCAGGCGGGGCTTCGCTCATTGTGTGGCAGACCTTTTCACTCAACAGGAAGTACGGCGAACACGGGCTGATGAAAATTGCAGCCAATAAACGGCATCCCCGCTACATCATCTGCCGCAAGCCTATACACCGCTATCTGAAATTCACTACTAAACAGAATGCCGTATGAGAAATGTATCTAAAACAACAACGCTGGAAAACAAATTTCCTTTGTTGGCAGTAGAAAACAATTGCATCCTTTCCAAAGATGCAGATATTACCGCCTGTTTTGAAGTGCGTTTGCCGGAACTGTTTACGGTAGCTTCTGCGGAATATGAAGCTATACATTCCGCTTGGCACAAAGCTATCAAGACTTTGCCGGATTTTACGGTAATCCACAAACAGGATTGGTACATCAAAGAAAGTTATGCTCCTGATTTGGCAAAAGAAGACCAGAGCTTTTTGGCGAAATCGTACCAACGCCATTTTAATGAGCGACCGTTCCTGAACCATTATTGTTACCTGTTCCTGACCAAAACAACTAAGGAAAGAATGCGAATGCAAAGCAACTTCAGTTCGCTTTGCAAAGGTACGTTGATACCAAAGGAAATCAGGAACAAGGAAACGATACACCGCTTTATGGAAGCGGTGGCACAGTTTGAGCGTATCGTGAACGATAGCGGATTTGTAAGCCTGCAACGTTTGACCGAAGACGACATCATCGGAACGGAAGAAAGGCAGGGATTACTGGAACAATACCTTACACTTTCGAGGGAAGCAGGAACACCGATGCAGGATATCGCACTCAGAACAGAAGAAGTCCGTGTCGGGAACAAAAGGTTGAGCCTGCACACCTTGTCCGATACGGACGATTTGCCCGGAACGGTATCGGCTGATACCCGTTTTGAAAAGCTGTCCACCGACCGGAGCGACTGCCGTTTGTCGTTCGCTGCTCCTGTGGGCTTACTCCTTAGCTGTAACCATATCTACAACCAATATTTGTTTTGGGATAACAGCGAAGACAACCTGCAAAAGTTTGAAAAGTCCGCAAGGAATATGCACTCGCTGGCAAGGTATAGCAGGGTTAACCAAATCAACAAAGAGTGGATAGAAAAGTACCTGAACGAAGCCCACAGCTTCGGGCTGTCTTCTATCCGTGCGCACTTCAACATTATGGCGTGGTCGGAAGACCCTGCCGAACTGAAACAGTTAAAGAATGATTGCGGTAGTGCATTGGCACTGATGGAATGTAAGCCTCGGCACAACACAACGGACGTAGCAACATTGTACTGGGCAGGAATGCCGGGCAATGCGGGCGACTTTCCCAGTGAAGAAAGTTTTTACACTTTTATCGAGCCTGCGTTATGCTTCTTCACGGAAGAAACCAACTACCACAATTCGCCCTCGCCGTTCGGTATCAAGATGGCTGACAGGCTTACAGGAAAACCTATCCATTTGGATATTTCCGACCTGCCTATGAAGCGTGGTATCATCACGAACCGGAACAAGTTTATACTTGGTCCGTCGGGTTCGGGTAAGTCGTTCTTCACAAACCATATGGTACGGCAGTATTACGAACAGGGCGCACACGTATTGTTGGTAGATACAGGTAACTCTTATCAGGGCTTATGCGAACTCATCAAAGGAAAGACCAAAGGCGAAGACGGTGTTTACTTCACTTATACCGAAGACAATCCGATTGCCTTTAACCCTTTCTATACCGATGATGGCGTGTTCGACATTGAGAAGCGGGAAAGTATCAAGACTTTGATACTGACCTTATGGAAACGTGATGATGAGCCGCCAACCCGTTCGGAAGAAGTTGCCCTTTCCAATGCGGTAAGCGGGTATATCGAACGTATCAAAACGGAAGATGTGTATCCCTCATTCAACGGTTTCTATGAGTATGTAAAAGGCGACTACCGCAAGGTACTGGAAGAAAAGCAGGTCAGGGAAAAGGACTTTGATATTGCCAATTTCCTGAACGTACTCGAACCCTATTACAAGGGTGGCGAATATGATTACCTGCTAAACTCCAACAAGCAGTTAGATCTGCTTTCCAAACGCTTTATCGTGTTTGAGATTGATGCGATTAAAGACCACAAAATCCTCTTTCCCATTGTGACCATCATCATTATGGAGGTGTTCATCAACAAGATGCGCCGACTGAAAGGTATTCGCAAACTTATCCTGATTGAAGAGGCTTGGAAAGCGATTGCCAAAGAGGGAATGGCGGAATACATCAAGTATTTGTTTAAGACCGTCCGCAAATTTTTCGGAGAAGCGATTGTCGTAACGCAAGAGGTCGATGATATTATCCAGTCGCCCATTGTGAAGGAAAGTATCATCAACAACTCCGACTGTAAAATCCTGCTTGACCAACGCAAGTATATGAACAAGTTTGATGATATACAGGCGATGTTGGGGCTTACTGACAAAGAGAAAGGGCAGGTACTTTCCATCAATATGAACAACGATGCAAGCCGACTTTACAAAGAGGTTTGGATTGGCTTAGGTGGTACGCACTCGGCAGTCTATGCCACCGAAGTTAGTTTGGAGGAATACCTCGCCTACACGACCGAAGAAACCGAAAAAATGGAAGTGATGCAGCTTGCTGCTGAACTGGACGGCAATGTGGAACTCGCCATTAAGCATATCGCAATGCAAAGGCGGGACAATTCAAATCAATAGTCATTAACAATTTAAAATTTCAAGACAATGAAAAAAATCTTTTTTATGGTGTGTACAGCATTAATGCTCGCCGCAACACCGTCAGCAAAAGCCCAATGGGTAGTAACAGACCCCGCAAATTTGGCTTCAGGGATTATCAACTCTGCGAATGAAATCATACAGACTTCTTCCACCGTGAGTAATGTGATAAAGAACTTCAACGAAGTGAAGAAAGTTTACGACCAGGGCAAGGAATATTATGACAAGCTGAAGGCTATCAACAACCTCGTAAAAGATGCCCGTAAGGTACAGCAAACGGTATTGTTGGTTGGCGATGTATCAGAAATGTACGTTCAGAATTTCGGCAAGATGATGAACGACCCAAATTTTACCCCACAGCAATTGGTCGCTATCGGCAACGGTTATTCGGCGCTGCTCAATGAAAGTACCGAACTGCTGAAAGAATTAAAGCAGATTGTAACCTCTACAAGCCTTTCGTTGAACGACAAAGAGCGTATGGACATTATTGACCGCGTGTACAAAGAGGTAAAGGAGTACCACAGCCTGGTGCGCTACTATACTAACAAGAACATTTCTGTAAGCTACCTGAGAGCGAAAAAGAAAAACGATGCCAAAAGAGTGCTTGACCTCTACGGAACTGCTAACCAAAAATACTGGTAAACTATGGAATGGGATAATCTTCACGAACTCCTGCGGTCGCTTTATGATGATATGATGCCGCTTGCAGGCGACATGGCTGCAGTAGCTAAAGGATTGGCGGGATTGGGAGCGTTGTTCTATGTGGCATTAAAGGTTTGGCAGGCTTTGAGCCGTGCCGAACCTATTGATGTGTTTCCTTTGCTGCGTCCGTTCGCTTTGGGGCTTTGCATAATGTTCTTTCCAACCATAGTATTGGGAACCATCAATGCAGTATTGAGCCCGGTAGTTACGGGAACCCACCAAATTCTCGAAGACCAAGTGCTTGATCTTAACCAGCTCCAACAACAGAAAGACCAATTGGAATATGAAGCAATGGTCAGAAATCCCGAAACAGCCTATATGGTGTCAGACGAAGAGTTTGATAAGAAACTGGACGAACTGGGTTGGTCACCATCAGACGTTGGCACAATGGCGGGTATGTATATGGACAGGCAGGCTTACAAGATAGAGAAAGCTATAAAGGATTGGTTTCGCAATCTACTGGAAATACTCTTTCAGGCGGCAGCATTGGTCATTGATACTATACGGACGTTTTTCCTAATAGTCCTTTCCATACTCGGACCAATAGCTTTTGCCATTTCCGTGTGGGACGGATTTCAGTCCACGCTCACGCAATGGATTACCAGGTATGTCAGTGTTTACCTGTGGCTTCCTGTTTCAGATCTGTTCAGCTCGATGCTGGCAAGAATACAATACCTCATTTTGGAAAGGGATATAGCGATGCTTGCCGACCCTACCTACATACCTGATACGAGCAATACTGTGTACATCATTTTTATGATAATCGGCATTATCGGGTATTTCACAATACCAACAGTAACAGGCTGGGTGATCCAAGCCGGAGGTGCTGGAAACTTTACCCGCAACGTAAACCAAGCTGCAATGAAAACAGGGAACATCGCCGGTGCAGGTGCAGGTTCTACAGTTGGAAACATCGGCGGTAAACTGATGAATAAATAAACAATTAATCATTCTAAAAATGGAATTTAAAACGCTAAGAAATATCGAAAACAGCTTTAGGCAGATAAGGTTATATGCCATTGTGTTTGCGGTTCTCTGCACCAGCGTGGTAGGATATGCTGTATGGCAGTCCTACCGCTTTGCAGAAGAACAACGCCAAAAAATTTATGTATTGGATAACGGCAAATCACTGATGCTTGCCTTATCGCAGGATGCGAGCATCAACCGTCCGGTTGAAGCAAGGGAACACGTCAGACGTTTTCACGAGCTTTTTTTTACGCTTGCACCTGATAAGAATGCTATCGAAAGCAATATGAACAGGGCGTTTAACCTTGCCGACAAAAGTGCTTTCGACTATTATAAAGACTTATCGGAAAAGGGCTATTACAGCCGCATCATTTCAGGGAATGTGCAGCAACGCATTGAGGTGGATAGTGTCGTGTGCAATTTCGACGCCTACCCGTATGCAGTGCGTACCTATGCCAAACAGTTCATTATCCGTTCAAGCAACGTAACCAGACGTAACCTTATTACCTCCTGCTATCTCGTCAACTCCGTTCGTTCCGACAATAATCCGCAGGGCTTCAATATCGAAAAATTTGCAGTCGTGGAAAACAAGGACATTGAAGTTATCGAACGCTAAAAACAATCTTATGGAAGCATTATCAGATTTAAACACGTTCGCAAAAATCCTTACCGACAAAGGATATAACGGGTATTTCCATACGCAGGGTGCGTATGCCGGAAAGCTGAAAGACAGTATCAGCGAATACCTCGAAAGCTGCCAAAAAGGTGCAGACAATTTACCTAAACAGGATTTATTTCTGACAGGCTACCTGCAATGGTCAGGCGATGACAAGCCCCGTGTAGAATGCAGTATGTGGGTAAAATACCTGAATGGCAAATTTTCGCTTAGCCGTATGGAAATAGCCAAGAAAGACGGCTTCGGGCAGTTGCTTAAAAAATCAGAACTGGCAAACCTGTCCGTCATATCTGCACCCAAATTAACGGAAGCGGTCGCACTGGTCAACGATGAGCCAAAGCAACAGGCGGGTAAAAGTCCTAAGCGTTTCAAGCTGTAACAACAAATAGTAAGGCTATGAAAAAGTTAAGAGCAAATATGGACAGGTACTTTGACCAGCTCGATGAACGTTGGCGGGCGTTGCCTTTGCGCAAACAGCGCCAATATACGCTGTACTTCTTTGTGGTTTACCTACTGCTCACCGTAGTGGTCATTGGCAAAGTGATGTACGATACCTCAAAGTCCGGTAACAATATGGTCATTAAACATATTGAGAACCCTGTCCTTAAAAATGGAAATCCTGCAAAGTTGCAGGACAGTGTATCAACAATTTTAAAAAATCAGATTTATGAAAGAAAATGAGAACAAAAAAACGGTTGTTAGGGTAACCGAGGGAAGCCCGAAAGACACCGCTGATGTGCTGCAAGACGGCACACAGAAAAAAGCCGACAAGCTCAAAAAGCCACTCATATTCCTTTTAATGGGTGTGGTATTTCTCGGCTGTATGTACCTGATATTTAAACCGTCCAAAGATAAAAAGACGGTCGAAAGTATTGGGCTAAACGATGCTGTACCAGAGGCTACCGGAGCAGGATTGCCTGCCAATAAAAGCAAGGCCTATGAGCAGGAAATGCTCGAACGCAAAGAGCAGGAAAAACGCAATGCACTTGTAACGCTTTCCGACTACTGGAATGCAGAAGATAAAGAAGAACCTACCGACGAGCAGTTTCCTGAAGATGAAGAAAGCAACAGCTTTGGAGGAGGTAGCAGAAATTCAGGAAGAAACGGTAATCATGGATTGAACAGCTATAGAAATATGCAAAGCACATTGGGTTCATTCTATCAGGATAATAATTCTGAAACAATGGAACTCCGCAGGCAACTGGACGAAATGAAAGAAAAGCTGGCTGAGAAAGATGTGCCACCTGTGGCCACCGTTGATGACCAACTTAAACTAATGGAGAAATCCTATGAAATGGCAGCAAAGTATCTTCCGCAAAATGCCAATACCGGAAACGCTGCTCCTACCAATATTGCAACTCCAAATGTTGCTTTGGGTGCTAACCAAAAAGAACATTTCGTATCGTTTACATCCACAAAAAAGAATATTGTAACAGCCTTGTACCGTGAACCATCGGACAGTGCTTTTGCAGCCGATTGGAGCCAAACAAAAAACCGTGGGTTTTATACCGCAGGTGCTACCGAACAGGCAATACAACTTAAAAACAGTATCAAAGCCTGTGTACACGAAGCCCAAACGGTAGTAGGCGAAACGGGGGTTCGCTTGCGACTTTTAGAGCCTGCCCAAACGCCACAACGTACCATCCCTAAAGGAACGATTATAACAGCTAATGCCAAATTTCAGAATGGCAGGGTGCAATTAAAAGTTACCTCCGTAGAACTGGAGGGCAACATCATGCCGGTAGATATTACCATTTACGATTTGGATGGGCAGCAAGGCTTGTACGTTCCATATTCGCCCGAAATGAATGCCCTTACTGAAATGGCGGGCAATATGAGCCAAACTGGTGGAACGAGCATAATGCTCACACAGAATGCCGGACAGCAGGTTGCAGCAGATCTTAGTCGTGGCGTGGTACAGGGAATTTCGGGCTACTTCGCCAAAAAGGTAAGAACCCCAAAAGTTATGCTGAAAGCAGGACATCAGGTCTTCCTTGTATCTAAACAATAATGTTGAATTCAAACAAATAAAACAATGAAAAATAATTTAAAAACCTTTTGGGCTATTGCCCTGACACTCGGCTTTGCCATACAATCTTATGCACAGAACAGCATCAGAACACCGCTTGCATTGGGCAAGATACAACCGTATAGAATGGAAGTTACCTATGATAAGACTTCACACCTGATTTTTCCGACCGCTATCCGTTACGTGGATTTAGGCAGCAAATATCTGATTGCGGGAAAAGCAGAAGATGCAGAAAACGTGTTGCGTGTAAAAGCAACGGTAAGGGATTTTGAACCAGAAACCAATTTTTCAGTCATTACGAATGACGGTCGTTTTTACAGTTTCGATGTGTATTACAGTTCCTATCCTGAGGCATTGAGTTACGACCTGCTCACAATGAAAAAAGCGGTGGATAAAGCCAACGGTAACGATGTGCTTTTTGAGGAACTGGGTAACAATTCTCCATCATTAGCAGGCTTGCTATTGGAAACCATTTACAAAAAAGACAAGCGTATTGTAAAGCATATTGGGGCTAAGAGTTTTGGCATTCAGTTTATGCTCAAAGGCATTTACATCCACAACGGCAAATACTATTTCCATACGGAATTGACAAACCGTACCACTGTGCCGTTTCAGATTGATTTTATCAATTTCAAAGTGGTGGATAAAAAGGTAGCCAAACGTACTGTTGTACAGGAAAGACCGTTAACACCGTTGCGCACTTACAAGCCATTGGACGGCATTGCCGGAAAATCGACCGAACAAAACGTGTTCCTGTTAGACCAGTTTACCATTGCCGATGACAAGGTGCTGCTGATTGAGATTTTCGAGAAGAACGGCGGCAGGCATCAAACGCTTCAGGTGGAAAATTCCGATTTAATCAAAGCCCGTTTGATTGACGATATGCACCTGAAATTTTAATAACCCTTTAAAGCAAGAATATGAAAAAGTATATCTATACTGTGATGCTTGTCCTGATAGGCATCACTGCTGCACAGGCACAACGAATGCTGCCAAAGCAGAGAGGATTGGAAATAAGTGCGGGTGTAATGTCCAATGATAAAATCGGCAACGATTACTACATCAGCGCAGCAATGACCGTAAACGGTAAAAATGGCAATTATCAGCTTTGGGCTTTGGAATATACCCACCAGTACCACGATTACAAAGACCTGCGCATCCCGCAGGAAACCTATTCCGCAGAGGGAGGTTACAGCTTCTTTTTATTGGGCGATGCCCGGAAAAATATTACGCTGAATTTCGCCTTAACGGGTGTGGTCGGTTACGAAACCATCAACCGGGGCGAAACAATGTTGTACGACGGTGCGAAGATATTGAGTGAGGATAATTTCATTTACGGCGCAGGCGGTCGCCTCACTTTTGAAACGTACCTGTCCGACCGTTTTGTACTTGTCCTGCAAGGGCGTACAAAAATGCTTTGGGGTACAGATTTACAACAGTTCCGTCCATCCGCAGGTGTGGGATTAAGGTTTAACTTTTAAAACGTAAAAACGATGATAGCAAAATTCAATAAATTCAGAACAGGGCTACTGCCACTATATGTATTCCTGACAATTCTCACAGCTTCGGTTACGTTGGTATCTTGCAGCAAAGATGATGAACTCGAAATACAGAACGATTTTCCTTTCGAGGTAAACGTGATGCCAGTTCCCAAAGACGTTGCCAACGGGCAGATAGTAGAGATACGCATAACCATACAGCGTTCAGGCAATTACAGCAATACGCAGTATTTCCTCCGTTACTATCAGTTCGACGGGCAAGGCACATTGCGGTACCACGATGAACCGCCGTACCTTCCCAATGACCTGTACCAATTACCAACGGAACAGTTTCGTCTGTACTACACTTCAACGTCTTCCGTATCACAATCATTTGATGTTTGGATTTCGGATAGCTTTGGAAATGAAAAGCAGATAAGTTTTCAATTTAATAGTAGCGACTAGAATAGTAGCAAAAAGAAGTCCTGCCACAAAAGCAGGATTTCTTTTTTGGAGTGATCGAAGCTAAATTTTTGTAAATTTATAAGATGGATTTTAAGTGATTTGTTATGGTTGCATCATTGGTTATCGGGATAATATTTTTGGTTGCTGGCTTGGGACTTCGTTATTGGATTAACCGGCGGAAGTTTTATAGGCGTAGTCCTATTGGAGCAGAGGGTTTTTCTTCTTATGAAAGTTCGGTTTTCATTAAATTAATTGAAAAGGTTGGCAAATGGATAGCTTACGCTCTGATTATATTCGGGCTGTTATCACTGTGGGTTTACTCCCGTGAGAAAAAGAAAATAAGAACAGAGCAGACAAGCCCGACAACAAATCATAACTAAACATATCATTTAACTATTTTTGCAGGATAATAAATGTGTTAGCTGCAAATATAACAACCTAAACTAAATACTATCAATCAATGTCTATATATCAGGATATTTTAAATTGGTCCCAAGGCAGACCAGCATTTGTTCAAGATGCTTTACGAAGACTTGTCGTATCAACAACACTTACACAAAACGACATTGACGAACTTTTTCAATTGGTAAAAAAAGAATGTGGTGACAATACAATTACTATAAACCCTATTCCGCTTAATAATACACATATACCAACAGTAACTGCGATAAGTGGAATTTATCCCAAATTAATCAGCTTAAACAATCCTGTTAATATTTGTGCCTTACACAATCAAGGAGGGTTACAATTTTCCAATACAGGTTTGACAATAGTTTATGGTGGAAATGGTTCGGGGAAATCAAGCTACTCACGTATTTTGAGAAAACTTTGCTGGAGCAGAAATCCAAGTGTTACACTAAAAAAGAATGTTTTTAATCCATCTTCTAATCAGCAACAAGTTGATTTTGTTGTAGAAGACAATGGTTCAAACGTTAGCTTTTCTTGGACAGAAAATAGTTTGAACAATCCTATTCTTAATTCAATTTTTGTTTTTGATAACGACTGCGGAGATATTTACATCAACCATGAAAATCCCACAGAATATAAACCTGTGGGAATTGATGTTTTAGAAAAATTGGTTTCGACTTTCGGAAGTATTTCACAAGCCTTTAGTTTATCTGTTGCTTCTTACAACACACAAAAACCAGAGTTGCCACAAAATTTACTTCAAACCTCTACATCACAATGGTATGGAACAATAGAAAATCTACAACGAACTAACGTTGATTCACACATCCAATTTAGCCAAACAAACATCAATAGAAAGCAAGAGCTTACAATCTTAACTACAGCGCAAAATCCTCAACAAAATATTACAAACTTAACTAATCAGCGAACACGAATTAACGGCTACATACGACAATTTTCACAAATTGAAACATTATTCAACGAACAAAACTTAAACGAACTAAGAACCAATAGAAACACTTTTGAAAGAGTAAATCAGGCATATCAAATTGCGACGATGCAACTACAAAACGTTAACACGTTGGAAGGATTTGGCACAAATCCTTGGCGAACTTTGTGGGAATCCGCAAGAAATTACGCACATAGTTCAAATCTTTCAGACGGTCAAAATTTCCCGTCCTTAGCTTCATTAGAAAAATGCGTGTTATGCCAGCAAGAACTTGACGAAACAGCACAACAAAGATTGACAACTTTTAATCAATTTGTATTAAATGACGTTTCTACACAGCTAAATTCAATTAACTCAACAATTCAGGGAAAACGAAACTTATACAATTCATTGGTCATTCCCTCAATTGAAAACCTTGCCGAGTTAGAACCGTTAATACCAAATTTTAGAGATAGTTATAACCAGTTTGTTAATTCAGTCGCCACATTCAGAAATTCAATCATTACATTTTTGCAAAATGGTGGCGAACTAAACATAAGTTTACAAACTCTGACACAAAGTATAACAAGCATAATTCCAGTAATTGATGCCGAGATTGCGCAGAACAATCAACTTCTACAAAATAGAAACACCTTAGTTTCTGAACTTAATGAACTAACTGCAAAAGAATTTTTATTTAATAACAAAACGGCAATTCTTCAATACTTTGACGAACATAAATACAAATCTTGGATAAACACTTGTCAAGCACAACTCGCTACCAATGGTATTTCACGCAAAATTGGGGAACTAATGGAAAACCAAGCCGTAAGTTTACAACATCAAGAGTTTGTTTCTCATCTCAATTTTTTCAATCATGATTTAGCAAGTAAAGTTTTGATTTCAAGAACGAGAACAAGTCAAGGGAATACATATCAAAGATGTGGCTTGAACGGAATTAATGATTCAATCAATTCAATTTTAAGTGAGGGCGAACAGAAAATTATTGCCCTATCAAATTTTTTAGCTGAATGTACGATTGACAATCGTTTAAATACAATAATATTTGATGACCCTGTTACGTCCTTGGATATGGATTACAGGGATAAAATTTCGGATAAAATTGTTCAACTATCACAAAACCGACAGATAGTTGTATTTACTCACGACCTATCATTCTTACGTTTGCTTATAGACACACATAAAGCAATAACATCAACGGACTGCACGGTCATAGGAATTGACAAATACAATGGAATAAGTGGTATAGTTACAGACGAGATTCCATATTTAGCTAAAAATGTGCAAGAAAGAGTTGATTCCATCAGAAGAATACTAACAGAACACGATGCTCTCGCATTAACTGACGCACACGGACGAGAAACTAAACTTGATTCTGCAAGAAAACGATTTAGAATGTTGTTAGAGCGTTCTGTTGAAGAAGTTTTATCAAACAAAACTTACGAACGGTTTTCCAAAAACATTCATCTAAAAAAAGGTAATTTATCAAGTTATATTGTTACAGAGCAAATAGACGTTGATTTTCTCTTAAACCTATTCGGAAAGTATTCCGTAACAGAACACGATGGCGGGACTTCAACAATTCCATTATTACCAAATAAACCAGAAATTGACCAGGATATTACAGACTATTCTAATTGGAAGAATGGCTTTAAAACTAAACTACGAGCATTCCAGTCAACATACAATTAATATTTCCAAATAGTAGTAAAAAAACGGATAACTCTCTAAAAGGTTATCCGTTTTTGTTTCGGGGTAAACTGCCAAATACTGCCTTTCAATGCCAATGGGTGCAACCTTTCCCAATCCTGAAAAAAGCTTTTTTAAATTCGACTTTCACAGAAAAATAATGCAAACAATGGAAGTAATAGCAATACAAAAGTCCATACTGGAGGGAATGAAAAATGAGTTGAAAGCATTTTTGGAACTGACTGAAGATGCTGCGCAAAAATACACGCCAATTTTCGCAGAAGAGCAATGGCTTGATAACCAGGAAGTGTGCCTGATGATGAACATTACCAAGCGGACTTTACAGACGTACAAGGACAAAGGGCTATTGCCTTATTCCAGATTGAACCGTAAGAACTACTATAAACGCTAGGATGTACAGGCTTTGCTCGAAGCCGGACAGCCGTACAATACTGCCGAAAATGGATTTATTCACGAATGACAATGAGGAAATAATCTCACACAGAGAAATGATTACGCAGCTACGTAACCGTATTGAAAGCATACTGAAAAATTACCGCCCTGTAATGAACGGGGAAATATACCTTTCAGGCGAAGATGTGTGCAAGCTGCTTCACATCAGCAAGCGGACTTTGCAGCAATATCGTGATGACCAAATACTCCCATACATCAAGATAGGCGGCAAAATCATTTTTAAGCAAACCGACCTTTTACGGATACTTGAACAAAACTATGTCTGCAATGGACAAAAGAACAAGTAATGGATTTCAAGCAATCATATTTCTATATCGAAACGAGTTTAGTATCTTTGCTATGTAAAATATAGAAATACTTAAAGTGTTTTTGCTTTAAGTCCCACATTGAAAACTGGTAATTTTTAGACAACGGGACGATAAGGAAGAACGCTCATGCCATAGGCGTGGGCGCTCGCTTATTCGTTGTCGGGTATACCAGTACCTCAATGTGCGGTAAGTGTAGTTGCCTGCGCTTTCTTTTTGTGCAGGAACTTCATCTAACTCAAAAAGGTAACGATATGAAAACTGGTACTGTACAAGAAACAATCTCCCTGTCTTTTATCAATGACAAAAGCCCAATTACCGATAGTATCTGCAACGACCTTGCTGCATCAGGAATGGAAGTCCTGTGCCGGGCAGAAAGCATTGAAAATGGGTTATCGCAGTTATCTTCATTGAACAAAATCCCCAAAGTCTGTATTGTTGACTTGGATTTTTACGATCAAAATGTGCTTAAACAGCTTCAAGAATTAAGGATAAAATATCCTGCAATCAAACTGGTTGCCCATAGTGATATCGATGATGAGAAAGTTGGGAAATCCCTTTTAGAGATTGGGTTTTCAAGTTATATGCTACTTGGTAGCGATGTTGATGATTTTAAAAGAGCCATTGACAAGACTGACAATGGCTAATTTTCAATTTATTGATAACAATCTAAAGCTCTATACGCTCCTCTCATACAGTTTTAAAATTATCTTAATTAAACTTTGAACGTGTTGATGTTCAATATTTTTAAGCTCATCTATCAATAGAGGATAATGGTCTTTAAACAAACGTAATTTACCAATACTGAGAGCATAGAGAAATTCCATTAATGCTTCACCTTGATATTCATCGCTATGTTTTGCAAAGGTCTTTAAAAGCATCAACATGTCCTCAGAATTCTTGCGACTAAATGAATAATTTAGCTCGTCATTTTTTGCCGCTCTAAGAATAGACGCTTGAATAATCCCATCATTGAAGCGATTAAAAATAAATGGATCAAGTAAATTCTTTACAAAATTAGTCTGATAAAGCCCATCTATACTATTATTTCTCATATTATTTAAAACACAAGAAATAGTAAAATAAATATCCGATTGAGTTACTTGTTCAAAGTAATCGTTACTATTAAAAAAAGCAGAATTTTTTCGGATTTCCAATTCATTTCCTAGAATATCAGGATAAAATATTTTTTGTGTGCCACCTTTGAATGTTTTATTAGAAAAGTTGGTTATTGTTGTTATTCTTTCAGTTACAAAACTAGATGGTTCATTTAATCCCTCTTGTATTTCTCGTAAATGATCTAGCTCAATCTCCCATGGTGTTTCTGTATTGGAGTTATCACAATTAATAGTCTCAATTTCTACGAAAGAACTATTTTCCGATCCATATAATCCATACTTAATATTACTTTTTAGTTCTTTATGCTTATCAGAATCACTAATTCTATTGATACCGATGAAGTATATAAGTCTGATATTATTATAATTCCTGAAATATCTACTCAAATAAAGTAGATTTTTTCCATTTGTAATACAAGAAGCTACAATCAAAATCGAACCAGATTCATGTTCAGAAATTTTTTTATCAGCTAATTCCGATTGATTTATTACTTCGATAGAATTCTTAGAAAAGCAAGTTGTCTTTTCCAAGATATACTTGGCTAATAACTCTGACCCTTTATCATTCAAATGGATTATATAGTTTAATGATGCTGGTACGTATTGATTTATGAAAGCGTCGATCTTATTTTTATGGCTTTTATATTGTTCGTTTTCAATATGTTTTATGATATTCTCATAATCAATATACAAGTTATATTTTTTTCTATTGATGGTATCTTCACTAAAGGAAACTTTTAAGGAAGTACCTGTTTCCTCATTATATTTGAATACTTCCACAAAATCTTTTAAGGACTTTGATATGTATTTACTAGCAACGATGTTTCTAGTGTTTATAATAGGTTCATCCAAACTAAAGGAGTCTCCAACAATCTTAATTGCAGTCGATTGATTCTCACAAAATGAACATCTTTCACCAGCCTTGAATTGCTTGTAAATTTCTAATCCGTATTGAAATTTTTCATTACGCTCTAAATTACAAAGAACTCTTTCAAGTGAGAGATTTGAAGGTTTTTCTATCGGAAGATAGTAAAGAACACAAACATCTTTTGAATCTATTTCTGGATGATTCCCTTTTAAATAATGGACTAAGCCACCTGATGTCGATGCAGATATTAAAAAAATTGAATCTTTATAGAATTTGGTGTTTTTACTGTATATGCCATCGTAAGATTTAAATGACTCAATATTAATATCTTCTCTATCATCATATCTTTTTAGGTATTGGCTTATAGAGTACCCAATAACATTTATCGATAACGTATCGCAATAAATATTTCGAATTTCTGTGTGTTTGAATAAATGCAAAAGATTTAATCCAATGAAATCAATTTCACTTTTTTGCACTAATACATTTGCCGTTCTTAAAAATTTAGTTGAATGCTTTCCTGATGGAAAAACATAATGGTGAGAAATGCCATTGCTTTCTACTAATCCTCCATTTGATATAAAGATGTTTGCTAATCCTTGATTAATAATTTCCTTAAAGTTCTCTTTCAAAAAATTATCATTTTTTGAAAAGATAAATTCTGATTTATTGTAGGCAACATAGAAAATGCTTTCAACAAGTGAATTTTCTTCTGCTTTTGGAATACTTTTAAAAATCTTATCCAAATTAACTTCTACAAGGGAGTCTACAGAAGATACGGTAGAGCAATGAAGAAAAACAAGGGCACTTGTTTGATGGAAATATCTAAAATGCTCTGTCAATTCATTCTTCAAAGCACCAAAATCAAACTCAATATGAGGGCTAAAAATTATTGTAGCACTTTTATATTTTTTATCTCCGATGTTTGAGTTGTAAATGTAAAATTTTCCCATTATCGAATGCTTTTGAATGGATATAGAATACTGATATAAGAACCTTGCGATTTAATGATATTGTCCGTTTTAAAACCATCATTATTCCAGTCCTCAAGTTTTAGATCGTTTAATTTTTCGATGTCAATAGGTCTGTAATTGTCTTTTATTAAATCTCTGTAAACACAATACTTATCGGTTGAAATTTTTACAAAACCTTTTTTATTTAATATGTTTAATATACGATCTAATCCTATTCCTTTCTTTGACTTTAGGTTAGAGGTTGAAGATGTCTGATTCTTCACAAGACATTTCTTAATAACTTCTAAATCCGTTAATGTTTCTTTGTTAGTAAACTTATCAATAAATCCTACTCCTGAATCAAAAACTAAAATTTCTAAATAATAAATTTGATTGTGTTCGTTAACGCAATTTTCCAAGATGAATGGATGTTGAAAAAAGGATTGAATAGGTGTTTCTTCAAACTCCTCAAGTATTTTATTACTATTGTTTATATGAAACCGAAAGTAAACTCCACGTACACTGGCAGGAATGTCGATTAAATTTTGGTCGGTCTTTCCCCATTCGTAAGTGTTTTTTGTTAACTCGTAAACTATTGCACCAATATCTTCAATAAGATTCGCAAGTTCTATTTTGTTGTTTTTATTAAAGGTCAAAACATAGTCGTTGAAAATTTTCTTTACGCTGTATTTGATTTGGTCTTCGTCATCGTTAAATCCATCAGGACTTTCAAGTAACCTGATTAAACCTTTATTTTTTGAAAGATGATCCGTATTCGTCAGAATATATTTATTACCCTTTATTCTATCTAACGAATTCATTTTTATGAAAAAATCGTTTTGCAGTTCTCTTAAACTATCCTTAATATTGACATTGTTTTTATCAATGAAATTTGTTGTATTCCATAGTAATGAGATTACAGGGTAAGCGTACTCTTGATCATAAAAACTGTTTAAGTTTTCATGATCTATATCAAGTTCTAATGTTTGAATATTTGATTTATTATTTAATGTGATAATAAACTTCAGCAAATCTCCCAATAATCCAAACGTATATTTGTTTAATGCCCCTGGAATTTTAAGGTTTATAATACCCCCGACTTCATTATCTATATATCTCCTATATAAAATCTCCATTTTTCGAGGAGTGATATTTTTAGGTATTGATATTTTAATCATATAGCTTCTTTATTTACATTCTATTACTAAAATGCTTGTAAATTTCAAATAACAAACATACTAAAATATTAAAAGCCAATCTAGCTAAGCGGCGTTCTTTTGCTTTTCTTTGGTCGCTTTATGGTAAGAAAAGAAGTTTCCTATAACAACGAAAGGGATAATGAATATCCCTCAAATAATGTCGCAACCTGTTTGGTAAAATGTGCCGGAATGAATGGTGGGTAGGTATCCCACTTTACCAAAGAGGTTGCACCGATTTATGCAAAAAGACTGTCCCGACCATCGGGAGGGGTGTCTTTTTGCCGCCCGTTTTTCCAATCAGGCGACTTTTATAGGATGGGTTCGGAAATCTTTCAGGTTGTGAAAAAATCCCCTGTATGGTGTCAAACCATTTCTAAACATACCCCATAACAGTGAACAACCCATCTGCACCAATGAGGAATTGATAAACAAGTCCTGTTTTTCCAACGCTTCGGCAAGGGAACAGCTCGGTGTATCGTCATCCACTTCGGACTGTTTAAGCAGTTCGCCAAATTCATCCGTAACCATTGGGAGGCTCGCCACTGTTTCATATTTCTCTGAATTGGGTTGGCGAATTTTTCCTATGGTAGATAATAAAACTTGCCCTGTATGTTGACTGTTGCCAAAGTCTAACCAATAACGTGGGCGGTTGGAATAGGTTCTTCCGTTGCTCAATTCACTTAATATATCCGCAATTTCAAATCTTGCTTTTACGCTATCCACACAGGAAATATAAATACTTGCTCCTGCATTTTCGGGCAACCTGTTGTTATTGCCTTTTTCAAATTTCCTTGCTTCAGCTTTCCAGTTCGTACCTGAGAAGCGATTTATACGGTTAATGATAGCAACGGACTTGTACAAACCGACCTCACTTTCTGCAAAACGCTGTCTTCCTAAATTGGCTTGGGTAATTATATCATTATCCCAAAGACGAATAAACAACCCTGCGTGTCCTAACTCGATTAGGCTACGGTTCATTTCAAGCAAAGCAGTCATTACTTTTGAGCCTGTGCCACCTGCCCCGATTACGTTTACCGTTATCGGGTTGGTAGGGTTTATCAAATCGCTGTCCGTAAAATGGACTTTTAAAATTTCTTTGCTCATTACAATATCGTTTTTATGGTCTTGTTTGTCTTTTTCAATACATCTTTAGGAAAGGCTTTGTCTGTGCTGATAAGGTCTTTCCAAAGGCTTACACAATTCCCTTTTATGGGGTTGTGTTCGTTTACCAAGTGGCTGAAATAGCTATTGAAAAAATAGCTTTGCCACGCCTGTATAAATTCTTCCACCGAAGCCGAATTTTTGATGTTCACATCTACATTTCCCATACATACGTGTCCATCCTCGTACACGTTGAAAAACGGAGCGTGAAACAATGCGGATTTCTCGGTAGGTCTGCGGTCTTTATCAAGAGCAAAAACAAGAAGGCTCTGCTTGCTTGCATACCAAAGCATTGCAGGTACTTCCGCCGTACCGTTTGGTATTTCAAGACTTTCCGTAAAGTACATTTTGGTTTTTCGTGCTTTGGTGTACCAAAGTACCGTACCGTTTTCACTCGGATTAATGTGCAGGACGTTGGTAGGTAGAATGCCGTTAGATTTTAAAAATGCCTTGCTCTTTTCCTTTTTGGTATTGAGTGCTTTTGCCAATACTTTTGCTTCTCTTTCTGTCAAAGGATGGGCGTTGATTGGATTACCGTTCCTATCCATATCAAAATGCTCTACATAGGTGGTTCTATTACTTCCTTTGGTTTGGTAAAAAACTAAAGCCGATAAAGGGTGGTAAAGCGTTCCAAAGTTTTGTGTTATATCTTTCATTTTGCAGTGTCTAAAAGTTATTCAGTATGTATATCAATTCCTCAATTAAGGCAAAAACACGGTTTTCAAATTCAAGGGTATTGGCAGTAATATCACTACCATCAAACCTTTTCACAATGGTAGGTTCTTCCATTTGTCCGTATTCCTGCAACTCGGTGTTCACGCTCTCAAAAAGTGTTTGAAACAAAATACCTTTTGCATCGGCACAGAACGAAACGTACTTTTCCATACCTATACTATTTTCCATATCTTCTTCGCTTGCTTCTCCGCTTGGCAGGGCATTACGGTTTATGGTAGCATTCGGGTATTGTTCATACAAGGCAAAGGCTTCACTTGCCAGTTTGTAGCAATCTTGGTCAAAGCTATCTTTGATTTTAAAGGAGTTTAAACGGAGGGCAAATCGGCTCAAATTGTGCTTGTTGTAAATTTTCTGCTCCATACGTTCGCCTATCTGTTCTGATTGCCTAATCTCGCTTAAATACGTTGTGGTGTCGTCATTCTCGTCATCGCTTACAATCCAGTCTGTTACCATTTCATACATCCAATACAAGTAACTGTTTTCCTGCCGATAATAAGGAACATCTACAATGTGGTATAGGTACGCACACACGGATTGCAATAGCTGTACGGCTTGCTTGCGATTGGGATGCTTGGATAGTCGGTACAATGGCACTACGGGAATGTAATACAAGGTTGCACCTGTACTGTACCGTTCTTCACTTACGAAATACGTTTTTTTGCTATCCTGTATCAAACGGAGTTCTTCCCAATCACGAAACTTCTTTCTTAAATGTTCCTCTGTGGCATCCAAAGCTAAAGCGATATTGTAGGGATAGCCGTATTGCCTGGACTGCATAGGTTGTATGCCGTAATGCCCTGCCAATTTGGAAAGGGACTGATAAAAATCCCTTTCCGTCTTTTCAGGTTTTCCACAAGCCTGTACGGTTTGTGCTTCTTGCAGTTTAGGCAGAAATGAGCATTTTAGAAAACCATTGGTAGCATCGCTATGGGTACCGATTTCAGTTTGTCTTTTCTTATTTCGTCTGCGTTCTTTGGTCTTTGCATCCAATCTGCGAACTCGCCCAACTGTTTGTGCAAAGTCCGCTGTTTGGGTTGCTGTGGGGCTTTGATGATGCCCGATATGATATTGCGTTGCATAATTCATTTTTTTTGATTTTTGGTTTAACCTTTCGTTCCCATTACACTCTCAAATCGGTACTGTACTGTATCGTCACGGATAACAGGGGCAGATACTTTGGCAGTGGTCAATATCGGATAAGAATTTGCATAGAAATTCATTACGGCTTCCACGCTCCATTTTGGTTCGGGGTCGGTCAGTTTAATTTGTTGTCCTTTATCGTTGAGTATAAATACCCTCTCTAATTGCGTTGCTAATAACATAAATATTCGTTTTAAGTGTTAAACAATTGGTTTACTCTGCTCCGAAAAGGCTCGGTGTTGAAAACTTCTCCGATAATTCCGTTTTGCGTTTACGGATTTCGTCCGCTTTTTCGGGGAACTCCGTTATATCGGGTACTTTCATCCACG
Organism: Albibacterium sp.; assembly: GCF_035514885.1. NCBI lineage: Bacteria > Pseudomonadati > Bacteroidota > Sphingobacteriia > Sphingobacteriales > Sphingobacteriaceae > Albibacterium > Albibacterium sp. The sequence goes on along the minus strand of NZ_DATJCH010000021.1, from coordinate 64,518 downwards.
CATCACGGAATTTGCCATCTTTCTCCAGTTCGTCAGCCTTTGCCATACCGTCTTTATACTTCTTGTCTTTGACTTCCTTATCTTTTTTCTCTTTCTCTGCTTTTTCTTTCTCCATTGCTGATTGTTTTTTAGCTTCTTCCAATTGCTTCATAAATACTTCCATATCCACCATTAAGCCAGAAGCCTTTTGTAGAGGTGTGGTTATCTGCTGAAAAAATCCCTCGTCAAACTCCTGTGGTAGGGCGTTAAATGTCAATGGGGGAATGAGGTTTTTGGCGTTATCTCCGCATTGCTCGTTGTTGAGTATTACAGATACAATTAGGTTGCTTTCTGCTCCTTTGGCTATGTTTAGTTGTAAAATTCCTGTAAAGTCCAACTGTGCTATCTGATTGAAAAAATTTGCGTTCATAGTTCTGAAATTTTAATTGTTGTTGTTTTTTCCTTTGCTTTTTCTAGTTTCTCGTGCATATCTGCCCAATAGGCTTTTTGCCGTTTGTCAAACTCGGAGAAACTTTTATCCTCGTGGCGGTACTCTTTGTACTGCCTTGCTATTTCAATAGCTTCTTTGAGGTTCGTTACCTCAATAAGACAACCGTTCAAGTCTGTTATTTTCATAGCAATTATAGTTTTCGCTCTAAAAGTGTTTCTAGTATCTCACAATCGCTATCGAATGTTTCCCCCTCGAAATGGTACGTATCTGTTTCTTCATTGAAATTGTATTGCTCAAAATCCTCGTCTTCCAAATAAATATCTGTGAGTACCTTGTCATAAAATGTTGCTCTGCCATATACTAGATTGCCTATTTCTTCATAGTCGTGTGTGAAATTCACATCATAATGTTCCGCTATCTTTTGAATGATTTCTATATTAGGCGACCACTTTGTTTCATACTGAAAGTGTCCTTCATCGCCCTCGTTCCAATAGATATTGAAGTAATAACCGCCATTGTCTTTAGAAATAAATTCGGGTAATTGTCCTTCTTCTGTTTCTTCTTCCTCTTTCTTCATTAATTGAAAAAGTTCCTGTATTGCTGTGATTGTTTCGGGTTTCCCCTCGAATACAACTGTATTACTGCACCAATTTGCCATAATGAATATTTTTAGTGGGCTACCACCGATGAAAGCGGTAGCCTGTTGTTATTTAATTAAGATTAAAGATTTCTGCTCCGTCTAATGCAAAGCCATTACACAATTCAAATGCTTTCTGTGACTTGAGTTGAGCAGTTCCACCCAGTACAATACTCTGTAACTTGGCTTCATCATCTTTGTACTTTCTTACGTTCTGATAGTAGCCAGTAACCGCATTATACGCTCCGAACAATGTACCTTTGGTAGTGTCCATTTGTTGGGTGTCGCTTATCATTGCGTATGCAAAGGCATCCTCTACGGTGTTTTTGAACACGGTGGAAATTTCATCTTCTGCACCTTTTTTGATAAGGTCAAGCGTTTCCTTATTCGGGCAAAGTGCCAATTGGATTAGCTTTTTAACTTCACGGTCTGTTACCTTTACTTTTGCCCATTCGTTGAAAATCCCCTCTAATTGGTCGCTCAATGTGTTCGCAAGTCCCATAATCTTATGAGCGTTCTCGATACGTTGTTTCGCTCCCGAAGTGTGCTTGATACGGACTACATTGGTCATACTTCGTAATGAAGCGTTTAAGGTATTTTGGCAAACAATACGGATTGGTGTAAATGCGGCTGTGATACTTCCGCTACCATCGTGCGAAGTGGTTAAGAAAATGTACTTTTCCGTAACATCATCGCCATTACCCACACGGATATAGTCGGGCAGTTTGGCTGTGATGAAAATGCGTTCTCCGTTGCCTAATGCTCCTGCGGTTTCGTACAGAACGCCCTCGTCACCGCCTACAATAGCATCAAAGAAATTAAAGGCTTCACGGTTTTGTACAATGTGGTAATCCTTGCCGACTATTCCCAATACTTTATTGTTATCGGTGCGAATGTTAGCGTAATAATTAGGCACTTCTAATTCAGTACTGCCTATCTCTATGCCATTGGTGGTTTCGATAATGTCCGAACCTTTTGTAAACAATGGAGATTTTACGACTTCATAATCTAACCCTGCATATTTGATAGCTTCCTCGCTTGTAGGGTATTGCTCCACGATTTGCCCTAAACCGTGCCACGCTTTTTGTTGTACGCTAAAGAATGAATAACGCCCTGTTCTCTCGTTGAAATTGATATTATGTGCCATGATAAAATGATTTTAAATGTTTGAAATATTCGTTGTTAAAATGGGAGATCGTCCTCTGATTTGTTGTTGCTTGTTCCTGCGGTAGTTTGTGCGGTTTCTGATTTCTTGCCCCCTCCGTGCAGTTTGATGTTTGAGGTATGGAAATTCAATCCTGCGTGTGCTTCTCCGTCATTACCTGTCCACGCCCTAGCACTTACCCTGCCTGTCAGCTCTACCAATGTGCCTTTCGTGAGTATCTTCGCTACATTCGGGCTTATCCAGTATGAGCAATCGAAATAGGTAGTTTGCTCTATGCGTTCGCCCTGTTTGTTACGGTAGCTGTCGTTGGTTGCTATCGAAAAGTTTACTACTTGTTTTTCCTGTGACGTTGTGCGTACTTCCGCATCCCTTGTCAATCGTCCAATGATGTTCATGTCGTTCCTTTTTTAAAAGTTTTACATTTTGTTACGTTCGCTTTTCTATTTTCCTACTTGCTTTTGTTGTAGCTCGCCTCGCTTCGCATAATTTTTTCCAAAAGAAAAACCGGAAAAAAGAAAGCAGACTATTAAGGCGGTCAAATTGAAAAGCCAAAAGGAAACGGAATAATTGGAGGGCACCTTCAGGGAGGAAACCGCTTATGCCGTAGTCTTTTGGCTGGATATGAGCGAGGGGTGACCGCCGTACATTGGCTGCCTTTTTACCGGTTGATTGTGGAAATATTCTATTCTAATTTTTATTGCATAATGCTAGGCTGTAGAAGCCTAAAAGAGAAGTTTGAAAAATGGAGGTGATTAGAAAATAGATCGGAGGTACATTTTCAAATTTCTGTTTCATAAATAGCCAAAAGCTCTTTTACAACGCCAGAAAAAGTGCAGGGTGTGTAAGTGTGCTTTGGCTATAAAAAATATAGTTGTAGAAAAAGGCAGGAACTCTAAATCCTGCTTAGTAAATCTTTCTGAAGTATATCGGTTAAAGAACCGATAAGAAAGGGTTTTGAAGAAAATATTGAATTGGGTACCGAGAGGCGTTTTCTTCAATATTCTTTATCTAAAAGTCCAATCAAAGCTATTTTATGCGCCATGAATTTGCAGTGGAATATTAAATGTGCTTTGAGGATTAAAAATAAGGGCATAAAAAAAGCAGGACGTGAAATCCTGCTTTTTTTATCTTTCTTAATATTCTAACTTCTATCAACTCCATCCATTAATTTCCTAATATCTTCATAGCGATAATACATCAATCCACCTATTTTTGTATAGGGCAATGTTTCATTTAATCGAAGGTTTTGGAGTGTACCTGCCGAAATCCCTAATAATTTTCGCACCTCATAGCTTTTCAACCATTCCTTTGGTTCTTGTCCTGGTTTTCTAGGGTGCGCTGTATTTCTTCTAATTTCTTGCAAAAGTTCCTTTTTAAAGTTCTCCAAATCTTCCCATGTAATAAGCTCAACTTTCATGTGTTCTCTTTTTTTTATTAAAATCCAATTTTCATCACGAAGGCAAAAGACAAGTACTTAATACTAAATCATGCCATAATGAATCCAAATGAACAAAACTTTTAAACTGAACATCATAATATGGCACCTATTGGTAGCCTTTGGCCCTAAAAGGCAGCTTAACATCTGCAAATCAATTTTTAGCAACCATCCTTTTCCGTAAATTTTGCATATCCTCGCTAAGTTTATGTTCCACTACCTTTGCATAAATCTGAGTGGTACGTATAGAAGTGTGTCCCAGCATTTTGCTTACTGATTCTATCGGTACACCATTACTCAAAGTCACAGTTGTAGCGAAAGTATGCCTTGCAAGGTGAAAGGTAAAATTCTTATCTATTCCACAGATTTCAGCAATCTCCTTTAAGTAGCCATTCATTCGTTGATTAGAAATAACTGGGAAAAGGGTACCTTTTCCAACCGCTACAGGGTGGTCATTATATTTCTTAATCAAGTTCACTGCCTCTGGCAAAAGAGGAACCTTAACTATTGTATTCGTTTTTTGTCGATTAGTTTTAAGCCAATCTCTACTATCTATCCCCTTAATTATGTTCTCTTTGGTTAGATTGAATATATCTATATAAGCAAGCCCTGTATAACAACTAAACAGGAACATATCAAGTACAGCTTGTAATCGTTCGATTTTAAAGTATTTTTCACTCAATACCTTTAATTCCTCTTTAGAGAGGTGACCTCGTTCTACTTTATCGAAATGGAGCTTATACTTGGAGAATGGATCCTTGTCTAACCAGTCCATCATAACAGCCATATTTACCATTTTGCGTAAACGTTCCATATGTTTCATCACCCCATTATTATTAAGGGATTTGTGATGATCGGTCGACTCATAATTAATGAGGAAATTTTCGAAATCAAGAATGAACTTATAATTGAGTTCTTCCAGCATTATATCGTTTTTACGATATTGATGTTTAATAAACTTTTTGAGATAACTTTCAGTAGTATGATAATTCTTCATGGTACCTGGTGCAAGTTTTGTAGCTGCAACTTGCCTATGATATTCAATAACCTTTAATAAAGTCATCGTTTCTTCTATATCTTCACCAAGGTACTTGGCTTTAACGGCATCCACGGAAACCGATTTTTTCTGCTGTATCAATTCTTGGTAAACATCAAAAATTAACGAGCGCACTTGCTCCATGTGGCTGTTCAATTTTATGATTTCTTCTCGCTTTCCTTTTGCTCTTCCTTTTGCTTCATCCCAATTATTAATTGACACTTTACTTTTTAAGGAAATTTCAGCTCTGCGACCGTTTACTGTAATTCTTGCATAAACAACAGCCATCTCGTCTTTCTTGTTCTTGGGTAACCGCAACACGAATTGAATCCCAAAGGTGTTTTTACTTTTCATATCCATTTATTTTATGTTCAACTCATACACTTTGGAGCAATTCTCACATTCCGATCGATAGAAGGAATGAAGTGAAGAAGTCAAACAATTATAAATAGCATCAAAATAAATGTCTTAAATAAATGATTTACAGCTATTTATAAGCTATTCGGTGAGTAAATTTAAAACTTAAAATGACTCACCGTTTAACTCACATTTACCTTGATATTCTTTGGGGTTTCTTGATATGATATAAAACAAAAAACCCTCAAATTCATAGAATTTGAGGGTTTCTGACCTTACTTAGTGTAAGTGTGGTCGGGGTGGCAGGATTCGAACCTACGACCTCCACATCCCAAATGTGGCGCGATACCGGGCTACGCTACACCCCGAATTCCCTAGCGGGTGTGCAAATGTAAGAAGTAAATTTGAATTACCAAATAATTATAAAATTTATTTGAAAATAGTTCAAAATTGCCCTATTCATGCTTTACGCCAACATTATTGCATTAAACCAACACCGGATAATCCGTATATCCCTTAGAATCTGGCGTATACAAACTTGCATAATCAGGTTCATTCAAATCAGCACCCACAGCTATCCGTTTATCAAGATCCGGATTGGCTAAAAATGCTCTTCCAAAAGCAACAATATCCGCAAAACCATTATTTAACGCAGCTTCCGCACTGGATGGAGTAAGTCCGTTACACTGAATAATCGTCCCTTTAAAGGAAGTACGAATTGCATCCAATGTCTCTTGAGATGTTTGAGCTCCAAGGCCTACATGAATATACGCTATGCCAATCTTATCAAGCTCTTGAGCCAAGTATGCATAAGTCTCCTGAACTTCATCATAAGGCTGCAAATCGCCTAAGGTTAAATAGGGAGAAAAACGAATGCCCACCCTCTCCTTTCCAATGACTGCTGCTATATTTTTTGCTAGCTCTATCGCCAATTTCGAACGTCCTTTTACGCTGCCTCCAAATTCGTCAGTACGTGTATTTACATTCGGATTTAGAAACTGCTCTATCAAGTAACCATTTGCACCATGAAGTTCCACGCCATCAAAACCAGCTTCAATGGCGTTCTGTGCTGCTTTAACGAATCCGTCTATCAGCTCCTTCACCTCTTCAGTTGTCAAAGCACGAGGTTCTGAATGATCCTGCATTCCCGATGTATCTGTAAACATCTGGCCGGCAGCTCTGATATCAGAAGCACCGATCAAATCAACCCCATCAGGCAAATTATCTTTATGACCAATCCGGCCGACATGCATTAACTGCAAAAATATCTTAGTGCCGTTCTTATGTACAGCTTCTGTTACTTGTTTCCAACCTTCTATTTGAGCTTGAGAGAAGATGCCTGGTATGCGTGCATAACCCAATCCTTCAGGCAAGGGTGCCGTTCCTTCTGTAATAATTAATCCTGCTCCATTACGCTGCGAATAATACTCTGCCATTAATGCATTTGGGATATTACCGATAGCTCTGCTACGAGTCATGGGTGCCATTACTAAATGATTCTTAAGGCTCAGTCCGCCCTTTGCGTAAGGTGTTAAAATCTTATTCATATCAGTTATATTTAATAATGTAAATATCCTATCAATTATAGGATTAAAATAACCACTTAAGGCAAATAAATAGTCATATCCGACAATCGTGATACCTTTTTGACATTACCATGCCCGAACCATGTTCGACACATGAACAGACCTTGTAATACATACCAGTGTTCTTCATATGTTATTACAGTGCTATGTCTACGCTTTTTAAGGCAAAATAGCGTATATATACACTGCAATTATTCACTAAGTTTTCATGAATGTCGGACGAGTCCCTTAGCAGGTACGTACTAGTTACCTTTATTTGTCATCTCCCATTTCATCGATGGCTAATGCCGAATGTGCTACGGCAGCTCCCGCGCGCATTTCTGAAGCTACCCAAATGGCTTCCATAATTTCCTGTTGAGTGGCTCCCTTGTTAATGGCTTGCTTCGTATGGCTACGAATGCAATAAGGACATTGGGTTACATGAGCTACAGCAATTGCAATTAACTGCTTTGTTTTTTCTGGAAGGGCTCCTTCTTGAAAAACTGTTCTACTAAAGTTACGCCAGGCTTCCATACTGGCAGGAGCAAGTTCTGCTCTCTTTTCATTGGTCTTTAAACTTGGTGTCGGAAACAATTCATTTTGACTCATGATATCGAGGTTTTTATTTATTGAATACAGACAATTTAATCATTATCAATTATACCATTGGCAGAAATGAAAGAATCGTATATTACTATGACAATTAAGGGAGCATTAGAAAAGAGAAAGTGACTGGCTTGTTATCATTGATGATGCTGCAAAAACTATCCAAATCCAAAAGTATCTGATTCTATATTTACACAACCCTAATCGTCGTATTTCAAAGCCGGATAATCTAACAATCTTCGCCATAAGGCAAGTTGTCCTATGATGCTTGCTTCACGATAGATGGTAAAAGCTATTAACTCATAATATGTCATTTTCATAAAACCCATATCCATTTCGCTATCGAGCTTTTTATCATCAATCATAACAAGTGCTTCCCTGGCTATCGGACTAATCATCCTCCAGTCTTTTAAATACTCAGCAAGAGTTGGATATTTCGCATCGTCTTGAATCCCCTTATTGTCTTTGAATAGTTCATCTCCAGTTTGTTTCAATCCGGGATTGGTTTCTGAGGTCATCAAAAAGCGTTGTTGTACCAATGAACCGCTAAGCCATGCAATATGGTTTGCCTTAGTATTTAAACGCTTATAAGCATCTTCTTCAGTTATTCCATCAATAGCTCTTTCAAAAAAGGTTGTCTGCATATCAAACAATGTCAATAACCCTTCTATTCTACTACTAGCTGTCTTCGTTTCCATAATTTTATAATTTTAAACACCCCTATTCTAATTAGGTTTGCTTAGTAAATTTACATCAATGAATAATTAAAGCAACTGTCTTATTGCGACAATCTAAAGGGGTAATAACGCCAAGATAATATAGTCTGCCAATGGGTATGTTTGCAAAATTTAGTGGAAAGTATTACCTTTTAAAGTCAATTAACTAAACAAAATGATTTACATATGGAACAAAGACTAAGTGTACTATCTATCGGAGCAGACGACCTGGCTTCTATGAGAAATTTCTACGAAGATACTTTGGGGTGGAGACCAATTGCCGAAAATAAAGATATTGTCTTTTATAAAATGAATGGCTTTTTGTTTAGTATCGGCAAAAGAAAGGATTTAGCAAACTTTATAGGCGTTAATCCAGATGGAAGTGGTTTTCGGGGACTTACCTTTGGCTATAATGTTTCGACAGAAAGTGAGGTACGGGAATTATACAAACAGCTTAAAGCTAAAGGAGTGAAACTATTAAACGAACCTACAGCACCACCCTTTGGCGGATTGTTTTTTTACTTTGAGGATGTAGAAGGTAACATCCTTGAAATTGCATGCAATACATTTGTTTCTCTAGATGGAGAGAAGAATGCGGTTGATCATAAATCAATTGATCATCTATAATTCAAACATTCAGAAGTATATATAGCTAAAATGCTGTGAGAATAATAACATCTCACAGCATTCTTGCACTATGGCCTTTTGTAGATACTATTTAAAGACAAATCGCAAACCAATTCCAAAACGCCCGGGCATAAATTCACTGTCACCGTCGTAGAATATCATTCTTGGTCGCCAATCAAAAGACAGGGCCAGAGGAGCATTGGTAATTTTATAATCTAAACCCAAGCTGGATACAAGGGATACTTCTGTATCTGAATTCTCGGCAAAAATAAATGAAGGTCCAGCACCAAGATACCATTGCAAACCATCTGCATTAGCAATGCTTTGATGATATTGATATTGAGCCTGCAATACCGTTAAATCACTTCCAAAAAGAAGTGCAGCTTCCCCACCATGATTTGCTGTAAAGAAATTCTTTATATGCGGACCCACAAGTGTTGTACCATCTCCCACATCAATTAAAAGGCCTGCTCCGGTTTTATATTGTGCTTGTGCATTTGTTGAGAACAATAAAATGCTTGAGCAAAATATCGCGGTTAATACATAAGTGAGTTTTAATTTTTTCATGATTAAAATAGTTAAAGTGTTTATTTATTTGTTATCAAAATGTTCTAACAAAATTAACACGAGCTTCGCATCACTACAATCCTCCTAATTAAGGAATTCCTTCTACCGCTTTTAGGGTATTTTTAGTTCTAATGGTACGCTTATTAAAAAACGTTCCTAAATTTACTGGATAAACAGGTTTCTATTTTGACGAGATTTCTTATTTTCATATTCATTTTTAGCTGCTTAAGCGCCGCGGCACAAGAAATTGACAGCCTTCAAAACTTGGCCGCTAAAGAAAAATCTGTCACTAAAAAAGCACGACTGCTGTTTGAGATTAGTGATCATTGGTCTTATACAGATAGCAGCAAGGCGATACAATTCCTAAACGAAGCAAAAGCACTGTCTAATAAAAACGATTTTCTGCAAGCTCTTGCTGTCTATTATGAAGCCGGTATTTACTTTGATCATGATATTGAACGCAGCCAAATGCTCTATATGCAGAGTGTAAGACTATTAGAGCCTTTTAACACTCCTGAAGCGAATGAGTATAAAGCCCGAGTATGGCATAATTATGCTGTACTTGACCAACTGAAAGGAAAGGATAAATCTTTCCTGGATATTACGCTAAAGTACTGCATCCCTTATGCCCAAGAATCGGGTAATAAAGAACTGCTGTCGGCTTACCTTTCCGATGTTGGAATGATTTTCCATAATCATAAAGCATATGATAAATCAATCGACTACTATCAGCAAGCTATTGACGTATTAAGTACTGAAGAAAATAATGGAGAGCATTTAATGAATGCGTACATCAATATGTCGCAATCTCTATTGTACCAGGACGACTTGGTTAAAGCGAAAGAGGCATTGAACAAAGCACAAAGCTTTCTTAAACACTTACCAGAATCGAAATTTGCGGCTTTCTTTTATATAGTTAAATCCATCTATCATCGTGCAGCCAATGAGCCGGACAGTTCGCTGGCGAGCATCAACGAGGGTATTATCCGTGCAACAAAACTAAACGCAGATTACGATCTGCTTAGACTTCACTACGAGAAATATCAGCTATACAAATTACAAGGGAACTTGCAGGCAGCAAAAGAAGAACTGGAAAGCCTTCTCGACAATAAAAAATATGAGGGATTAACTAAAAACCGACTATCTTTTTTAATTGAACTTGCCGATACGCACAATGCCTTGGGTAATTACCAACGAGCGTATGAACTTCTTGAAGAGCATCGGGTATTGAACGATAGCGTATATGCGGAGAATATCAGATCGCAGATTGCTAACATGGAAGCTCAATATAGAATGTCTGAAAAGGAAAAGGAAATATTGAACTTGCAGAACAAGCGAAAAATAGAGTATATGTTGCTTTGGAGCAGTATTGCATTTATTGCTTTATTAAGCTCCATCTTTATTTATGCGCTGAAGCAAAGAAAAAAGAGGAGTCAGCAACAGGTTCTTTCGCTTGAGCAGCAACGAGAAATTGAGGTATCCAAGGCTTTAATGAAAGGTGAGGAACAAGAACGTTTACGCCTCGCCCGCGACCTGCACGATGGTTTGGGAGGCATGATAACCGGCATCAAAATGAAGCTGGATGCCAAAACCCGACTAATGGGCGATGAGGATCTATTGAAGATTGTTGGCCAACTAGACACGGTTCTTACGGAACTAAGGAGGACAGCCCGAAACCTGATTCCGGAAAATTTGATGAAGTATGGCCTGGAAGATGCATTGAGAGATTTCTGCCAGTCGGTTAATACGGATGAAACGCAAATCTCTTTTTATTGCAATGACTTATCCGATATTACGGATAAAAACATTCAGCTTATTTTGTACCATATCATGCTTGAATTGGTGAATAATGCGACCCGTCATGCGGAGGCGACAAATATTTTACTACAATGTACATTGGAAGATGGACTACTCTTAATTGATGTAGAGGATAATGGTAAGGGTTTTGATGTGGATACTACCAAGCGTAATATGGGTCTTAATAACATTGAGATGAGAGTAAAATACCTGGAGGGAAAAATGACTATTGATTCTCGAGCCGGCAAAGGCACGACGATAACCATTGAGTGTGAACTATGAAGAGAATTAGAATCATCATTTGTGACGACCACCCTTTAATTACTGAAGGGATCCATAGTTTCATTACTCAAAAGGAGGATATGGAAGTAGTTGCCACTGCAGGTAGCGCTGCTGAATTGATGGATATTCTACCAGTGACAATGGCTGATGTTTTATTGTTGGACGTAAACCTTCCTGATGAAAATGGCATCGATGTTTGCATGGAGGTAAAGAAGAAATATCCCGACATCAGAATTCTAGGCTTAAGTAACTTTAATGAACGCAGTGTTATTGTAAGAATGCTCAATAATGGTGCTTCCGGTTATCTGGTAAAAAGTGAATCCGTAAACGTTGTAGAACAAGCAATACGTCATATTTATGAAGGGGGACTTTATTTTGGTAAAGAAGCTCAAAGTACGCTTACCTCTCTTACTAAAACAGAATTGATGGAGATTCCACCGATTACTAAAAGGGAAAAGGAGGTTTTGCAATACCTGGATGAAGGATTAACCTCAACCATGGTTGCAGAAAAAATGTTTATCAGTTCTCTAACGGTCGACAGCCATCGTAAAAATCTGTTACGCAAGTTTAATGTCAGCAAAACAATTAATCTTCTGCAAAAAGCAAAAGAATTAGGAATAATATAATTTTCCATCCCTACTCCATGCAGCATCGGTTTCGCGAAAAGCAGAAGCATATATAAATTTTTTCTTTTTCATTCGTTTTTGTTTAAATCAGCGCCAGACCATTCTACCATCACCTGCCTCGGGCTGACTTTTTCCGTTCAATATCAACGGTATAACGCCTTCGCTCTCTGCATCATCATCTACTTGGTATTGCCTACCATCTGCAGGAATTACTTTGAGATAGAAAATACTTCCAAAGGGCCCGGTAATGTGAAAGTCAGTTCCGATCAATAGGTATTTCCCATCAGGGGAAAATTGAGGAGACGTTTCCGCTGTGCTACTTTTGGTCACCTGTTTCAGGTCAGTGCCATCTGCATTCATTAACCATATGTGTTTTGAGGCCGAAAAAGCAATCTTTTTCCCATCTCTGCTTACCGCGGGCGATCCCCAATCCTGAAAATCAAATTCCTTTATAAGACTTACTTGAGTAAAATCAGCATTGCTCTTCAGTAAAAATTGTTTATGTGTAATAAGTAATGTATTGTCAGACATCCACACTGGGTCTTCAGTAATCTTCTCGTTATTTACTGTCAGGATATGTTTCACTTCATTGCCGTCCAGATCGGTGATGACAATACCATCATGGAATGTTGGGTCAATAGCGATGAGCTGCCCGTTGGGTGAAAGGGTTCCTGTGGCGATATCTCCTTCTGAGGCATAATACTTAAATTGTTTGACAATGGTGCCGTCCGATATATTGGAAAGGGTAAATTGACTAGCTTGATAATCACCCTGAACATCCGAACACTCTAAAACATATTTGTTATCAAAACTGATATCCCAATCATTTCGTCGAATTTTGTCCTGTAATAATAAACTCTGGCTGGCTGAAGGTAGATTTAATACGAAAATCCCCTCATCCGCCCATTTATAATAAATATTACCGGGTAATTTCTTCAATTCACTACCCGCTGGACTTCCTAAGTCATCCTTATCTTTGTTACAGGCCATCAATATGATGGATAAACAAAATAGTAGAATAGTTATCTTTTTCATAGTAAATACTTTTGATAGAACAATTGTACTGTAAAGTTACTTCTTCACGATGTAGTGAACAATCCCAGAAAATGGGGATTTTTAGAAGAATGTTATCTATACGGCAGTTTGGAAGGCACAATAAATGAAATTCTTCATCATTGTACTTCCTCTGCGATTGCTTGATTTGCTGTAAGTGTATGTTGTGTACTTGTAAAACCAAGTTTTAAAAGACCGGCTTGTATTTCAGGTGCACTCATAAATAAATTCCATAATAAACCACTCCGATAATTCTCAATCATTACCGGAATGGTTCCCTGGTCAATTGCTAAATAACGTTTTGGAAACCAATTATCAGTTTCACTAAAAGCATCGTAAAAGCCATACTTTCCCCAGAGTTTATCACCCAAATCATTGTATAGATGGCGAATAACCTCCATACTATACTCCGGCGTATATGGGATGGATGAGATGGCAGCTGTAGGAGTTATAACACCCAGATCATTTTTAGGACTGTGAGCTGAATAGCCATCCACAGAATAGCTGGCTGTGAGGCCCCAGGTATTTGCACCATAGCCTTTAAAGTTTTTTGGATTTTCAATGGCATACTCCCGATTAATCAAAGCATGATTTCTATTTAATGTCCAATAATCGGCATAATGATCTTTCAATCCGCGCGGATCAAGAGCTAAATAAGAATATTGCGACCAAAAAAGCGGTCCAACCGTCCCTTCATGTCCATTATGAGCAAGTATTAATTGATATCCGTACTGTTCTGCACTTGATTTTATTGCTCCATTCCTTGCCCAGCCTTCATGATATACTTCGGCAGGCACTCCATGTGTTGGTGAGGAAGCAGCTAATACATAAGTAATTAAACATTCATCGTACCCTCTGATTGGAAAATTAATAGTCCATTCATAATTAGGACTCCAATGCCAATAAAGCACATTTTGATCACCATTACGGTAGAAATTCCAATCAATTCCTTTCCAAAGCTCGTCTGCTTTCTTAGCCAAGCTCTTTTCTTCAATATTACCATCATTAAAATATTGTCGGACGCATAGTAAAGCCTGAGCCATAAATGCCGTTTCTACCAGGTCGCCACCATTATCCTTTTCTCCAAATGGCTTAACTTTTCCAGTCGGGCCATACAACCAATGTGGCCACGCCCCATGAAATCTGTCGGCTTTCCCTAAATAATCCACAATTCTATTCAATCGATTATAACCTTCCGAACGTGTGATAAATCCTCGCTCAATTCCCACCAGAATAGTCATTATACCAAAACCACTTCCTCCGGTTGTGACAACATCCTGATCATTCTGCGGATAGTCTCCATCGATATGAATTCGCTCACGAGCTAGTCCTGATATATTTTCCGCACCTTCCCAGAAGTATTGAAAAGTTTGCTTTTGGGCAAGGGTAAGTAAGGAGTCATCGCTGAGGTTCGTTTGTTCGGCAGGCGGATTAGACTCTGCTGATTTCGGAGTGCTACATCCTGTAATGCCAATAAAACCAACCATCAAAAAAATCTGAACGAAGCTTATATTCGCCATAATCCTCTTTAAATTCAACATATTATAAAGATATCCAATTTTCATTAACCTATTTTTCTATTAGCTTATTCTTTCTTAGTAAATAATGCTTTTACCTCTTCGTCATTTAGAGCCTTTGTATATACCCGAAATTGATCAAGCATACCAGTATAATGCAACATCCAATCTTGAGGATCTCCCTGGATTCCGATATGTTGCTGATAAGCACCGATAGCAAACTGAGATGCATCTTTAAAGCTTAATTTACCCAAAGGCGCATTATCTTTTTTCCGATCACTGATATTTGCCGGTAAATTCATCTTTTCCCCATCTAAGTAGGCAGCGAATTTTGAAGTATTTTCATCGTAGCTAAAAGCCAAATGATGCCACTTACCATACATATCAGGCAGTCGGTCGAGACCATTATTGCCGCTAAATTCAACCCAGTTTCCGGCGAAATTAAATTTAAAAAGCATCGAGTTATCGTCCGGATTGTCGTTCCCTTCAATAATTGCGAATAAGTTTCCCCAGAAATCACTCGTATTGGGCATCATAAATACCGATTGCCCTCCCCCGCTATGCTTTTCTGTATTCATCCAGAAGGCCACTGTAAAGCTGGTCATTTCAGCTAATTTCCCGGCATTGGAATATTGAATTTGTCCGGTAGTTGACCCTTTATATGCTTTACCTTTAATGCCTTCAACATAGCTATTCCCTTTTGCATTACCTTTAGCATCATGTATGCTATCAATTGGACTGTCTTCAAAGGAAAGGAACAATTGAAGCGGACCATTTAATCGCGCAGTATCGTCGGGTATGATATTCATTGCCGGTCTTTCCATTTTCTGACAAGCACTGAAGCTTGCAACAATAAGGAGAATAAAGAGCCCTCCATATATTGATTTTGAAAGTATATTTTTCATCTTTATCAATTTTGATGTCTTAATTAATAATCTGGATTTTGCACTAAAACACCTCCTGCTTTATCTATTTCCGGTTGAGGTATTGGTAGGAAACGATTTTTATGCTGATAACCTGCATCAGCAAGAACATCGTCTGCAATTCCCCAACGAACTAAATCAAAGAATCGTTCATTCTCCATTCCCAATTCCACCTGTCTTTCATGTCGAATGGCTTGGCGAAGTGCTGCCTGATCGGTCGTTGTTACTTCTGGCAATACCGCAGGATTACTTCCCCGGGCTCTGGCGCGTACCATTTCTAAATACTCTAAGGATTTTTCAATATTTGCTGTTCCTCCTAATTCATTTGCTGCTTCTGCTGCCATAAGAATAACATCTGCATACCTAATGATACGCATATTGAACCATTGACCTTGTAAGCTACCGGTTGACCTTCGGATATCTGGATTGGTATATACTTTTTTACTCCAATAAGGTCTTGGAAGACCTGCAGGAAGAAATTCGCCATAAGGAGAGTTTACTTGACCGGTATACAGCAACGTTTCATCCTTTCTCGGGTCGCCGGGTTCAAAAGCATCTGCCATTTTCTGATTCGGTACATTCCATCCCCATCCTAAGTTCCAATCTCCCGATCCTCTTACCCCTTGTCGGCTGGCATAGGTAATACCAACTGAGGTGTTGCTTTGTGAATAAAATGCCTGAATTTCAAAAACAGACTCTTTTCCATTTTCCTGCGACTCCCTGAATATCTGATTATAGGGAGTACTTAAATCATATTCTCCCAACATAATAACCGCTTCGGAAGAAGCCAATGCCCTTGACCACATATTACGCGCTAAAAATGTTTTAGCCTGCAGGGCCAAAGCTGCTCCTTTGGTTACTCTACCAACAAACTGACTGCTCCAGCTTGGAGGTAAGGCAGCTACTGCTTCCTGCAAATCGGCATCAATCAATTGATAGATATCTGCAATCGGAGATTTGGGTACAATGGCCTGCGATGGATCAGTAATTCGAAAATCAATTTTTGGCACCTCTCCGAAAGCTCGTACTAAATTAAAATACGCAAATGCCCGAAAGAACTTAGCTTCACCCAAGTTGATTAAAGTAGTAGGCGTATTCTCAATGGAATCAGCTGCTGAAATCACATTATTAGACAGGTTTATCAGGTTATATTGCCCTGTCCAGTATGAATTTATCAACCAAAAATCCTTAACATATTGAAATTTATCAAAAATATTTGCAGCGTCTTCCCCATCGCCGGGTGCGCTACCTTTATCTGCATCGTCTGCTCGCATATTATGGACAGCTATATAGGGAAGGCCACTAATACCTTCATTTCGAAGTCCGCCACCGTAAATTGCAAACACCTGTCCTTCAAGAGAACCGGGATCTAAATCTTCCTCCGTTAATTGTCCCAGAGGTTTTCTATCCAGAAAATCTTTTTTACATCCTGCGGCGATTATCATCACCATAACCATTAAAGCAGATATTTTAGTATATATATTATTTAAGTTTTTCATAACCGAATTCTTTAACAATTAGAAATTTAAATTCACACCGAATGTATAAATCGCCGGCACCGGATAGGTACCATCATCAACTCCAAAAGAAGTAGCGCTTCCTCCTATCTCTGGAGTGTAGCCTGTACTATTTCGAAGGGTAAATACATTTTGCGCATTCACAAAAATTCGCAGAGATTTTAGATGCAAACGATCTAATATTTTTTGATCAAAATTATATCCTAATTGTAAGTTTCTAAGTCGGAAAAAACTTCCATCTTCAATGTAATAGGTAGATGCTAATCGGTTATTTGCTCTTCCGGAATCCATAATTGGCTCCCAATTGGAAGTTCCTTCACCATGCCATCTTTCGAGCCGATCTTCCAGGAAGTTAAATTGAGCAAAAGCATTTCGATTCCAATTTCTGAAGATCTCATTGCCATATACACCCATAAAATCAGTTCCTATATCAAAGTTCTTATATGTAAAGTTGAGTGAAATACCGTAGGTAAGGTCTGGAGTCGGATTACCGATAATGGTTCGATCGGCATCATTAATTTCACCATTTCCATCTACATCGCGAAATTTAATATCTCCCAATTTTGCACCTGCATGTACGGGTGATACCCGCAGTTCCTCATTTGTTTGATAAATACCATCAGAGATATAACCGTAAAAATAACCAATTGGGTAATCAACACTTGTTCTGGAAACACCATCAACAATATCATAACCTTCATCTAGAAGACGATTTACTTTATTGTCCATCGTAGTAAGATTTCCCCCAATAGTTAAAGACATATCATCGCCGAAAGACTGGTTCCATGAAGTTGACAGTTCAATTCCTTTGTTGCTCACTTCTCCCGGATTGGAAAGTCCTGCTTTTACACCCAATGAGGCAGGAACCGTAACAATGATTCCCTTGGTATCTTTATGATAGTAAACGGCATCAAGAGAAAAACGGTTATCAAATGCATCTAATTCAAAGCCTCCCTCCCAGGCATAAACTCGTTCCCATCTTAAATCACGATAGGGTATATAAGATGGTTCGTAAGCCGGAATAATGTTATCTCCAAAAACAGCTGAATTACCGGCAACTAGCAAAGGATACAGTGGATATTGATTTCCTCCCGTATTTTGGTTTCCTAGTATACCCCATGATCCTTTTAACTTCAATCTGTTGATAGCAGACCGATCTTGCATAAATTCTTCGTCAGAAATTACCCAACCTGCTCCTATTGCACCAAAGTTTTGCCATTGATTTCCGTATTTATAAAAGCCGGAAGTTCCGTCACGTCTGAATGAACCATTCAGTAAATACTTGCCTTTGTAGTTATAAAGTGCACGTGCTAAGAAAGATAAAGTTGTCCGCTCCCAGGCGGATCCGTCTCCTTGCTGAGTATCGGAAGATCCGATTCCTACATACCATTTATCAGGATCGTTTGGAATGGGAGCCCCGCTACCTTGCGTTCTGCTGGCATTTGTTGTTTCATAAGAATTATAATAGGTCGTCCACCCTGCTGTTGCCGTTAGATTATGATCGCCAAAACTGTTTTTATATGTCAGCAACCAGTCTGATTGAACTTTAGTAAAGATATTTTGATTTTGAGAAACCGACGTGATTCTATTCAGTTGATCAATTTTACTCTCACCTTCAATCTCCGGATTATAAACATTGATCAAAGGAGAATAAGATCTTCCTTGATTAAAGCCATAATCTGCCAGGAAGTTAGCTTTGAAAGAAAAATTCTCTAGAAATTTAACTTCACCAAATACACTGGCAACAGCTCTGTATTCGCGGTTAATTGCTGTATTTCTGCGATCATAAATATCAACTAAAGGATTCCATATTTGGGCACGTTGAAAATCTGGAAGAGTATGGTATAATCCATATTCATCATTATATACAGGGGCAATTGGTGCAGCTCTTACGGCAGAAGCTACACTCCTTTCTTGAGGTAACTGAGCTCTGTAACCATTAAAATTCACACCAAACTTTAAATTATCGGTAACTTGAAGTTCATCATTAAGCGATAAAGTGATTTTATTAAGCTTTTCATAATGAATTACGCCTTCTTCCTGCGTATAGCCTAAACCCATGTAGAACTTATTATTTTCTGACGCACCACTTACACTGAGGTTGTTGTAATTTAAGATGCCGCGTTGAAATATTTGATCTTGCCAATCGGTGTTTGCTGTCCAGTTTGTATAGTCGTAAGCAGCAATCCCTTCATTGGCGCGCTGCTCATCGTATAATAGTTTAAATCCGGCAGCATCGGTGAGTTTCATACGATCAGAAACGTCCTTAAATCCGACGGTTGAGTTAAAATTAAAATTCAATTGGCCGGCTTTTGCTTGTTTCGTTGTAATGATAATTACTCCATTGGCTCCTCTAACTCCGAAAATAGCCAAAGACGACGGATCCTTTAACACTTCCATTGTCTCGATGTCGGCCGGATTGATAAAATTGATATTATCATTTAATATCCCATCAACCACATACAATGGTTTTACACTATTAATAGAGTTGGTTCCTCTAATTCGAATATCCGGATCCGCACCCGGTCTTCCTGAATTAACAATTTGCACACCGGCTACTTTTCCTTGGATAGAAGCAACAGGATTAGAAGATGGTTTATCAGCAACTTCACTTCCTTTGACGGTTGATATTGAGCCCGTTAAATCGCGACGAGCAGCAGAACCATACCCAATTACAACAACCTGCTCTAACTCTTGAGTAGAGGTTACTAATTCTACATCTATTTGCTGCTGGTTATTAACCGGGATTTCCTGAGTGCCGTAGCTGATAAAACTAAACACCAAAGTTGCTGTGGGATTTACCTGGATTGAGTAATTCCCATCCATATCTGTTTGAGTTCCTGAAGTAGTTCCCTTAACCTGAACCGTAACTCCCGGAACAGTTTCTCCAGTCTCAGCATCGTGAACAACGCCTTTTACGGTAATGGATTCTTGAGCCAATAAATTGGTTGCGAAAAGAAATAATGATACCGTTAGACAATAGGTAATAATTTTCATACGCTTAATAATTAGATTAACGAATTCGATATAACAAAGTCAACATCTCACATCCATCTTATCGAAGGAATACATTTTTGATAACCATTAAAACAGATTAAAGTTTTTATCTATAGGCATTTGAGTAGAGGAGGTTACTGACTGTCTTAAACAAAACTGAAACTATTCTGTTAGTTCTTATATCGGTTATCATTTGAATCGATATAAAGGGACAAAAAATAGATTTGAGCCAAAAACGAGTTAATTGAACATGGGAGCAAAAAGAATAGAAACATACTTCACACCTGATAAAATAAATTCAGATTTAAACAATCGCGTACTGAAAGTCACTCAAAATTTCATAAAGAAAATAGATGCTGCAGATTATCCCTGTGTAGGTGCAAAATCGGCTATGCATACTGATCAATATAGATTTGGGATCTATGATCAAATGGGCACCAAGGAAACTACCAAAGCATTGGCAAATGACCTGAAAACATATATAAAAGAAACAGTAGATTCGAATAGTCAATATATGTCTATGATTGCAGTGTTTACTGATAAGGTGGAATCGGAGCTTGATTTTGAGAAGCGGCTTTGGCAACAATTACAAAAACTTCATGATAGTGAAGAAGATAAGCCTTGGGACCATGCTGTAGGCAGTAATCCTGAAAAGAAAGATTTTAGTTTCAGTTTTAATGGCACTGCCTTTTTTATAGTTGGCCTACACCCACATGCCAGTAGAAAATCGAGAAGGTTTGGCTATACTGCACTTGCCTTCAACCTTCATCGACAATTTGAACAACTTCGTGATCATGACATCTATGAAAAGATGAAAAACACGATCCGTGACCGGGAAATAAATTATGACGGTTCTATCAATCCGATGCTTAGCGATCATGGAGAAGGTTTAGAGGCTCCTCAATACAGTGGGCGTAAAGTTGATAAAAACTGGAAATGTCCTTTTCATACCTAGTAAGAT
The DNA here is from genome assembly GCF_035514885.1 of Albibacterium sp. Taxonomy (NCBI): domain Bacteria; kingdom Pseudomonadati; phylum Bacteroidota; class Sphingobacteriia; order Sphingobacteriales; family Sphingobacteriaceae; genus Albibacterium; species Albibacterium sp. The sequence goes on along the minus strand of NZ_DATJCH010000021.1, from coordinate 43,704 downwards.
ACTATCAAACAATTATAAATTAGAGTTTAATTAGCAGATGATTAATACAATAGAAAAACAAACAGGTGCAGCTTTTCAATTAAAGGCAGGCGATAAACTGAGAGTAATTGACCCCCAAGGAGAACAAGTAAGCGATATGGTTCTCTTTAATGCGAACGATAAGCGAGAAAAAATTTCTTCAGGAAAAACCCTTGATTTTGAAAATACAATCCTGATTACTAAAGGACACCATTTATGGAGTAATCGGAGTCATAAAATGATGGAAATACTGGAAGACACCAATGGGCGTAACGATTTTCTCCTGGCTCCATGCAGCCCTGAAACATTTCAGATTCTTTATCAGAACCCTGACTATCACCCAAGCTGTTTTGAAAACCTTTATACGAACCTTTCTAACTTTGGAATAGAACCTGATGATATACCAACTGCTTTTAATATTTTTATGAATGTTCAATTTGCACAGGATGGAGAGCTTTCAGTAGATCCACCCCAAAGTAAAGCAGGTGATTATCTTCTTTTCGAAGCAAAAATGGATCTAATTGTTGGCCTTACAGCCTGCTCTGCAGAACAATCAAACAACTATTCGTTTAAGCCTATTCAATACGAGATTCTTACTAGTGGCTAATCTTTGTCTATTTCTTTTTTCCGGATAGCATACTTACAATTGCCAGTGTTACTACTGTGCATATCACAACTTTCTTGACTAATCCTACCGGATTATATTTCAGTTCAGCCTTCCAGCCTTTTTCTGCAAAGATATTAGGTATATGGCCTTGCTTGAAATCGTCTACTATACCTTCAATAACATTAACCCGATCAGCTAAAAGTAAGGGCAGCCAATGGAGATAACTTGACTCGCTGTATTTAAAAGCATACCTACGCAAATTGCCACTCAGCCCCGAGGGAGGTAAAGTTGAGCCAAAGACGGCTGTTAAATTTGGTCTTTCAATTGAATGAAGCACTTCAACTTCTTGCAGCTGTAATGGAGGTCTCTCCCAATTTAACCTATTGTGATCATCGCCTGTATAATTTTTCATAGGGTAGGTAGGCTCATTTCTCGGATCAGCATCTACTCCCCAACCTTTAATATGTGAATAATCTTTCATGGTAACTAGTTAATTCTAAGGAATAAGAATGGGTTTAATACAATTATCTAACTTGGCAGAAAATATATGATACGCATCAGATATTTCTTTTAAAGGTATCCGATGTGTAATAATTTCTTTAGGATTAATGATTCCCGCTTGAACATGATTTATTAACTTAGGAAGAAGTCGTTTTACAGAAGTCTGATTAGCACGAATGGTAATACCTTTATTAACAACATTACCAATCGGTATAAAATTATCTGTTGGACCGTAAACGCCGACAATTGAAACAATCCCTCCTTTTTTAACAGAATTGATCGCCCAATGAAGTGCTGTAGCTGCACCGGCCTGAAGCATTAATTTTTTCCCTGTTATGGTTTGCATGGCACTTCCGGCTGCATCTCCACCTACCGCATCAATACATACATCAGCGCCAAACCATCCTGTTGTTTTCTTAATAAACATTACCGGGTCTTCAAGTGATTTAAAGTTATAGGCCTCACATTGTGCATAATTTCGCACAAATTCAAGACGGTATTCTAAATGATCTATAACGATTACTCTTCCTGCACCAAAAAGCCAGGCACACTTTGCTGCCATAATACCAACTGGCCCTGCTCCAAAAATAACCACAGTATCTCCAGTCTTAATTCCACCCATTTCCGCTGCTTGATATCCGGTAGGAAGAACATCAGTTAAAAGAACTGCATCATCCGGATCCATGTCACTGGGAATTACCGTAGGGCCAACATCAGCATAAGGTACCCGCACATATTCTGCCTGTCCACCATCAAAACCACCCGCAATATGAGAATAACCAAAAATGCCGCCTGCTGCAGTTGCCATAGAATTTGATTCATGACAATTCCCGTATAATTCCTGTTTGCAAAATGCACACTTTCCACAGGCAATATTAAATGGTACTAAAACATGGTCTCCTACTGTTAACCTTTCAACAGAAGGACCAATTTCTTCTACAATACCAACGAATTCATGACCAAATGTTGAACCTACCCGCGTATCAGGCACCAAGCCATGGTAAAGGTGTAAGTCGGATCCGCAAATACAGGATCTTGTTACTCTAACAATAGCATCGTTTGGGTGCTCAATTTCTGGCATAGGCTTGTGGTCAGCTCTGACTCTAAATGGCCCTCTATAATTCATTGCTATCATAGTCCGGTTTTTTATTATTCGTAATTATGTCAACTTTATCCTTGCCATTAATAACTATACTATCAAAATTTGGTTTTCTATTCAATGATTTCAAGTATAATCCTCCTTTTTACAGTTATTTATACGTTGAACATCATTAATTCACTTTTCGATAATTTTAGATGCACCCCTTTTGATCACATTGTATGGAAGTTATTTATACTCAACTTAAAACAAAACACCTGTGCTGCCTTATACTGTTTTTTACAACCGAATTGAATGACACAGTTTATTGCAGCAAAAAATAACCCCTGCTTCCGAAAGGAAACAAGGGTTTAATAAGGCACTACAGATTTCTATTAATTTGGCGACAAATAGGTTAAACCACCATCAACAAGAATCTCAGTACCAAGTATAAAGGAAGAATCATCCGAAGCTAAGAAAACCGCTGTTTTTCCAATATCGGATGGTTGTCCAATTCTACCTATCGGCATCGCATCTGACCAGTATTGTTTTACTGCATCAAGTTGTTCTGCAGGAACAAATCTTTCAAATACTGGTGTATCTGTTGTACCTGGGGATATCACATTCGCTCTGATTTTTCTACTTAAAAGATCGTTTGAAAATCCTTTTGCAAAATGGATCACAGCTGACTTGGTTGCACCATAAAGCGTGAAAGATGCATAGGCACGATGCGCCGCATTTGAACCGATAAGGATAATAGAACCTCCATCATTCATATAAGGTAATCCTTTATGGACAGTGAAATAAACACTCTTTAAGTTTAAAGCTATTGTCTTATCAAAATCGGCTTCACCAATTTCTGCCACAGAACCAAATGTTGATCCGTTAACTGCGCCACCTGCATTGGCCACGATTACATCTATTTTACCAAACTTTTCTGATGTTTCTTTAAACACTCTTTCCAAATCGTCAAGATTAGTTACATCCGCGTTGATAGCTATAAAACCTTCTCCAAGTTGAGCCACAGAACTATCTAAAGTTTCTTGGTTCTTACCAACAATAGCTCCTACTGCACCTTCTTTTTTAAATTCTTGGGCAATACCAAACCCAATTCCACTATTTCCACCTGTAATAACTGTTACTTTGTTCTTTAATCTGCTCATAACTAAGTGTTTTTAATTCATTTTTAAATTTATTTTGCATTTGTTTCACAAAGATATTATCAATAGTTTATATTTGTAACAGTAATAGTCTATTCTGGTTACCAGCGGGTAACTGCAATTTTTACTACTAATTTTTAAATATTATGAGAGACGAAAGATTTTGTAATTCAAATTGCCCCTTTACAAGAGCTATTGGTACAATTAGTAATAAATGGAAACCAATTATCATGAATGTTATGGGTACTCGTACTATTCGTTTTGGTCAATTAGCTTCTATCATACCACTCATTTCAAGAAAGGTACTGACTGAGCAGTTAAAGGAAATGGAAGAAGACGGCATATTGGAAAGAATAGCTTATAAGGAATTACCACCGAGAGTAGATTATAAGTTATCTGAAAAAGGCTTAGCTTTTCTACCGATTCTAGAAAGCATAAAAGAATGGAATATTGAATATGAGGTAGTGTCAATGTCAGAAGATGCTGATATAAAAAGCAGGGTAAAATATGCCGGATAGAAAGCGGCTGTAGGGTAATATCTGGGTTTCTTAGGTTACACTTGTCCGTTAGTTTGGATCATACTCTATAATCCATTCAATACCATATTTATCTCTAAACATTCCGGCGTATGTACCCCAAGGACTTTCGCCCATAGGACCTTCAATATCTCCGCCTGCAGATAGTCCGTCAAATAGTCTATCTGCTTCTTGACGACTGTCTGCACTGATTGATATTTTGGATCGGTTCTCGTTTTCATTTACTCGTCCCATGAACTCAGGGACGTCGTTGGCCTTTAATACGTTGTTTTTGCCAATCGGCAATGCAATGTGCATTATTTTTTGAGCTTCCTTTTCTGCAACCTGAAATTCATCACTCGATAGGTCAACAAAGCGGATGACCTGCCTGAACTCACCACCAAAAACTGATTTGTAAAAAGTAAAAGCTTCCTCAGCATTTCCATTGAAGTTGATCCATGGGTTAATTGCTTTCATAATTTTTATTTTTATGTCTTTATAAGTTAATTCTCCACAAAAAGCTATTTGGAAAACAGATTTAAGATAAAGTTATTTACTTATTATAGCAAGAGGCACTTTTGTTTTTTGTTGAGAGATGTTAGTGATTATACGAGCTCAGAAAAGCAGTATTCAGATTATACTTTGCCGAATTATATTAGCACTAATCTTATGTAAAACGAACGAATTGCCTTTAAAAGAAAAAGAGCGACTTTTTCAAGTCGCTCTTCAGGCTGCGGAGAGAGAGGGATTCGAACCCTCGGTACCGTTTCCAGTACGACAGTTTAGCAAACTGTTCCTTTCGGCCACTCAGGCATCTCTCCTTATTTTGGAATGCAAATATAGCAATTCAATCTACTCCACAAAAATAATTTGAACATTCGTCAGAGTTAATTTTAAGAACTAAATTATCTCGGTTTTTTTCTCTTTCTTAATATCATAATCTACCCTGACATGATAGATACTCATAAGCATGGTCTTAAATATTTCGCGAATAGTTTCGATCTCTTGTAAAGTAATATTACTATTCTTCATCTGATTTTGAGAAAGCTTATAATCAATGATTTTATCAACCAAACCACTTATACTTTCCGCATTAGGCTCTTTAAGACTTCGAGAAGCTGCTTCAACTGAATCGGCAAGCATGAGTACTGCAGTTTCTTTAGAGAAAGGTATTGGACCCGGATAGTGGAAAAGATCTTCATCAACAAACTTTTCGGGGAAAGTTTTGATATAAGACTGGTAAAAATAATCTACACGGGTGGTTCCATGATGTGTTTTAATGAAATCAATAATCTCTTCAGGCAGTCCGGCTTTTCTGGCCATCTCCATACCTTTAGAAACATGGGCAATGATAATTTGTGCGCTTTGCTCAAAGGTAAGTCCATCATGAGGATTGTATCCTTTAGTTTGGTTCTCTATAAAATATTGAGGATTTGTAACCTTCCCAATGTCATGATACAATGCGCCTGCTCTGATTAACAACGTATTCCCTCCTATTTTATACATTGCTGCCTCTGCTAAGTTAGCTACTTGCAGAGAATGCTGAAAGGTACCTGGTGCTTTATATGACATCTCACGCAATAGATGAGAATTTGTATTGGTTAATTCCATCAAGGTTACGTCAGAAGTAATTCCAAAAAAGCGTTCAAATGCATAAATTAATGGATAAGCAAGTAAAGTAAGGAGAACACTTACTGCAAAGGGAACAAAGTCTAACCAGCGCACATCATCCAATGATCCATTTCGTATTAGTACCATACCTAAATAGGCAATAAAATAGGTACCCAAAATAAATATAGATGAGAGCAAAAATTGCTCGCGTTTAACCAATGTTTTGATACTATAAATAGCAACCATACCAGCAGTTAATTGCAGAAAAACAAATTCAAAACTATTAGGCACAAAATAGGCAGCAACCAACACCATTAACAAGTGAATATTAAGTGCCATTCTGGTATCAAACAATACACGGATAATAATGGGAACAATACAAAAAGGTATAAAATACAAGTTAGGAAGCCTAATATTTACCGACCACGATAATAAAACCAACATTGAGGTTACCACAAGCAGTATTAAAGTTAACAAGTGATTATCATCAAAAATATCCTTCCTGAATAAATATAAGAAGGTCATTAAAAGGGTAATAATAAGCCCGACAATTAACACTTGCCCTAATACTACCACTGCAATATCACCACCTATGCGCGCCTCCTCTTCATAGGCTATCCGTAAAGATTCAATTTTCTGATAAGCCTCATTATTAATTGTAGAACCTTGAGCGATAATCAACTCTCCTTTCTGCACCATCCCGCGCGTTGTAGAAATGTTTGCTAAAGCATCAGTTTCAAGCTTATTGGTAAGCTGCTCATTAAAGATATAATTATTCTGTATGTAATCAGGAATAAGCTTCTTTAACCATTCTTTCTCTTCAATCCTATTATTCTCATTGATTGCTTCATCAATATATAGCAATGCTTTTTCCTGTGTAAAAACATCTGCAGTATTCTTAGCAGAAGAAACATTGTCTGTAAGCAAAGTGAAATTATAATTATCGCCCTCAATTTGGAATTTCTTGGTAGGCGCCATCACTCCCTCTGAGTAGATCTTTTGAAGAATATCTGTTGCAAATTTGTTATAAACGGGTTCCAGTTCAGGATCAAAGGTGGTATTCGGCCATTTAGCATCAATATCAGCTTGCATTCTGGCAATCTGATTTTCAGCTACCTGCGATTGAAAATTATAGATCGGGTTGATGGATTGCAAAACATCATCCCGGTCCTTATTAATCTCCTCTTGGGTTTTTAGAATAGCGAAGTTGTACGGTGAAACAAGATCTTCGTGCATCCAAACCTTTCCTTTTTCAAATTCAAAGCGAAACCTTGGGTGTTTAGGCAAGAAAAATGCAATCACGCCAATGCATAGAATCATTAATCCGTACTTGAAAAATTGCGGATATTGGCTAAATAAATTAATTCGATATGTTGATTCAGAACGATTCACAGGCTATTGTTTTCATTCAAAATTAAGATTTCTAAAGAGAATCCACCATTTTCAAAGAAAATAATAGATTTTTGTTAACTTGCTCTTATACCAATTTAATAATAACATGTTGAATCAAGAAGTGTTTATTGTATCTGCTGTACGAACTCCTATTGGGAGTTTTGGTGGAAAGCTCTCTGCTTTATCCGCCACAGAATTAGCAGGCAAAGCAATTGCCGAAGCAGTTAAACGCGCTAATATCAATCAGAACCAAGTCGAGGAAGTTTATTTAGGAAATGTATTATCAGCAAGTTTGGGTCAGGCACCGGCCACACAGGCAGCAAAATTTGCAGGCTTGTCTGATATTCCGGCAACTACCGTAAATAAAGTTTGTGCGTCGGGCATGAAAGCCATTATGTTGGCCGCTCAAAGTATCTCACTTGGATTAAATGATATTGTAGTAGCTGCAGGAGCAGAAAGCATGAGCAATGTTCCTTATTACTTAGATAAGGCGAGAACAGGCTATCGTTTGGGAAATGGGGAATTAATAGACGGATTGGTAAAGGACGGTTTATGGGATGTTTATAACGACTATCACATGGGATCAGCTGCCGAATTGTGTGCAAACGAATGTAGTATATCTCGGGAAGATCAAGATGCCTATGCTATCGAGTCTTATAAACGTGCACAGCATGCTTCCAATAATGGCAGGTTTAAAAATGAAATCATTCCTATTGAAATTGTTGGACGCAAAGGTGAGGTTACTATCATTGATGAGGATGAAGAAATATACAATGTTAACTTTGAAAAGATTCCCGGGCTAAAAACAGTTTTTCAAAAAGAAGGTACTGTTACCGCGGCCAATGCATCGACATTAAATGACGGAGCCGCAGCTTTGATATTAATGAGTAAATCAAAGTTAGAAGAATTAGGTTTAAAGCCTATTGCAAAAATCTTAAGCTATGCAGATGCTCAACAAGCACCGGAATGGTTTACTACTGCACCAGCCAAGGCGATACCGAAAGCATTAGAGTTAGCAAATATTGAGAGTAAAGATGTTGATTATTATGAAATCAACGAAGCTTTCTCTGTGGTTTCTTTAGCTAATAACAAATTGTTAAATTTACCGGCTGAGAAAGTCAATATCAATGGAGGTGCAGTTGCATTGGGGCATCCTTTAGGTGCTTCGGGTGCAAGAATAGTTGTTACATTATTAAATGTACTTGAACAGAATAAAGGCCGAATAGGTGTCGCAGGAATCTGCAATGGTGGCGGTGGTGCCAGCTCAATTGTAATTGAGAAACTATAAAAGATCAATCCTTATATTATTTAATAGATGAATAAACTCATTCTTATTTTCTTCCTATTGGGGAATTATGCATTTGCACAAACACCAGAAAAGACAACTTTGGAAATTTCTAAAAAAATAACCCTTGAGGATATTTACAAAAACAATACGTTTAGAACCAATGCCGTTTCTGGCTTTCGTTCAATGAATGATGGAAAAAGCTATGTATCCATTGAAACCAATCCGGTTAGCAAAGAACGCTCTATAGCAAGAAGGAACTACAGCGATGGCAAAATCTCCGAAGAGCTATTTTCAGAAAGCGATCTCGTTTATAACGACATCAAACTTCCAATCGGAACTGACTTTAGTTCGGATGAGAAAAAAGTATTGATAGCATATCAAAGCGAACCAATCTATCGTCATTCAACCAAAGCATTCTATTATGTATTAGATCTTCAAACAAAGAAGATAAGTCCTGTTTCTGACAAGAAGGAAAAACAAATGTATGCTACTTTCTCACCCGATGGATCAAAGGTGGGTTTCATAAGAGACAACAACCTTTTTTATACGGATCTCAGTTCAGGCGAAGAAGTTCAAGTAACGTACGACGGCAAATACAATCAGATAATTAATGGTGGAACTGATTGGGTATATCAGGAAGAATTCTCCTTTACCAGTGCATTTTTCTGGAGCCCAGACAGTAAGCAAATCGCTTTCTATCGCTTTGATGAAACTGAAGTGAAGGAATTTTCTATGACCATGTTCACAGGCCTCTATCCTACTGAATATAAATTCAAATACCCAAAGGCGGGAGAAAAGAACTCTATTATAAGCATCCATGTTTATACCCTGGCAAATAAAAACACATCAACCGTGGATATCGGACCTGAAAAGGACCAATACATCCCTCGGGTAAAATGGACTCAAGACTCTAATATACTTTCTGTGTTGCGCATGAACAGGCATCAGAATAAACTGGAATACCTGCTTTGGAATGAGAAGACGCAAAGTACAAACACCATATTAACAGAAACTGATCCATACTACATTGATATCAATGATGATTTGACATTCCTAAAAGACAATAAACGCTTTTTAATTACCAGTGAACATAATGGATATAATCATATCTATTTATATAACATCGATGGAAAGCTGATAAGTCAAATAACAAAAGGCAACTGGGAGGTTACAAAGCTATACGGAGTTAATGAAGAAACAGGTAATTTATATTTTCAATCGACAGAAAGTTCTCCCTTACAGCGGGATATTTACTCTATCAACCTTTCAGGTAATAAAAAAGAAAAGATCAGCTTATCGGAAGGTACAAACTCTGCAACTTTCAGCGCAGATTTCAGTTACTACATTCTAAATTATTCAAGTGTAAATACTCCTCCTTATATAACTCTAAACAATAGCAAAGGTATTATACGCGTATTAGAAGACAACCATACAAGCAAAAAAGTTAGCGAAGAATACGGAATATCTCCTCGTGAATTTTTCAATTTTACTACCTCAGAAGGAACTGCCTTAAACGGTTATATGATTAAACCTGCAAACTTTAAAAAAGATACTAAATATCCTGTTTTGATGTTTGTTTATGGTGGGCCCGGAAGCCAAAACGTTGTTAATTCATGGACGCATAATTATTGGTTCGATTATTTAGCCCAAAATGGTTACTTAATAGTTTGCGTTGATAATCGAGGTACAGGTTTCCGTGGTGCTGAATTTAAGAAGATGACCTACCTGGAATTAGGAAAATATGAGACCATTGATCAGATAGAGGCTGCAAAATGGCTTGGCGAACAAAGCTATGTTGATAAAGATCGGATTGGAATATGGGGATGGAGTTATGGAGGCTATATGGCGTCTCTTGCCATCACGAAAGGAGCAGATGTTTTCAAGGCTGCTATTGCTGTCGCCCCTGTAACAAATTGGCGTTTTTACGATAGCATTTATACAGAAAGATATATGCGTACGCCTCAGGAAAATCCAAGTGGCTATGATAATAATTCACCTATAAATTCTGCAGAAAAATTAAAAGGCAGCTTCCTGCTTATCCATGGAACTGCCGACGATAATGTTCATTTTCAAAACAGTGTGATGTTTTCAGAGGCATTAATAAATGCAAACAAACCCTTTGACCAAGCGTATTATCCTAATAAAAATCACAGTATAAATGGTGGAAATACAAGCTTACATCTGTATACAAAGATGTCTGATTTTGTCTTTAACGAGCTCTAGGAATCTATATAAATTGAATATTTCTAAAGCTTCTTTCAGATAATTGTTGCATTTTTGACATTTATATTGTTACTATATTTTATTATTACACTATAAGCAGATATTAATACACTAATTCTATTTATATGAAACCATCTGAACAAGACGAAATTCTATCCACGCATCTCATCAAAAACGGGGTAGATATACACACTACTCTTGGGCATCCAGTAGGGCTGTTTGTCTTATTCTTCACAGAAATGTGGGAACGTTTTAGTTACTATGGAATGCGTGCATTATTAACACTTTTCCTGGTAAGCGAAATATCAAAAAATGGTTGGGCATGGACACGCGAAGAAGCTGCTCAATTATATGCTGTTTATACCTTCTTAGTATATTTAACACCTCTTCTAGGAGGAATAATAGCTGACAAAATAACCGGCTATCGAAAGGCTGTTTTATGGGGTGCCTTAATCATGACGCTAGGACATGTTTCCATGGCCCTTGAAGGTATTGGAGCGAGTTTCTTTTATTTAGGTTTGATTCTTCTTATTCTGGGTAACGGTATGTTTAAACCAAATATATCATCTATTGTAGGTCAATTATATCCGGATAACAGCATTAAAAAAGATTCAGCATTTACCATATTCTATATGGGTATCAATGCCGGTGCATTCTTAGGAATTATGCTTTGTGGATATATAGGTGAGAAAATAGGCTGGCATTGGGGCTTCGGATTAGCAGGTATATTTATGTTTTTCGGCATGCTTCAATTCTATTACGGACAACATATATTTGGAAAATTAGGTGAAACTGTTAAAAAAGCGAAAGAACGCAAAGACACGCTTGAACTTACAAACACTAAACCTACAGATGAAGAAGAGCAACTTCCAAAAAATATTATTAGAGATCGTTTAATAGTTATTGGTATTTTAACCTTCTTCAGTATCTTTTTCTGGATGGCTTTTGAACAGGCAGGGAGTTCCATGACCTTCTTTGCCAATGATTATACACAACGTATTTTAGTCGGAAATCAAGCAATAGCTTTTAAATGGGTTGATGCGGCATTAACTATTTTCCCATTAATATTATTAACATGGGTACTGACTTTACTGGCTAAACAAATCATCAAAAAATATCCTTTAACTATCTTCTTTACTGCTCTAAGTTTCTTCATTATATGGGGAATTGCTATATGGAAAGTTCTTAGAGAATTTAATGCCCTAGAGACAGAAGTTACCGCTTCCTGGTTTCAGATATTAAACTCCTTTTTCATTATAACCCTGGCTACCCTATTTGCAAAAATGTGGGAAAAAGTATTCAACCCAAGCGGGCCGGCCAAATTTGCGATTGGATTGGTTTTATTAGGCATCGGTTTTGGTATATTAGCTTATGGTAGTCGCAGCATTCCACAAGGTGCTCTTACTGCTCAGGTAAGTATGATTTGGTTGATACTGGCCTATCTTTTCCATACAATGGGCGAATTATGCTTGTCACCTGTCGGACTTTCTTATGTAAGTAAGCTATCTCCAAAACATTTGGTTGGATTAATCTTCGGATTCTGGTTCTTATCAAGTGCGGTTGCTAATTTACTTGCCGGACTATCTGCCAGCTACATTGATAAAATAACCGCAGCCTACTCAATCTCAACATTCTTTATGATCTTTACTTTAATACCAATCGTTGCCGGAGTAATCTTATTGGCACTATCGCCTTGGTTAAAGAAAATGATGCATGGAATTCATTAAAAAAAGAATATTTAATTGATGGCCGAAAGTCTGGTTATAATACCCACTTACAATGAAAAGGAAAATATTGAGAAGATAATCCGGAAGGTCTTCTCATTACCACAACCTTTCGATATTTTAATTGTAGATGATGGCTCGCCAGACGGAACTGCACAAATTGTAAAATCTCTTCAAGAAGAGCATTTAGGTGGTTTATATATCGAAGAACGTAAGGGAAAGTTGGGTCTCGGCACGGCATATATTCATGGATTCAACTGGTCATTAGAAAACCAATACGAATTCATTTTTGAAATGGATGCAGACTTCTCTCACAACCCCGAAGATCTGATTCACCTCTTAGATGCTTGTAAGAATGGAGCAGATATGGTTATCGGTTCCCGCTATATTAAAGGTGTCAACGTAGTTAACTGGCCAATGAACAGAGTATTAATGTCGTATTTCGCATCAGGATATGTGCGTCTCGTTACTGGCATTAAGATTCAGGATGCAACTGCAGGCTTTATTTGCTACCGCAGAAAGGTATTAGAAACAATCCCGCTCAATAAAATAAAATTCGTTGGCTATGCATTTCAGATCGAAATGAAATTTACAGCCATTCAATATGGTTTTAAGGTAGTCGAAATACCAATCATATTTACTGACCGTACGGCAGGTGTATCTAAAATGAGTACCCGAATATTTCGTGAGGCTTTTTTCGGCGTCATCCAAATGAAATTAAATAGTCTCTTCAGAAACTATAAGACTTCTTAAACCGGAATTTCTTAATCCTAAAAATCCTATCTTTGTTCATATTTACCTTAAAGAATGAACGAGCATTTAGACCCCAATCAAGATCGGCTAACAGAACCTGAACGAGATATCGAAAGAGTATTGAGGCCTCAGCTTTTCGAAGACTTTACCGGACAGTTTAAAATTCTCGAGAATCTTAAAGTATTTGTAAAGGCCGCAAAACTACGCGGAGAATCATTAGATCATGTTTTACTTCACGGCCCCCCGGGCTTGGGTAAAACAACTCTTTCTCATATTATTGCAAATGAAATGGGAACAGGTATCAAAATAACATCGGGTCCGGTTCTGGACAAAGCAGGTGACTTAGCAGGTTTATTAACTAATCTTGACGAAGGAGATATCCTTTTTATTGATGAAATTCACAGGCTCAGTCCAATTGTTGAAGAGTATCTATACTCAGCAATGGAAGATTTCAAAATTGATATCATGCTGGAAACAGGGCCGAATGCACGGTCTGTACAGATTACTCTAAATCCCTTTACCCTTATTGGTGCAACCACCCGTTCAGGTTTATTAACTGCACCTTTACGTGCGCGATTCGGTATAAACTCCAGATTACAATATTACGATGCCAAACTATTAACAGATATCGTTTTACGTTCTGCACAGATCTTAAATACAGAAATAAGTGAGGAAGGCGCATACGAAATAGCCAGAAGAAGTCGCGGCACACCCAGAATAGCCAATGCTCTTCTACGAAGAACAAGAGATTTTGCTCAAATCAAAGGAACTGGCAAAATAGACACAAAGATTGCAAAATATGCTTTAGATGCTTTAAACGTCGATGAATATGGTCTGGATGAAATGGACAACCGTATCTTAACAACCATAATTGATAAGTTTAAAGGTGGCCCGGTTGGTTTAAAAACAATTGCAACTGCCGTAGGAGAAGATGAAGGAACCATTGAAGAAGTATATGAACCTTTTCTAATCCAGGAGGGATTTCTTATGAGGACCAGCCGAGGCCGGGAATGCACAGAACTTGCTTTTAAACATCTTGGAAAAACAAACTTCAAGGGCAATACCTTGTTTTAAAAGGTAAAGCAACATTTATCAAAACACATCAATAACAACCAATTCCAGATATGAATATAGAAGTAAGACAACTTAATATAAACGATTATCACGATCTAAAGAAATCAATGATTGAAGCCTATCATGGTTCTGCAGGTGGTATCTGGACAAAAACAAATATCAGTGACCTAATTGGTATCTTCCCTGAAGGTCAGCTTTGTGTTGAAGTTGACGGAAAAGTTGTTGCTTGTGCGCTTGCCATTATTACAAATGCAAAAGATGTATATTCTGGCCATACCTACAAAGAAATTATTGATAATGGGAAATTTACCACCCATACTCCAGAAGGAAATATACTATATGGAATTGAAGTATTTGTTCATCCGGAATATCGTTCACTTCGCCTAGGAAGAAGGTTATACGATGCGCGGAAAGAAATGTGCGAGGAGATGAACCTAAAAAGCATCGTTGCAGGTGGCCGTATTCCAAAATATCATGAACACTCTGACACATTATCTCCAAGACAGTATATTCAGAAAGTAAAACAAAAAGAAATCTATGATCCAGCTTTAACCTTTCAGCTCTCAAACGATTTCCACGTTAGAAAAATTCTTAAGAATTATCTTCCTGAAGATGAGGAATCAAGAGAATATGCTACACTTCTTGAATGGAACAATATTTACTACGATGCAGATACCAAAGCTTCATCACCATCGAAACAAACTATTAGGCTTGGACTCGTTCAATGGCAAATGCGTGCTTTCAGTGATATCGACGCTTTCTATGATCAGGTTGAATTCTTTGTAGACGCCGTAAGTGGATATAATGCTGATTTTGCGGTCTTTCCTGAATTTTTCAATACCCCTTTAATGGGCCCCTTCAATCACTTGCCAGAAAGAGAAGCCATGCATAAGCTTGCAGAACTGACTAGCGAAATCAGAGAGCGAATTCAAAAATTTGCAGTTTCTTACAATGTAAACATCATTTCAGGATCGATGCCTATAGTTGACAAAGATGGGAAACTCTATAACATTTCTTATCTATGCCATAGAAACGGAAGCTATGATGAATACAGGAAAGTCCACATTACACCAAACGAAGTAAAGTATTACGGTATGTATGGTGGCGATAAAGTCAAAGTATTTGATACCGATTGCGGAAAAGTAGGGATACTAATCTGTTACGATGTAGAATTTCCGGAATTAAGCAGAATCTTAGCAGATCAAGGAATGCAGATTTTATTCGTACCATTTTTAACTGATACCCAAAACGGCTATACACGTGTAAGAAGCTGTGCACAAGCAAGAGCCATTGAAAATGAGTGCTATGTAGCCATCGCCGGTTCTGTTGGAAACCTTCCTAAGGTAAACAACATGGATATTCAATACGCTCAATCGGCCGTATTCACACCTTCCGATTTTGCCTTCCCTACCAATGGTATTAAAGCTGAAGCAACGCCCAATACAGAAATGTTAGTTCTTGCCGATGTGGATCTCTATTTATTAAAAGAGGTACATGAATACGGAACGGTAAAAACCATGAAAGACAGAAGAAAAGACCTATATCAATTAAATCTTTTGAAATAGCTTTAAATTCTTCTTTTTAACTTAAGCAATTTAACCAGAACCCGGTCATCATCTCTCAATATCTGAAAGATCAGACCAGTGGTCGATTCTTCTTGTAAGAGATTATTAATCTCATCTAATGTGTATCTGGAAGCATCCCTAAAGTTAATAGACAGAATTTCATCTCCAACCATGAAGCCTTCCTCTTCAGCCGGAGTATCATTATCTATCTGACCAATAAAAAACCGGCGGTCATTCTCTTCACCATTCGAAACATATACTTCCATTCCCGACATATTATATTCAAAAGGATTTCTATATTGTCTGTTCTTTTTGAGATAAATTTCCCCTCTTGAATAATCAAATAACACGTTAAACCTCTTCAACAATTCCCCACCTATTGATCCACTCCTTTCCGTCATAAGCGAACGTACTGCATCATCTTCATACATTGGAAAAGCCACCACTACATTTTTAATAGAAAACTCTCCCAATTGAATCTCAGGCAAGCGTCCTACCAAACCAAAAATTGCTCCTCCCAAACCTTTACCCAGATTTCCGGCTACTGTTTTAGTTGGATGTATCCGTTCTTGATTATCCCTTAAATCTAATGAAAAAGCATGTCCGGCTCCAGAATCAATTAGCAACAACAAAGAATCCTGTGTACCATCTTCACTGCTGACTAAAACATTCACATATGGCTTTTCATCAATCAATTGAATAGGAATCCGATCACCTCTTTTCCGAATCTTCACTTCCGGATAGTATAAGGTTATCTTCTTACTTAAATAATTCACCTTAACCATAAAGCTATTGAAGACATCTGACCCAATAATCCCATGGACAGGTATACCTACATATGCAGAAAGATGAAAGGGATCATCTTTTAATAAAATCGCCGATAATTTCTCTCCTGAAGCAGCTCCGACATCAATTTTCAAGTTCGTCATTACATAAGCTTCCAGCTCCGGACCAATCCCTCGTCCACGAATCCGGGAAAGAAACAAGCTATTAGTATCCAGCGGACTAACTATTGAGGAATCAGTAATAATAAGAGGTTTAACCCCACTATCTAATATAAAATTAAAAGGCCCTTTATCATTTACAAACACAGGAATAACAATCAGATTATGAATAAGCTCAAAACGCATTTTATCCTTACGATGTCCGTTATTAAAGCTCAATTTTTGACTAAATGCTGGCGAGATCAGACCGAAGGATCCAATTAAGATAATGAGTCGAATTAAAAAATATCTTTCCATAAAAGAAAACCACAATTATTTTAAAACGAATAACATATTCAACAGCAATATAAATTTATGAAATATTAACTGATAGTCAATGTTTTATTAAATCTGTACGCGTAACAATGAAGTGATAAAAACTTACATAATTCATATCAAATCCTTACCTTTGCGCCCATGATTACAGTTTCTAATTTATCCCTTCGTTTTGGGAAACGCGTACTTTTTGAAGATGTTAACCTTAAATTCACACAGGGCAATTGCTATGGCATTATTGGGGCCAACGGTGCGGGAAAATCCACTTTCTTAAAGATTTTATCAGGCGAGGTTGATCCTTCTACCGGCTCGGTAAGCTTTACTCCCGGAGAGCGGATGGCTGTGCTAACCCAAAATCACTATCAATTTGATGAATTTCCGGTAATAGAAACCGTTATGATGGGGCATCAGGATCTCTATCGGATCATGAAAGAGAAAGATGCCATTTATGCCAAAGAAGATTTTACCGATGCCGATGGCGAACGCGCCGGAGAATTAGAAAATCTTTTCGCAGAAATGGATGGTTGGAATGCAGAAAGCGATGCTGCTACCCTCCTAAGCAACTTAGGAATTACAGAAGATTTGCATTTTAAATTACTTAAAGAAATCGACGGTAATCAAAAAGTTAGGGTCCTATTAGCACAAGCCTTATTTGGAAAACCTGACATTTTATTACTGGATGAGCCTACCAACGATTTAGATATTGATACCATCGCCTGGTTAGAGGATTTCCTTGCCGGCTATGAAGCGATCGTTTTGGTAGTTTCTCACGACCGTCACTTCTTAGATACGGTTTGTACGCATGTTGTCGATATCGACTTTGCTAAAATGTCTATCTACTCCGGAAATTACTCATTCTGGTATGAGTCAAGCCAATTAGCTTTAAAGCAACGTACCGATCAGAATAAAAAGATGGAAGATAAAGTGAAGGAACTTCAAGACTTTATCCGCCGCTTTAGTGCCAATGCTTCCAAGTCTAAACAGGCTACTAGTCGTAAAAAAGCACTCGATAAGATCAATCTGGATGAGATTAAACCATCAAACAGAAAATACCCTGCAATCATGTTTAATAACATGGAACGTGAAGCAGGAGATCAGATCCTAACCATCGAGAATCTGGGTAAAACTGTTGATGGCACCGTCTTATTTAAAGACTTAAACTTAATGGTTAATAAAGGCGACAAAATAGCCGTATTATCCAGAAACAGTCTTGCCACTACCGCCTTCTATGAAGTATTAGCTGGTAGAGATACAGATTTTACAGGATCATTTAAATGGGGTATCACAATTAAGATAGCTGATATGCCAATGGATAACAGTAAATTCTTTGGAGGCAAAAATGATAACCTGATCGAGTGGCTAAGAGACTTCTCTGATACCGATCAAGACGATCAATTCATTCGCGGTTTCTTAGGCAGAATGCTTTTCTCAGGAGAAGAAGTATTAAAGAAATGCTCTGTTCTTTCAGGAGGTGAAAAAATGAGGTGTATGTTCTCGAGAATGATGCTTCAGCAAGCGAACCTATTATTGCTTGATGAGCCTACGAATCACCTTGATTTGGAATCTATTACTGCATTAAACAACGGATTGAATGATTTCAAAGGAACCCTCCTATTTACTTCCCGTGACCATGAGTTAACCCAAACCGTTGCTAACAGAATCATTGAAATAACACCCAGAGGATATATCGATAAGTTGATGACTTATGACGAATATATTCACGACGAAGGCGTTAAACAATTACAACAAGAACTCTACAAAGACTAAAAAAAGAATTAGTCAAACATATTAAGCCTGGAGATAAAGGATAGTCTTTTAATCTGCAGGCTTTTTTTATGGCAGTAACTTTATGTAGCTCAATATTTTAATATATTTACATAAACGAATTATACAATGTACATTCCAAAAATGAACTTAACGACAGACAAAACTGAAATTGTAGCATTTATGAAACAGTTTAGCTTTGCAACTCTTATCACAGCAAAAGACAATTTTCCAATCGCAACACATTTGCCTTTCCTTATAACTACCAAAAACGACAATATTGTTTTGACTTCACATTTTGCAAAAGCAAATGACCATTGGCAAGACATTGTAAATAATAAGATTTTAGTGATTTTCAGCGAACCTCACGCCTATATTTCGACAAAAAATTATGATAAAGAACTTAATGTGCCGACTTGGAACTACATTTCAATCCACGCCTATGGACAAGGGGAATTAATAACAGAAACAGAAAAGACTTTTAAAGTACTTGAAAGGACAATCGATAATTATGAAACCTCGTACAGAAAAGAATGGGACAATTTTCCTGAAGACTATAAATTGAGAATGTCAAAAGGGATTGTAGCATTTGAAATTCTTGTAACGGATTTACAAGCCAAGAAAAAGTTGAGCCAAAATAGGTCAGACACAGAAAAGAGAAAAATCATAGAAACTTTATCAAAAAGCAACGACACAAATGATAAACTAATAGCTGAATATATGAAAGCTTCTAAATAATTATAGAGCGACAATAGTTGAACTTACAACAACCATCCACTTAACAAACAACCGATTAAAATTATGAGCAAAATTATATTTGATAGCGGAATATCGCTTGATGGCTTTTTTGCAGGCGACAATAGAAGTCCAAGCAACCCTATGGGTGGTGTTTCAGGGAAGTTACACCAGTGGATGTTTAAACAAAAAGCATTTTGGAAAAACATTAAAATGGAAGGTGGAGAAGAATATGGTGCAGACAGTAAATTAATTGATGATGTATTTGCAAGAACGGGTTCCTACATTATGGGAAAACGAATGTTTGAAGAAGGTGAAGTCTCTTGGGCAGAAAATTTATATGAAGCAGATGTTTATGTGCTGACACACGAAAAACGAGAACCTTGGGTTCAAAAAGGGACTACAACTTTTTATTTCATTAATGACGGAATACAAAGTGCATTGGAAAAAGCAAAACAATCAGCCAAAGGAAAGGATATAAGAATACAAGGTGGTGCGAATACTATTCAACAATATCTCAACGCAGGACTTGTGAATGAATTTTTCATTCATATTAGCCCTGTTTTTTTAGGAAGTGGCATTAGGTTATTTGATGGAATTGATAAAGACAAATATGATCTCCAAATTGTAGAAGTAATTCCATCAAACTTGACAACACATTTGAGATACAAATTGACAAAGAAATAGAAAATGAAAGACAATAAACACATTAAAAGAGAAGGACAGTCAGCAACACACATATTCGACAATAGGAGTTTAAAAGTTGATTACAGAACCTTGGAGCTAATACTCAAAAAAGGCATGGTGGTATTGGATGTAGGTTGTGGAACTGGTGCAATTTCTAAAGATATAGCAGCAATTGTTGGTAATTCAGGAAGCGTTACTGGTATTGATAACACAGAAAGATTTATAGAAAGCGGAAAAGTAACTTATAAAAGTGTTGAAAATTTAGAATTAATACACTGTGATTTATTTGACTTTGAGCCTAATCAAAAATTTGATTTAATAGTAGCAGCAAGAATGCTTCAGTGGTTGAGTAATCCTAAAGAAGCTTTACTAAAAATGAAATCTTTACTAAAACCTAATGGCCAAATTTCTATTCTTGACTACAACCATAATAATTTAGAATGGAACCCTGAACCGCCAGAAAGTATGCAGACCTTTTATAAAACATTTTTAAAATGGAGAAATGATGCTGGAATGAATAATGGAATTGCGGACGATCTACCAGAACTAATGAAAGAAATCGGGATGGAAGGCATTGAAAAAATAAATTCAGATGAACATTATGAAAGACATAGAAATGACTTTGATTCAAAGGTCGGAATTTGGTCTCAAGTAGCCAGATCAAAACAAATGGTAGAAGAAGGCTATTTAGATGATAGTTTAAGGTTGAAAGCAATCGAAGAATATGATGAATGGGTTGAAAACAAGTCCATTTCCATGACTATGAAATTGAATGAAGTAAGAGGAACTAATAACGGCCAGTAAAATTCTTTATCTACCGTATTTGGCGGTGATCAATCGCATCAATTTTTAGTAAATTTAAAATAACTATAAATCATACAAATGGAAAATACACAAAATTTAAATACAAGTACTCCCAAGATGAAAATAGAGGTATGGAGCGATATTATGTGTCCTTTTTGCTATATCGGAAAACGTCAATATGAAACAGCCTTGAATAAATTTGCAAATAGCAAGCAAGTAGAAATTGAGTGGAAAAGCTTTCAGCTTGATCCCTCTGCTCCTGAAGTGGCAAGCGAAAGCCATGTAGATTATCTTGTGAAGCGCAAAGGAATGAGTGCAGAAAAGGTACATGAAATGCTTGCAAGTGTTACCGAATATGCCAAACAGGTAGGCTTAGAATATGACTTATACAATACAGTAACTGTTAATTCGATGAAAGCACATCAACTAATACAGTTTGCAAAAACAAAAGGTTTGGGAGATCAAGCGGAGGAAAGTTTATTCCGTGCTTTCTTTATAGAAAATAAAAACGTAGCAGATTTAACCACTCTAACACAATTAGGAAAAGAAATCGGTTTGGATGAGACTGAATTGCAGGCGGCTTTCAATGACGACAAGTATGCCTATTTGGTAAAACAAGATATTCAAGAAGCACAACAAATAGGTGTTACAGGTGTTCCGTTTTTCGTGTTTAACCGCAAATATGCCATATCTGGAGCACAACCCGCAGAAGTATTCTTGGAAACATTGGAAAAAACATTTGCCGAATGGCAAAAAGATAGCCCTGAAACAAATTAAATTTTGCCAGCAAAGGTTATATTAGGAGAAGGTGCGAGTGAAACAAAATAAAATTTAGCATATTTGTTTACCATTTATAAACCTAAATAATCTTTACTATGAGACTATCAAAAAACTCTATTTTCCTTTTTTTAATCGCAGGCGGATTATCTTTCACTGGCTGCAGCACACAAACCAATCAAAATCAAGAACCAATTGTAAAAACTACCTTTGGCACCGTTTCAGGTACCGTTGAGGATAGTGTATTTATTTTTAAAGGCATCCCCTATGCGAAAGCAGAAAGGTTTATGCCACCTCAAGATCCCGATTCTTGGGAAGATGTTCGTGAAACTACTGAATTCGGACCGGTAGCTAAGCAAATAGTAAGCTGGATCGACGATTCTAAAATGAATGAAGAAGAACTATTCAGTGTAAACGTATGGACACAAGGATTGAATGATGGAAAGAAACGCCCTGTAATGTTTTGGCTACATGGTGGAGGTTTCCATGTTGGTAGCAGCAGTGACCCTATGACCGATGGAAAAGCATTGGCTAAAAAAGGAGATGTCGTGATGGTATCTATAAATCACAGATTAAACATTCTTGGCTTTCTTGACTTGTCTGGAGTTGATCCGAAATATGCACAATCAGCTAATGTTGGCATGCTTGACGTTGTAAAAGCATTGGAGTGGGTTAAAGATAATATTGAAGACTTTGGAGGCGATCCTTCGAACGTAACTATTTTTGGTGAATCTGGTGGTGGTGGCAAAGTGGGCACACTCTTAAATATGCCTTCAGCAAATGGTTTGTTTAATAAGGCAATCATTCAAAGTGGAACGCTTGTAAATGTAATGACCAAAGAAAAATCACAAGCATTAGGTTCAGCTGTACTTGCAAAATTAGGAGTTACCCCTGATAATGTAGAAAAGCTAGATACAATATCATACCAAGCTCTTGTAGATGCTGGAAATGCAGCCATAGAAGAGATATCAGGCCCAAGAAAACCAGGATCATCAACCATGTTTGGCTTTGCTCCTTCTGCTGATGGCGAAGTTCTATTACAACAACCATTCAGCCCGGCATTTGCAGATATTTCAAATAATATACCGCTGATGATAGGGTCAACTCTAAATGAGCTAATGAATGTTGCCTATGATGAAAAAGATCTGACTATCGAACAGGCAAAAGAACAGCTGGAAAAGAATTATAAAGGTGGAGCTGATCAATTTGTTTCATTATATGAAAAAGCATACCCTGATTTTACACCTCAAGATCTACTCTCTATTGATACTGTTTTCAGACCTAATACCATTGCGACAGCTGATTCTTGGGTTAAACAATCCAAAGCCCCAGTATATAGCTATTTATTAGCATGGAAGAGTCCGGTTGATAGTGCAACAAGAGGTTCTTTCCATGGTTTAGATATTCCTTTGGCTTTCAACAATGTTGATTTTAGATCAGACTGGACAGGAACTTCAAAAGAAGCCTATGAATTGGCAGACGTAATGAGTTCTGTATGGTTAAACTTTGCTAAAACAGGCAACCCCAATGTAGAAGGGAAATTGCCTAAGTGGGAACCCTATACACAAGAAAATGGTATCACTATGTACTTCGACAATCAAAGTAAAATTGTAAAAAACCACGACCGTGAATTAATGCATTTCATTAATCCATTGGTAAATCAGTAACCAAACAGTAGATTTGTTCTATAGCAGTCAATCAGAGCTTAGTGGACAAATCAAAAATTAATAGCCAAATGGTAGAAATACCGAGCGGACAAATTGAGTTAAGAGACGACAGGACAAATCAAAAATGGACTGTTGTCCTTAACTCTTTTTTGCTTAGTAAATTCCCAGTTACCCAAGATTTATACACCTCCATTACAAAGGAAAATCCAAGCAACTTTAAAGATCTCGACAAGCCTGTAGAAACCGTAACCTGGAAAGAAGCAGTAACTTTCTGTAATCAACTTTCGGAACAGTCTGGTTTAAAACCCTGCTACAAAATCCCTATCGAGGGTGAAACTATAACTTTCGATTCTTTAGCAAATGGATACAGGCTGCCAACCGAAGCAGAATGGCAATTTTCTTGTCAAGCCGGGACCAAAGAGATTAGATATGGCGAATTAGACAAGATAGCATGGTATAAAACCAATTCTGAAAACAGCAGTCAAAAAGTTGGACGGAAAGAGCCTAATTCATTCGGAGTTTATGACATGCTGGGTAATGTTTGGGAGTGGTGTAATGATATTTATGATGAAACGGTTTATGGTTCCTATCGGATTTTTAGAGGTGGTGGCTGGTGCGATGAAGAAAGAAGTGTTATGGCAACTACCCGAAGAAGAAGTCACCCAATTTCATTTAAAATAGACGATCTCGGTTTTAGGGTAGCGAGAAACCTTGAGAACGAAAAAACATAGAGCTGGATTAACTAAATTGTATTCGCTAATATTGAAAAACAAAAACCGAGATAGATGAAACAATTTTTCAAAGAACTATTTGAGTATAATCATCATTTCAATCAAAAGTTGTATGAGGTTTTTAACGATAGTCCAGACAAAACTTCTGAGAAAGCAGTAAAACTCTTTAACCACATTTTAAATGCTCATCAAATCTGGAATAACAGAATCTTTCCCCAACAAGCAACTTTCGGCGTTTGGGAACTTCACGTTCTACAAGACTTAAAGAATATAGACCAAACAAACTACGAACAATCTTTGCAAATTCTTGACAAGTTGAACCTGAATGAAGTCATTAATTATTCAAATAGTAAAGGTCAAACTTTCAGCAACAGTAGACGCGACATATTATTTCACGTCATCAACCATTCAACATACCACAGAGGACAAATTGCAACAGAATTTAGGCAACACGGCCTTGAACCTTTAGTTACTGACTATTCTTTTTACAAGCTATAAAACGAATTTATTAATAGCGTCGAACGACTAAAGAATATTTTCAAAAATTAACTTCCTAATAATGTGATTTTCCAGGCTGGTCCGCGAATAATTAAGAAACAGCTAATCTTAAATATTTCAAACAAATGGGAAAGACAAAAATCTTATCGCAATTCTTTGAATATAAAACTGAAGGCAAAAGATGAACAAAATTGCTAGTAACTAACACCTTTTAAAATACAAGGAACATTCTAGGGACATCCTAGGGACTTTCTAGGGACTTCGTAGGGGCAAACCCCTATCATGTCCGAACAATGTCCCTGGAATATTCGAAGTAAATTACAAGAAAGATACATACCACTATAATACGAGGGGAATTGATGGCTATGAGGAGAAAAAAAGAAAGGCCGGCTAATTAATTAGCCGGCCTTTCTTACAAGAATATATTAGAGTATATTATAGTTGTTTTTCGAGTTTTTCTGCAAGAACCGATTTCGGAACTGCACCAATTTGTTTATCGACAATCTCTCCATCTTTGAAAAACAATAATGCAGGAATATTACGAATTCCAAATTTCATCGATACTTCAGGATTATTGTCAACATCAACTTTGCCGATAACTGCTTTTCCTTGATATTCATTCGATAGCTCTTCTACAACAGGACCTACCATACGGCAAGGACCACACCATTCAGCCCAAAAATCCACTAATACAGGCTTGTCTGCTTTCAATACAACTTCCTCGAAGTTGCTGTCTGTGATTTCAATAGTCATACTTTTTTATTTACGTGGTGATATATCTTATAATATAAACAAGATACAAATATACTTCTTCAAATACCTTACCAAAGTATAAATCTGCAATTCTGACACTAGTTCAACCTAACGTTATTTAAATTCATCTTTTTCAATCCATCAAGAAATTCATTATCCGGATTAACACGAATGCTTTTAGAAGGCATATCCAGCCTAATTCTATCTTCATGATCTTTAATCTCAAACTTTAATTCGCAGTTCTTCACCCCTTCACTCTCAGCATTTCGCTCTACTAATTCTTTTAACCCTAGTAAAAAGCCTGGCGATATTTCATTGAGTGACAGTTTAATTACAACATGCTTGGCTAACTTATCACGCAATTCATCTAATAATTGGATTTGCAATAACTTTAGCTCCCAATTGCCTTTTTGTCCGAATCGTTCTCTTACTGTTGCGCGCAATTGCAAGAAATAACCCTCATGTAAGAATTCTCTAAACTTGACATAGTCTTCGCCAAATACAGCAATCTCGTAAGAATCAGCATAGTCTTCAAATACGAATATACCAAATGGTTTACCATTACGCGTAGTACGATGTTGCACGGAAGAAACCAATCCACCGATTAACATTTCCTTATTCTTTATCTTATTAAATCCTTCTACTACTTCCTCATCTACTGCTTCTCCTTTTATTTTCTCAATCAAATGCAACAGTTCTACTTTATCCGGACAGAAATGTTCCATTTCAACCCGGTAATTATCCAAAGGATGTCCCGTTAAATAAATACCGATCACATCCTTCTCGTATTTTAATTTAACAATCAGATCCCAATCCGGACATTCTGATAAGGTTGGTTCAGGAATATCTGCATCGCTAGTCCCACCAAAAAGAGACATGGCAGAATTATCTTTATTATTTTGATAGTCGCTTGTATACTTCACCAAACGGTCGATACCTGTCTGCGTAGCACCCGGTGGGATAAAAAAGAACTGTGCACGGTGTAAGTTAAAACAGTCAAAAGCACCGCTGTATACCAAGTTCTCATATACTTTTTTACTCACTGTCCGGGAGTTTACTCTTCTGGCAAAATCGTAAATACTGGTATAGGGTCCATTCTCTTTCCTCTCCTCAATAATACTTTCAACTGCCTTATCTCCTACTCCTTTAATACCAGAAAGACCAAAACGGATCTCCTTCTTCTTGTTTACGTTAAAACGTAAATCAGACTCATTTACATCCGGTCCTAAAACCATAACCCCAATCTTACGGCACTCTTCCATAAAGAATGAAATCTTCTCAAGGTTATTTTGGTTATTAAGTACGGCTGCCATATACTCAGATGGGTAATGGGCTTTTAAATAAGCAGTCTGATAGGCTACAAAAGCATAACAGGTAGAATGCGATTTATTAAAAGCGTAAGACGCAAAAGCTTCCCAGTCGGTCCATACTTTTTCTAAAACCTTAACATCATGCCCTTTCTTCTTAGCATTTTCAACAAATTGAGGCTTTAACTTATCCAGGGTATGACGATCCTTCTTACCCATTGCTTTTCTCAGAACATCCGCATCACCCTTAGAGAAGTCAGCTAGTTTCTGCGATAAAAGCATCACCTGTTCCTGATAAACTGTAATTCCATAGGTATCTGCCAAGTATTCTTCCATGTCAGCCAAATCATAGCTAACATCCTCTCGGCCATGTTTCCTCTTGATATAACTAGGAATATAATCCATCGGACCCGGCCGATACAGAGCATTCATGGCAATTAAATCCTCAAACTTATCCGGCTTCAGCTCTCTGAGGTATTTCTGCATACCATCACTTTCAAACTGGAAAGTACCATTCGTGTCTCCACGTTGATAAAGTTCGAAGGTAGCCAGATCATCCAAAGGAATATCATCAATAATAATGTCCTCATTATAATTCTGCTTAATTAAAGAAAGTGCATTCTTAATAATGGTTAGGGTTTTTAAACCCAAGAAATCCATTTTTATAACGCCCGCATCTTCAATTACACGTCCATCATATTGGGTAATTAATAGATTAGATTCTTTGGAAGTGGAGACCGGAATAATATTGGTTAAGTCTTCTGGTGCAATTATAATACCGGCTGCATGAATTCCCACATTTCGAACAGACCCTTCTAAAATAAGTGCCTCTTTTAAAACCTTACCAGGCATGCTGTTCGTACTCGTATGAAACTCTTGAAGCTTTTGTATATTCTCAAAGTCCTGACCATAGTGCTGTTTAATTTCCTGGGTAGACAAGGATATGACTTTATTCAAATTTGTGCCCGGTCTGTCGGGTACAAGTTTCGCAAGAGCATTTGATTCACTTAAAGGAAGATCCAACACTCTGGCAACATCTTTTATACTACTTTTGGCCGCCATTGAGCCATAGGTAATGATTTGAGCAACTTGATTCTTACCATATTTATCAACTACATAATCAATCACCTTTTGCCTGCCTTCATCATCAAAATCCGTATCAATATCGGGCATAGACTTCCGATCTGGATTTAGAAAACGTTCGAAAAGGAGATTATACTTAATCGGATCGATATTCGTGATACCTGTACAATAGGCTACCACAGAGCCGGCGGCAGATCCTCTGCCGGGTCCAATAAAAACTCCAAGGTCTCTTCCTGCTTTTATAAAATCTGCAACAATTAAGAAGTAACCGGCGAAACCCATTGTTTTGATCGTAAAAAGTTCAAAATCAATCCGCTCCTGAACTTCCGGAACAATATCCTTATAACGTTCTTTTGCTCCTAAATAGGTTAAATGCTTTAAATATTCCCATTGGTTCTCCTTATCAGCTTCAGGTCCTTTATGAATTTTATACTCATCAGGAATAGGGAAATTAGGAAGCATAATATCCCTCTTAAGTTGAAGAGTTTCAATCTTATCTACAATTTCATTGGTATTATCTACAGCTTCGGGGATATCGTGAAACAGGCTCGACATTTCTGCCTGGGTTTTGAAGAAAAACTGATCGTTTGGAAATCCAAAACGGTATCCTTTTCCACCCTCTTCATCAGTAGCAATGGGAGTGCTTTGCAAATCGCCGGTATTAACACAGAGCAAAATATCGTGCGCATTTGAATCTTCTTGATCTACATAATGTGAATCATTGGAGCAAATCATTTTCACTTGATATTTTTTTGCAAACTTTAAAAGAACTGCGTTTACCTTTTCTTGCTCAGGAAGATTATGCCTTTGAAGCTCGATATAAAAGTCTTCACCAAACAGATCTAACCACCACTTAAATTCTTCTTCGGCCTCCTCTTCAGATTTGTTTAGAATATATTGCGGAACAACTGCTCCAAGGCAGCAGGTAGTGGCTATCAGTCCTTCATGATACTTTAAAATCAGCTCTTTATCGATACGGGGCCACTTGCTGTATATGCCTTCCATATAACCCAGCGAGCATAATTTAATTAGGTTTTTATATCCCTGAGGGTTCTTTGCTAACATTAATTGATGGTAGCGCTTGTCTCTTTTTTCTTTTGTAAACTGCTTGATGTGTCGGTCTTCAACCACATAGAATTCACAACCAACAATGGGCTTTACTCCATGTTTCGCAGCCTCAGCAACAAACTTAAAGACTCCAAACATATTGCCATGGTCTGTAATGGCCATTGCTTTCATACCATCATTTGCAGCTTTTTTAAACATTCTGCCTATATCAGCAGCACCATCTAATAGAGAGAATTGAGTATGAACATGTAAGTGAGAAAAATCGGGCATAACTAAGAAATTGTTGAAAATCAAAGATACGGAATTACTATCTGTGTCTAAACCTTAGTTTTCCACCAATTAATTATATTTGCTGCTAATCTTGATTCCGAAATATTTAAAACTATTTTTGAAAATATTCGTTTAATTTAATGTTATAACATAATAAGGCCACATCCATTGAAGAGATTTACGAGGATTTCACTGAAAATAGTTTTATGGTTATTGGGATCTATTATCGGATTGATCTTACTTGTCTTTGTATTAATTAATATTCCTGCAGTTCAGAATTTTGTTGTTCAAAAAGTAGTTTCTTACCTCGAAACTAAGATTGAAACTCAAGTAGATATAAAGAAAATCTCTTTAAAACTTCCGAAGTTATTGGTTTTAGAAGGTGTTTATTTTGAAGATCAAAGCAGGGATACTTTAATTGCAGGAGATACCCTGTTGGTTGATATCAGTTTGTTGAAATTATTGAATAACAAAGTAGAAATAAACGAATTAGATTTCAGAGGTATTACTGCAAATATCAATCGGACTCTTCCAGACAGTGCTTTCAATTTCGACTATATAATCCGGGCATTTACAAGTGAGCAGGTAGAAGAAGAATCGCAAGATTCTACATCAGCTATGGCTTTTTCAATTGATAAAATCAATCTGGATAGAATTCACTTGCGCTATAACGATGAAATTGTAGGAACAGATGCGGATTTTTATCTAGGTCATTTAGATACCAGGATTAAGACATTCGATCTGCAAAACATGGCATTCGAAATACCCAAATTAGTCATAAACGGTATTAGAACCAGAGTAAAACAATGGGAAGTAGCTACCGCAGAAGACATTCCATCGACTGATGACTTAGGCGTCGAGAGAGCAGCCGGTGCAGAAGTAGGATTACCCGATCTTAAACTTGGAGATATTGAGCTTAGCAATATCAACGTGGTGTATGAAGATGAAGCCTCTGCAATAAATGCACAGGTTAAATTTAACCACATGGCGGTTAATTTTAAAAATCTTGATCTCAAGAATGAAATTATCGAGATTAATAAGATCACTTTAAAAGACTCCGAGTCCAAATTACTTTTTGAAAAACCTGGTTCAGACAATACCAGTTCCGAGGCAGATACAAGTCAGGAAGAATCTATGAATTGGGTAGTTTCTGCAGCTACCATTGATTTAAAAAACACGAATGTTAAATATGATGATAATGCTACTCCCAAAATAAACAAAGGATTAGATTACGCACATTTAGATATTTCAAACCTGAATCTGGATCTTAAAGAACTTTATTTTTCCATGGATTCAATTCAGGGAAATCTAGAGCAATTAAACTTTAAAGATCAAAGTGGCCTGGAGATCAATAAACTTGAAACCGAGTTTACCTATACAGATACTGGAATTCTCTTGAATGACTTGTTTCTTGAAACACCCAATACAGTTTTAAATGACTATGCTGAAATCGGATATCCATCATTAGCAGCCTTAAGCGAAAAGCCGGAGCTAATGACCCTTAAGGTGAATTTAAACAACAGTACGCTGGGAATGAAAGATATTGCTCTTTTGGTACCCACCCTTGATACCATGGAGGTAATGAAACCTTTACTTGATAAATCATTTAAAATTGACGGTGATTTATCGGGCTCATTAAGCGATCTAAATACTTCGGGCCTAGTAGTACGTACACTAAACGATACCTATCTAAATCTTTCAGGAAACATCAAAAATTTGATGGATCCGGATAATCTTTTTGTTAATCTTAATATTGTCAATCTTCGGACTAGCAACCGTGATATCAGTCGTTTAGTTGCGAAAACTATGCTCCCTCCTGATATTGATATTCCATCATCTATTCAGATGAAAGGTAAAATTAAAGGTGACCTGAATAATATCAGCACAAATATGGTCCTAAATTCCTCAGTAGGAAGTGCAAGTCTGGTTGCAGATTATAAAGCTGGCAGAGATACCAGCTATCAGGCTAAGATCAATATTCAAAATCTGAATGTAGGGAGCTTCCTTAAAAATGATACAACCTTTGGTAAGGTAAACTTTTCTGCCGATTTAAAAGGAGTAGGTTTAGACCCAAAAAATATGATTGCTGAAGGAAAAGCACATTTAATAAGTGCGGAAGTTATGGGCTATACCTATCGTGATATTAACCTTGATTTTAAAGCGGATAAAGGTGATATACTTGCAAACTTAACAAGCGTAGATTCAAATTTAGCATTGACAATGGATGCTCAGGCAACTTGGACTGAGAAATATCCTGCATTAAAAATGACTATCAATGCCGACAGCATCAACCTAAAGAATTTGAAGCTAACGGATGATGATATACGCTATCACGGACAACTAAAAGCTGATCTGGCTACTGCTGATCCGGATTACTTAAACGGAGATATAAACATTGTTAACTCTCTGTTTTCATATAATGGTGATCGTTATGCATTGGATAGCATAAGCCTTTCTTCTGAGGCGACAGATTCATTGAAAATCATCGGTCTGGAATCTGAATTTTTAAATGCCAATATCTATGGACAGTATAAATTAACACAACTATCTACTGCCATTCAAGATGTAATCCGGACTTATTATAATCCTACAAACATAACAGATACCACTACCTACGATCCTCAAAGTTTTGAATTTAATGCTGAACTAACACGATCACCATTGATTCAGAAAATCGCACCTGAATTAATCGAAATGGAACCGATAACTCTTTTCGGTAACTTCACAAGTGAGGAAAGATCAATCAATGCACGTATTGGTGCTTCGCATATCTTATACGAAGGCACTTTAATTGATGGGGTTAGTTTTGATATTAATACCGCAGATTCAACCTTATTCTATGCTGGGACTATAGGAGAAATTAACATCTCAAACATTGAGCTTATTAACACGTTAATCAGCGGAAATGTAAAAGATAGCAAGGTAGATGCCGGCTTATGGATTAAGGATTCATTAGATAAAGAGCAGTACCATTTGGGTGCGCAAATGCTTGCAGAGAACGATAATTTTATATTTAACTTAAAACCTGATGGTCTGATCCTTAATTATGACCAATGGGATATCAATCCGGAAAATAGTATTCTTTTCGGTGATCAGGGAATTTTAGCACATCACTTCATTTTACAAAACGAGAATCAACAATTAAGTCTAACATCGAAAGATTCGGTACTTAACTCACCTATCGACGTTCAATTTTCTGATTTCCGCATCGAAACGTTTACTAAATTTATAGAAAGCAGTACATTTAAATTAGGAGGTGGTATTAATGGAGAAGCTACGATAGATCGCCTTGAAAGCTCCCCTACTTTTGTGTCCGACATCACCGTAAACGACTTCTATTTTGCAAATGATACAATAGGAGATATAAACCTTAAAGTAAATAATTTGCAAGAAAACACCTTTGCAACCGATATTACAATCAGTGGTTTTGGCAATGATGTAAACTTAAAAGGCGATTACATATCGCCACCAGATCAAAAATCGACAATGGACTTCGTATTAAACATGAATCAGCTTAATATGAGTACACTGGAAGCTTTTTCTTTTGGTTCCATACGACGAGCTGATGGATTCATAAATGGCCAGTTGGCTATTACAGGGTCTCCTGATGCGCCTCGTATTAATGGTGAATTATTATTTAATGATGCTGAACTGAACGTTTCGATGTTGAATGCTGATTTTATCTTGGATAATGATGCAATAACTTTTAACGATAGCGGCATACAGCTTTCTAATTTCTCTATTTCTGATAGCGTTGGTAACCATGCAACAATTGATGGAATGGTACGCACACAAACGTATACAGATTTTACATTTGACCTCGACTTAGATGCTGATAATTTCCAGGTGTTGAATTCAACAAATAAAGACAATGACCTATTCTATGGCCAACTGTTTTTGAACAGCGATTTACGCATTACAGGCAACATGGACAGTCCACAAGTCAATGGATCTTTAAAGGTGAATGATAATACCAAAATGAGTATTGTTGTTCCTGACGATAATCCGGGAATAACAGAGCGGGAAGGAATTGTTGAATTTGTGAATAAAAAAGATCTTGATAGTGAGAAATTATTTGCACAGCGGGATTCAGTACTTACAAAAACGGTTGCCGGATTAGATGTTTCTGTAAACATTGATGTTGACCCAGATGCTGAATTTACTATTATAATCGATCCGGGAACAGGAGACGCCTTATTCATTAAAGGTACGGCACAATTAAATGCAGGGATTGATCCGGGTGGCAATATCTCCTTATCAGGAACCTATGAAGTTGAAGAAGGAAGCTATGAATTATCATTCAATATGTTGAAAAGGAAATTTTACTTCAAGAAAGGAAGTACAATTACCTGGAATGGCGAAATGATGGCAGCTGACTTGAATATAACCGCAGCCTATGATATCAATGCAGCGCCCATCGATTTATTAGAGAATCAGCTAGGTGGTAGAAACTCCAATTACTATAAACAAAAAATACCTTTTGAGGTCAACCTAATTCTCACCGGCGAAATGTTGAAACCAAACATTGCATTTGACATAAATTTACAGGAAGAAAATAGTGGAGTTTCTCAAGATGTTACGAGCCTTGTAAACACCCGCTTATCGCAAGTAAGAGAGAATGAATCTGAACTGAACAAGCAGGTATTTGCTTTAATTGTACTAGGAAGATTTGTAGCAGAAAACCCGTTTGCAAGTGCAGCCGGAGGAAGCGTTGAATCGATGGCTAGAAACTCTGTCAGTCAACTATTAAGTGCACAGCTTAATAATTTAGCGGGAGATCTGATTGCCGGTGTTGAGTTAAATTTTGATCTTCAATCAACAGATGATTATAGTACAGGAAGTTTACAAAACCGGACTGACTTAAATGTTGGAGTCTCAAAACGTCTCTTAAATGATCGTTTAAAAGTTACGGTAGGTTCCAATTTTGAAATTGAAGGCGGTGGCCAACCTGGTAGAAAACCAAGTAATATTGCAGGAGACATTGCCGTAGAATATCAACTATCCAAAGATGGCAGATACTTTTTACGGGCTTTCCGAAAGAATGATTATGAAGTAACTCTTCAGGGACAAGTAATTGAAACCGGAATTGGCTTTAACATTAATATGGATTATGATAAATTTAAAGAGCTATTTATGAATGCAGACAAGCTACAAGAATATCATAAGCAAATTGAAGAAAGAAAACGCAAGGAATTATTAAAATTGTCTGAACCGAGTAATGGAAAAGATAACTCTGGCATTATAGAGTTTAAGGAGAAAGGGGAATCTAATGACTAATAAAATAGCAGTTTATTTTCTTTTTTCTATGTGCTTGCTTGCCCTATTGAGTTCTTGCAGCAACATAAAATATTTGAAAGAAGGTGAAATACTTTACGTAAAGGGGAAAGTTGAATTACAACCCGATACGTCCTTTCCAAAGAAATACATCAAGCCTCTGGAAGAGAATTTAGAAGGTTATTTAAGACCTCAACCAAATTCAAGCTTCCTAGGACTCCGTCCAAAATTATTTTTTTATAACATCGCAGGAGATTCTGTAAGTGAAAAAGGCCTGAAAGGTTGGTTAAAATATAAACTTGGTGAGCCACCGGTTTTACTAAGCGATGTAAATAGGCCATACAATGAAGATCTGCTTAGGAATCGGCTCGAAAACTTTGGATTCTTTAATGCAGAAGTCCGCTCAGATACAACCATTAAAAACAAAAAGGCGACGGTGACCTATTTCGCTAAACCGAATACCAATTATAAGATTAAGGAAGTGTTCTTTGAGCTGGACAGTACTGATTTCGGGAAAATAATTGCAGGTTCTAAGGAGAAATCTCTTTTACAACCCGGCAATCCTTATAATTTGGATGTTATCATCAGTGAAAGGAACCGCATTGACAATGAGCTAAAAGAACAGGGCTATTATTACTTTAATCCAGACCATTTATTGGTTCAAGTAGACAGTACCATCGGCAACCATGAGGTTAATCTATATGTAACGGTGAAAGATGAGGCTCCGGATATGGCTCTTCATCCCTATTATATTAACAACATCTATATATTCCCGGATTATAGTTTGCAACAAGGTGACTATCAGCTTGGTAATCCTACAGACAGCACCTACAGAGGTTATCATATCATAGACCCCGAACATACATATAGAAAGCGTGCAATTATTCGACCGATGTCTTTTAATAAGGGAGATCTTTATAGTCGGACGCAGCATACACGATCTATTTCGCAGCTTATAGGTATGGGGACTTTCAAATTTGTTAAGAATAATTTCATACCTGTTGACTCCGCAAATAGTAATTTACTAGATGTTTATTACTATTTAACTCCACAGCCGGTAAAATCCATACACTTCGAAATACTTGGAAAAACAGCTTCTGTATATAATGGCTCAGATGTAAGTGTAAGTTGGCTTCATCGCAATGCTTTTAAAGGAGCAGAACAGTTGCGACTGTCAGTTTTTGGTGGTTATGAGTTTCAAACAGGTGGGAATGTAAATTTAAACTCAAGCTTTTATCGCTATGGTGCTGAAGCAAGTATTACGTTTCCACAAATAGTTTCTCCATTTAATTGGAGTCCGACGAAGCGCTTCGTGCCCCATACAACCATTAAAACAAGGTACGAATTATTGAATCGTACGAATGCATACAACCTGAACTCAATGACGTTTAACTTTAGCTATGCCTGGCGGGAGAGTATCAGAAAGGAACATGCCTTAGACTTGCTAGAAGTTGCTTATGTACGCTCTGGAGGTATAAGTGATGAATACCAATTAGAATTGGATCAAAATCCAAACTTAAGACATGCTATCGAGAAACAGTTTATTATAGGTCCTAATTACGTTTTTACGTTTACCAATACGATGGAACAGCAACGTAAAAATACAATGTACTTAAGAGCAGGACTAGATTTATCGGGAAATATTCTAGGATTGATCAATGGCGCTAATTACAAAGAAGGCAAGGTTTATAATTTCCTGAATGCGCCAATTGCACAATATGTGAGAACAGAAGCAGACTTTCGGAACTATACGAAAGTAGGAATGAGTTCAGAAATTGCCGCGCGTGCAATGGTCGGCTTCGGCTATGCTTATGGCAACTCCAGAGCCATGCCTTATATCAAACAATTCTATGTTGGCGGGCCTAATAGCCTGAGGGCATTCAGAGCTCGTACCGTTGGTCCAGGCTCCTATCAGGCAGAGTCGATTGGAGAAGAGAATTTTATTCCCGATATGACCGGCGATATAAAAATAGAATTAAATGCAGAGTATCGTAAAAAGTTAGTGAGCATTGTTCATGGTGCCGCATTTGTTGATGTCGGAAATATTTGGCTTGTAAATGAGGATGAAAATAAACCAGGAGCGAAATTCAGTAAAAACTTCTTAAGTGAAATGGCAGTTGGTGCTGGTGTAGGACTCCGATTTGATTTAACTTTCCTTGTTTTAAGAACTGACTTAGCTATCCCCCTTCGTATACCTTACCTTCCAAAAGGAGATCGATGGGTAATGGATAAAATCGATTTGGGAGATAAAGAATGGAGAAAAAACAATTTAATCTTTAATCTGGCAATAGGTTATCCTTTTTAACGCTCAGTTGATTAATTCTACTTTTATTTTTAACTTGCCTAAATAACCAAACAGGTTATTGCAAATAATAAAACTATTATAATCATTAGACAATTATGAAAATAACCGTAGTAGGTGCTGGAGCTGTTGGAGCAACCACAGCAGACAACATTGTAAGAAAAGAATTAGCAGAAGAAGTTATCCTTTTAGACATTAAAGAAGGGTTTTCAGAAGGTAAAGCACAAGATATTTCTCAGTCAGCAGCCCTCTTGGGATTTGATACCCGTATTCATGGTGTAACAAATGATTATAGCAAAACTGCGGGTTCTGCAGTAGCTGTTATTACATCCGGAATTCCTCGTAAGCCCGGTATGACACGAGAAGAATTAATTGGAACAAATGCCAACATTGTTAAAAACGTAGCTGAAAACTTATTAAAATACTCACCTGATATTATCTTGGTTATTGTATCTAACCCGATGGATACAATGACCTATTTGGCATTAAAATCGACAGGTATCCCTAAGAATCGGATCATTGGTATGGGAGGAACGTTGGATTCAGCTCGTTTCCGCTATCAGTTAAGCCAAAAACTCTCGGCTTCACCGGCTGATTTAAATGCAATTGTTATTGGCGGACATGGTGATACAACCATGATTCCTCTCATTAAACATGCAACCTGGAATAGCCTTCCGGTAACTGATTTCCTAACTCAAGAGCAGCAAGACGAAATAGTTAGTGCTACTATGGTTGGAGGTGCTACCTTAACAAAACTTATCGGAACATCAGCCTGGTATGCCCCAGGAGCCTCAGGTGCTGCCATTGTAGAAAGTATTGTAAGAGATGAAAAGAAACTATTTACAGCGTCAGTATATCTTGAAGGAGAGTATGACCAACACGATATTAGTATTGGAGTTCCTATCATTATCGGCAAAAACGGAGTAGAAAGAATCTTGCCTTTGAAACTGGATGCAGAAGAAAAAGCGGCTTTTGAAAAAAGTGCAGAAGCTGTAAGAACAATGAATAAAGTTTTAAAAGATACCGAGGTTCTTTAGGAAATGATACAAATACCCTTGACTTTACTGAATTTACAAGACGATGGCTTCCATTTACTTATGGAAGTCATTGTTTTTAATCAGCCCTTTAAGGCTGTTTTAGATACAGGTGCTTCCAAAACGGTTTTCGATAAAACAAGCATAGAAAGGCATATTAACCCTGAACTGTTAAAACTTTCGGATCAGCTATCAACTGGTTTAGGCACAAAATCGATGGAAAGCTATGTTCTGAATATTCCGGACCTTCAGATCGGAGACCTACACCTCAAAGATTATAATGCTGCGGTTTTAGATTTATCGACAATCAATTTTGCCTACGAACAAATTGAACAAGAACCAATAATTGGAGTGATTGGAGGCGATTTACTTTTTAAGTATCAAGCAATCATCGACTATAAGAAAAGCAGCTTAATCTTCAATAGAGAGATAACCGATTTATAGAATACGTTTCATAGTAATCTCCTTTGTTTGAGCAACAACCAAAGGCACTCGCTCTACAGTTACAAAACTGGAATCGAGCCCAAAACCTTTTTCATCCGAAAGGCTGAGTCTTCTTAAAACATTATAAATATCGATTACAATTCTTTTAATGAAGCTTAGATCGTTGGATCTGGAGATTACCTTCTGCAATACAACGAATTTAAAATCCCCCACAAGTCCATACTTCTTTAAAGTTGGATACTGGCTTGTAATATCGATCTCTTTATTCTTAACCATATCCTCAATAACTTTTCTCAGTAATAAGCTAATGCGTTGCTCAACACGGAATCCAAGTCTAAAATCAATTCGTATTAATTTCTTATCAATAAGCTGCGTTACCTTATATTCATTGGTAAATGGTTCATCTGTTACATCAACGTGAGCCAGCCAATAAACATCTGCACGTTTAGGCTTTTTCTGCAATATTGAATACATGATCTTTGATTCGATTTCAGAACTAAAATTGGCAGAAGTTAAATAAACCAATTGCGATGCATATCTGGGTACCGAATCATCTTCACTTAACTCCTTTAAAATCGGGTAATAATGCTCAATATCAACAAAGCGAACAAAATCATTCTTGATCTTTCTAGCCCACCACCAGCTTACCATAATAATAAACAAGAAGGCACTTAATATAATTGTTAACCAGCCACCGTGAACGATCTTAACGCCATTACTTATGAGCAAGATTAATTCCATGCTTAAAAAAATTCCAAAGAAAGAAAGGACAAGGTATTTTGGCAAATGCTTTTTTAGCAAATAAAAAGTCATTAGAATGGTCGTCATCAAAAACGTAATATTAATAGCCAGGCCATAGGCTGCCTCCATATTCCGGGACTCTTTAAATATAAGAACTACAATCATACAGCCAATCCAAAGAATAAAATTAATGGATGGCACATACAGTTGTCCCTTTTGATTACTTGGATAATTAATCTTAACCTTTGGCCAGATGTTGAGTCTGACAGCCTCCGATATCAACGTAAACGATCCGGAAATCATAGCCTGACTTGCTATAATTGCAGCTATTGTTGCAATACCAATTCCAAACATTAAGAACCACTCAGGCATAATCAGATAGAACGGATTCTGATAATTTAATTTTAAACCCTGATGCTGTAAAAGCCACGCTCCTTGTCCAAAATAGTTCAGAATTAAACAAGATTTAACGAATATCCAGCTAACACGAATATTCGAACGTCCACAATGTCCTAAATCAGAATATAAAGCTTCAGCACCTGTAGTACATAGAAAAACAGCCCCCAAAATCAACCAAGCATTAGGATAGTTAATTAATATATTATAGGCATAATAAGGGTTAATTGCTTTAAATATATCAGGCTGATCCAATACGTATGCCAGACCCAGAACTCCCATTGTACTAAACCATATAAACATGAGAGGACCAAAAATCCGACCAACAATGGAGGTTCCAAAGCGTTGGATAAGAAATAAGAATGAAATTATAACAATTACTATGGGAACAGTAGGAAGATTTGGGAAATAAATGTTCAACCCTTCAATTGCAGAAGACACTGTAATTGGAGGTGTAATCATCCCATCTGCCAGAAGGGAGGCGCCACCAATCATTGCAGGGAATATTAACCAGGCAGCCTTTCTTTTTACTAAGGTATAAAGAGAAAATATCCCTCCTTCACCCTTATTATCAGCTCTTAATACGATTAGGACATACTTAACAGAAGTTTGAAGCGTCAGTATCCAGAAAATACAGGAAAGTCCGCCTAATATTAAATCAGAAGAAATAATATTATCACCGACAATTGCCTTAAAAACATATAATGGAGAAGTACCAATGTCTCCAAAAATTATTCCTAAGCTAATTAGCAGTCCCGCTGAACTTAGTTTATGCAAACCTCTAGATTTCTCCAAAATTTCTTTATATTTCCTGCAAATGTAGGTAATCCTAAAATAAATGCAATATTATTTTGCTTACATAGACTAACGTAATAAACCACCAACGTATAGAGTTGTTAAAAATTGTTAAAAGACGTATCTTTATTGTAAATTATGGTATATTCAAATAATAAAATTATACTTTTGTTGTAACAATAGCTTATGAAGAAGAACATCTACTTTTTTCTTGTAATCGTTTTAAGTATCAGTACCCTGCTAGGTAGTGCAAGCAATAGTTTTGCTTGGGTGCCGGCATCGATTGCTGATACCCTTAAAACAAAAGAAGTAGGTACTACTAAGCTATCAGACACACGCGCTGATAAACCAAAAGACAATTTGATTGTCTTTAAACCATTTGCACCTTATACCCCCATTCTTAAGGCAAACAATACGGAAAACATTAAAACACTGAGTAATGTTAAAGTTTTCCCCAATCCTGTATCTGGTCAGATTAACCTATCCTTCAAACTTGGCAAAGATGTCAATGTTTCCATTAAGATTATGGATGCTTTAGGAAATGAAATTAGCACCTTACTTTCTCAGCGATTAGCAGAAGGCGATCAGACACAAACATTCAATTTAAACAGCGGCCTTAAGGGCGGATTCTATTTTATTCGCATAATGGCAGGTACTGAAACGATTGTAAAAAGAATACAAATTTTATAATAATCCTTGTTCAACTTTAATTAATTAGTTGAATATCCTTATTATTTAGCTAAATGTTAAATTCTCCGTAAATCCTATTTTATGAAAATTATTGCAGTAGGCCGCAATTATATTGAGCATGCAAATGAATTAAAAAATGAAATTCCCAGCGAACCTTTAATTTTTCTAAAACCTGACACTGCACTCCTAAAAAATAACGAGGCGTTTTATTATCCTGATTTTTCTAAAGACATCCATTACGAATTGGAATTAGTTTTACGGGTTTGTAAAGAAGGCAAGCATATATCAGAAAAATTTGCCACCAATTATTATGATCAAATCGGTTTAGGCATTGATTTTACCGCACGTGACATTCAGGAGAAACATAAACAAAATGGATTACCATGGGAACTGGCGAAAGCTTTCGATCACTCTGCCTCTATTTCTAAAATGATTCCAAAAGAAGAGATTTCCTACCTTTATAATCTTAACTTCTTTCTGGATAAAAATAATGAGCGAGTGCAGCATGGGAATACCAGTAAATTAATATTCTCTTTTGAAAAAGTAATTACCTTTGTTTCTCAATATATTACCCTAAAAAAGGGAGATCTTATCTTTACAGGAACACCAGCTGGTGTAGGGCCTGTAAAAGTTGGAGATCATTTGGTCGGATATCTTGAAGAGGAAAAACTACTGGACTTCCATATCAAATAGCTCCCATATCAAAATAAAATATTCATATGAAAGGATTACTAACCTTATTTTTAACATTAACCATATCCTTCGCCTCTGCACAGAATTCTGAAAGAACATTTCCTCAAAACTACTTTCGACCACCCCTTGATTTGGCACCTCAAGCTTCCGGCAGCTTTGGAGAACTTCGCTCCAACCATTTCCATACAGGAACAGATTATCGGACAAATCAACGTGAAGGCTATCCTGTTTATGCAGTTGCAGATGGTTTTATTTCAAGAGCACGAGTTCAAATTGGCGGTGGAGGAAATGCTTTATATATAGACCACCCAAATGGATATACGAGTGTATATATGCATTTGCAAAAATTTAATAATACAATTGCAGCAGTCGTCAAAAACAAACAGTATGAAGTTCAGCAGTTCGATGTAGACTTTCCACCTGGAAAAAATGTTATCCGGGTAAAAAAAGGTGATATCATTGCTTACTCAGGAAATACAGGTGGCTCTGGTGGTCCGCATCTTCATTTCGAACTCAGAGATACTAAAACTGAGGAAACAATCAATCCCCAGTTATTTGGTTTAACAATTCCGGACGCCATCCCTCCTACTATTAGTGGCTTTACAGTATTCCGACTTGGAGATGCTCCATTCTCAGAAAACACTCCTCGTGAACATCTTCAACTTACGGGAAGTAATGGAAAATACCGTTTGGCTTCTAACAATGTAATCAGTGTTAATGGAAATACAGGATTTGGTATTGTAGCGGTAGATAGGAATTCCGCATCTGCAAATCAAAATGGAATATATTCGGTTGAACTCTTATTAGATGGCAAAACGATCTACCATTCAGTATTTACGGGTCTCTTCTTTCATCATAATCGTGCATTAAACTCTTACATCGATTATGCAACCTATATATTCAAAAGTCAGCGAATACAAAAAAGCTTTGTTGAACCTGGTAATCCGCTAACTATTTATAGCAACTTAGTCAATAATGGACTAATAGACATAAAAGATGATAAAGTCCACGAAATGCTTTATCAAATAAAAGATATAAAGGGAAATACAAGCTCAATCGCTTTTTCAGTACGCTATGATCCTTCGCTAATAATTAATCAACACTTAAAAAGTGGGACATCCCTTCTCCCCTACAACAAGGTCAATATTATTAAAAAGGAAGACGTTCTTATTGATATCCCCGCCAATTCTTTATATAGTGACTTGAATTTCCTATATTCCAAATCACCTAAGCCCGCAAAAGGTTTTTCTGAAGTTCATCACATACACAATCGGATGACACCTCTTCATAGTGCGTATAGCTTAAGTATAAAGGCTGATCCGGAACTCACTCCGGCACTTCAAAGCAAAGCATTATTTATTAACAGTCGTGGTTTCTCTGCCGGAGGTACTTATAAGGATGGGTATGTAACAGGAAACGTTTTGGAATTGGGAAGCTTTTATATTGGTGTTGATACAGAAGCACCGTTTATTCGCCCCGTGAATATTAGTGCAAACAAGGTTATGTCGGGCGTTTCTCAGATTAATCTAAAAATATCTGATAATCTATCAGGAATAAAATCCTTTAACGGATATATTGACGACCAATGGGTTTTAATGGAATATGATTCCAAGACCGCTTCACTCTGGCATACCTTTGAATCAGATTTACCAAAAGGAAAACATACATTCAAACTGGTAGTGAAGGATGCAAAAGACAATGAACGTATTTATGAAGTAAACTTTAGTCGCTAAATTTTAAACAATATGGAAGAATTAAAAGCAGGAGATAAAGCTCCGGACTTTACAGGCAAAAATCAGAAAGGTGAGAGTATTTCATTAGCTGATTTCAGTGGCAAAAAATTAATCTTGTATTTCTACCCAAAAGATAATACACCGGGATGTACAACCGAATCTTGTAACTTTCGGGACAATTATCAAAGCTTACTTCATAAAGGCTTTGAAGTGGTTGGTGTTAGTATTGACAGCGAGGCTTCCCACCAACGCTTTTCAAATAAACATAATCTACCCTTCAACTTATTAGTTGATGAAGACAAAAAAATTGTTCAGGACTATCAGGTATGGGGAGAAAAGAACCTATATGGAATGAAGTATATGGGTACAAAAAGAACCACTTTTGTAATCAATGAATCCGGAATTATAGAACATATCATTAAAAAAGTAAAGAATAAGGAAGCGAGTCAACAGATACTAGATCTTTACGAATCTGTTTAATTTTTGCCATTCCGTTAACAATACTTAAATTAGCCCACATAAATTTGAATAATCCAATCTAAATGAGTGCAGATATTAAAAAATTAGAGAGCATCGCCTCCCAAGTCAGAAGAGACGTTGTTCGCATGGTACACGGTTGCAGTTCAGGCCATCCGGGAGGATCATTGGGATGTGCCGATTATTTTACGGCCCTTTACTTTCATGCTCTGA
>NZ_DATJCH010000020.1:0-27624 GCF_035514885.1 Albibacterium sp. | reverse complement strand
TATAAATACTTCCGACCATTCCATTAACATAAGTCTTATTCTCGTTGTTATACCCATCAAGAACTTGAAGCTCATAGCCGCCTGCATTACCATTGGTAGCAGCTAAAAAGATCCCACTGTTTCCTCTGCTCTGACCATTATAATTTTTGGTTTTATTACAAGTGGCGACGATATTATTTTAGATTTTTTTGCTGGTTCTGCTTAATGGCGAACTTATTGTTATTTATTTATTTATTGACATCAAAATTTCGCAAGACCGTGCGGATGTAATTTCCAGCCGGTGTTAAATTTGAAGTATCCCAACCACCATTTATAGGAGCTCCAGGTTTTAACAATGCAGTGGTTTCTTTTTTATCCGTAATATTCCAATTCACCCAGCTCAATTTATGCTTTTCCATCCATTGAACCCATTTATCTGTCTTCTCTAAATTAAATTCTCCATTACCGTTTGCTTCGCCTACTCCCCATTCAGTAATAAATAATGGCAAACCCAACCCCATAGCTGCCTCAGCTTTCTCTCTTAGTTTTTCTTGATGCCC
This sequence comes from Albibacterium sp., assembly GCF_035514885.1. Lineage (NCBI taxonomy): Bacteria > Pseudomonadati > Bacteroidota > Sphingobacteriia > Sphingobacteriales > Sphingobacteriaceae > Albibacterium > Albibacterium sp. The sequence goes on along the minus strand of NZ_DATJCH010000020.1, from coordinate 27,085 downwards.
AGGATCACTTGCATAAAAATGAAATGAATAAACCAAATTATTAAACTGATTTATAGGGTTTCTTGCTGTAATATCTACATCCTGATCCCAATGAGGACTACCAACAACAATAAGATTTTTTTTATCGTAGGTTCTAATAGCTGATATAATTTTTTCAGAATATGCCTTTATCTCCGGCCATGTTTGTCGCTCAGGCTCATTCCATATTTCATAAATTACGTTTGGAACATGCTGATACCGTTGTGCCATTTCTTTAAAAAAAGCTTCGGATTCCAACTGATTCTTATTCGCATTATGGTCATGCCAATCAATCAGCACATAAATACCCCTCCTAATTCCCTGATCAATTAGATTAATTATTTTCTCTTTTTGTTCTTTAGGATTCTGTAAATATCCTTTATCAGGTTCTATCGCCATTGAAAGACGGATCAGATCTACTTTAAAATCATCAATAAGCCAATCCACTACCGCTTTATTATAGTATTTTTCTCCCTCCCATATACTCCAGGAGAAACTTATTCCACGGAGTTGGGGCTGCATGCCATGTTGGTCTACCATCTTTCCGTTCTGTACAGATAGATATCCATGGCGCTCAACTGCTCCATAAGCTACATTCTTAGCTTTAATATAACTGAAAGAGATAAAAAAGAACAAGACGAATAACGACAATCTTTTCATAATTATGGCTTTGGTATATACGTGTTTATATTACTAGATAATTGAAGGTATCAATTATCTAGTAATTACAGAAAAGAAAAAGCTAAAGTAGAGAACTTATAAAGGACGAATCTTAATATTCCTCCATTGGGTAGATCCCGGATGCTGCTGCAATGCTATTTTTCCTTTAGCAACTTTAGCAAAATTCGCGAACTCCTTTGCGCTAAATTTACTATTTGCAACCATCTTATTCCATTCGTCACTTCCTATTTGTCCGTCAAAAGTTTGTATACCATTCAACCAAAAAGTTAAATGTCCATTATTCTGCAAGATCCTAACTTGGTTCCATTCGCCAATTGGTTTAGGTTTTGAAACCGCCGCTCCTCCTGCCATATCATACAAAGAGCCTGCAAGTCTGGTTTCTTTTTTATTATCAGCAGCATCGATATTATCTAAAACCTGCATTTCAGGGCCTGTTAGATAAGTATTTTGAAACTCTGGCTTTTCTTGTATATTAAAAATGATTCCGCTATTTCCGCCCTTAGAGATTTTCCATTCTAAACGAAAATCAAAATTCTCATATTCATCATTAGTCACAATATCTCCGCCACCTTCTTCTGGCCCATTTGGATTAAAAGCCAATGTTCCATCCTTTACCTGCCATCGCGAACCAACGGTATCTTTTAAATAAGTATGCCAGCCATTGGTTGTTTCTCCATCGAACAATAATTTCCAACCTTCTTTCTTTTCAGCGTCAGAAAGTGTATTTGGTTTTTGTGCTATTGCAACGCTGCTTAGCATTGCAAATACTGTAAAAGCGATCAATATTCTTCTCATATAATTTGGTTTTAAGAAGGCAAGGTAAGAAAAATCTAAAAAACCAATATGTTAAATTAATAAGTTCACGTCCTGATCCGATGAAATAGGCATAAAAAAAATAAACATTTAAATAACATTTGTGTTCCTTTAAAATGTAATCTTATATTATCATTCGTAATGAAAAAGACACTACAGGCAGCAAATATCATCGCTTTGATCATTACCATATTAATGAATTACCTCTCTAATACGGGCATATTCAATAGAAGTACAATGGCATCAGTTTCTGCAGAATATCAAAATTATTTTACACCCGCAGGCTATGCTTTTTCTATTTGGGGACTTATTTATATTGGTTTAATTGCTTTCATTGTTTATCAAAGCAAGGGTTTATTTAGTAAAGCAGAAACACCTTCTGTTGTCTTAGAAGTAGGGTGGCTATTTGTTATCTCCTGCGCAGCTAACTGCTTATGGATTCTCGCCTGGCTTTATAATTACACAGGCACATCGGTCATAGTAATGATCTTACTACTTTTCTCATTAATGCGTATTGTTATTAGCACACGCATGGAACTCGATTACGTTCCATTAAAGAGGATTGTTTTTGTATGGTGGCCATTCTCTCTCTATGTTGGTTGGATTACTGTGGCTTTATTAGCCAATTTTGCTGCTTATTTAGCTAAAATACAATGGGATGGCTTTGGTATTTCAGGAATTTACTGGACCATACTGTTTATATGTATTGCGGGAATTACACACATATTTTTAACATGGAACAGAAACATGCGTGAGGCGGCATTTGCCGCCGCTTGGGGACTAATAGCAGTAGCAGTAACAAACGCTAATGAATTTCCAACAATAGTTTACACAGCCATTATTGTAGCTATTATTCTTATAATAAGCAGCATCGTTCATGGCTTCAGAAGCAGGAAACGCCATCTTATAAAGCTCCATGCAACAGAAAAATAAAGAGCTAAAATATAAATGAATATAGCTCATTTACATTTTAGCTCTTTATTCCAATTAATTTAATTCTGTAATAAACTCCTCTTTTCGTTTACGAACTTTCTTCAAGTTCACTAACCAATCATTGGATTCATCGCGGTACCCTAAAGGCAATAAGATAATACTTTTTAAACCTCTTTCTTCTAAATTTAAAAGAGAATCCAAAGCCTTGCTATCAAAACCTTCCATCGGCGTTGCATCAACCTTTAGCTCTGCTGCAGCTGCAATTGCTGTTCCAAAAGCAATATAAGCTTGCCTTGCTGCATGCTCAAAATTTTGCTGCGCCGTTTGATTAGTGTATAAGTTTATTAACTTATTCTTATAGTCATCCGTTGCTGAATCAGGCAAACCTCTTTCTATATTCAAACGACTAAAAATACCACTAATACGCTCGTCGGTATACTTATCCCATGCTGCAAATATTAATAAATGAGAGCCGTCTGTTATCTGACTTTGGTTGTAAGCAATTGCTTGAATCTTCTCTTTCAATTCTTGATTTGTTACTACAATTATCTCAAAAGGTTGTAGTCCGGACGATGTTGGGGCCAAGTGTGCAGCCTGTAAAATCTTATCAACTTTATCTTGCGGAACAGCTTGTCCGTTCATCTTTTTTGTGGCGTATCGCCAGTTTAGTGCTTCTAATAACTCCATAGTTCTATATTATTTTGCAAAGTTTAAAATAATAGTTTACTTTTGAAACTGATTGCAATAAATAAAGTACTTTCCTTTTGGAAACTATCAACAAAACAATGGAAAACAACAACTTGAAAATCTCTATAAATGAGGAAGGGTGTAGAGTAAAATTACGTGCTGTACAAGACACCTTAGACATCCTAAAAGGGAAATGGAAAATCTCCATCATTAGTTCCTTAAGTTTCGGAAAACGGCGCTTTATGGAATTACAAAGGGAGATTGATGGCATTGGTGCTAAAATGCTATCGAAAGAACTCCAAGAATTAGAGATTAACGGCCTAATATCCAGAACAGTTTGCGATACAAAACCAATAACAGTTGAATATGAGCTTTCAGATTATGGGAAAACCTTGCAGAACATCATCAACGAAATGATAAATTGGGGATTAAATCACCGTGAAAACATTCTAAAGAATTGCAACACACATACTAAATAATTACTTCTCCAAATTATAACGTAAAAAGCATGGCTATTCAGCTATGAAACAGAAGGCTTTAATCTTCTACCCTTTACTTTTTTATGCCTTTTATACCAAATAATAAAACCAGTAACTGGTAAGGAAGCACTAATTAGTGAAATCAGGAAAGCAAAAATCCTGGTAGGCATCCCTCCTATTGATCCTACATGCAAATCAAAGTTCATCGTACGGAACTTTTCTCCTCCTTTAACGGTATCACTTCCGTACGACATCAAGAAATTCCCGTTATTTCGATCAAAATAGTACCAGGCAAATAGATGGGTCTTCCGTTTCTCAAAACGTACCTGAATATCGATCGGAGCTGTATCGCCCTTTCTAAACCTAAGTGATAATAAATCCGCGGTAGGGTGCTTTTGAAGAACAGTTATTAAAGATTGATCCAATGCATCATATGCCAATTCATCTGCAGGCATTGATTTAGGTATCTCGCGCTTCTCTATCTTTTTACCTCCATCAAAAATATACTGCATGGAATTATCCACCCAGGTAAAACTATAAATCAATCCGGTAATGGCAAGAATTAATGCAGGCAATAATGCATAAAAACCAGCGGTATTGTGAAGATCGTAATTCAATCTTCTGGGTGAGCCTTTCCATTTTATAAAAAAACTCTTTTTAATGGAACTCATCCTCCATTTCTTCGGCCACCATAATACCAAACCACTCAACAATAAGAAAACAAAGATCAATGTAGAATAACCAACAATTGCTCCTCCTATCTTATCTCCCAGCAATAAATTCATATGAGCACTGAGAACCAGTTGAAAAAACTCATTACGAGAATTCTCTATATGAATAACTTCTCCTGTATAGGGGTTAATATACACCCGATAATAATAGGTGTAATAGTTCCAATGACCGATACCGTCTGGATTCGTTTCACTAGCCCGAAATACCCAAGACCGATCATTAGCCGGATAAACTTCAGACCGGCTTATTTGATAACTGCTACCCAAAGCTTCCTGTGCCCGATCACGTAAAACACTCATGGGCATAGGTGCTATATTGCTCGCTTCTATAAAGAACCTATCATGATAAAACGTTTCCTTCAATTCATCGGCAAACACGTAAATACAACCTGTTATACTAACAATCAATACGACAACTCCGGTAACCATACCAAGCCAGAGATGCAGCCAATGAATAAGTTTTTTCAACATGAATTAGAAATCAAATGATAAATTCAGACTTAACTTTGCTCCATTTCCTTGCACATACTCTGCATCGACGGCTCTATATTGACTAGTAACGGGATAGTAAGATGTGTTTAGCAAATTCTCAACTCCCAAACCTGCTGTCCATTTACTATTTATACGATAGCTACCACTTAGGTTAATCAAATTAACCGATTTAACAGGCCCTTCGCTATTACCATACAAGCCATTAGCCCTTACATCAAATCGATCTCGGCTACCCGTATGGATCAAATACAATTGAAGGTTAAGATTAGAAGTAGGTCTGTAATAGACATAGGCAGTTCCTTTTGGTGGAGCAATACGACCACCGTTCAAGTATATTTCGCTATCATCATCTAATTCTGCTTTTCCCTCTACATAAGAGTAGCTAGCTCCCAAAGTTACTTTAGGGTGAACATAAGCTTCGGCTGTTGCTTCATATCCGTACACTTTTTCTGGTTCACGCTGAGGCATTAGAAAACCACCTACGTCAACTAAATTAAGTCCTAAATTAGAAGTACTGATATAATAAGCAGCTGTAACAGACATAATTCCAAATCTACTGCTGAAACCGGCTTCATAATTATTCGTTATGATTGGGTCTGTTTCCAAATTTTGCAATGTGCTTTCTTTTGCGCGACGTAAAATTCGTCCCAATTCATTAATGGCAAAACCTTGTGAGAAACTTATAAACGGATTGAAAAACTCATACTTACTATACCGTAAACCAGCGTTAAACATCGTAGCATTATAAGGAATAGTTCCTCCTGTTACATCGATACTCCCAGCACCATCAGGACCGGTAGCAATAGTGCGGAAATCTTTAACCTTTACCCGAGCGTTTTCATAACGCACACCACCTTTAAAAACCAATTGATCTACTAAATCTACTTTTAACTGAGCGTAGGGTGCCAAATTTACCATATTCATATCAGGAATATATACTCTGCCATCTGTAAGAACTTGATTGGTCATATCATTTAAAAGATCTAAACCGTAGGTTACTTCTCCTGATATGGAACCTGCAGACCATGGGGTATTCAAGTTTAAACGAATCCCCTTTTTAAAAGACTGGATTTGTGTTTGTCCGGGACCGTACCAGGCTGTAGCAGAAGGCACATACCTGTTCATGGAAATGAAACGATTATAATAAGCGGTTACATCTAAAGCTGTTTCAAAAGGAAGACCATCATGACTGTAGCTTGCCCACAAATTATGGTTTTGAGGTGTACCCGCTGGCTCTCCCGGACTATCTCCTTTGATACCAATGGATGGATGCTCACCGTACACGCCTACTGAATTAATATAGTCACTTCGTTGTACACTGCTAAAAAGATTATAAGTTAATAGCAACTGACTATGTTCATTAGGTTTATACCCAGCTTTTAAATATAGATTATAAAGCGAGGTTTCTCCTAAGCCGTCGTCCTGTCCGTTTACTTCGCCCTTCGCATCTTTGAATACACCTGTATAATTATAGGTTCCGTTTACAACATAGGTGAACTTATTTACTGTACCAGCTAATAGTTGCGAAATCCTATATCCAACGGTATTGGCTGTATTTACAACATTTCCATTAGAACCAATGGATGTAGTACCACTAATCCTTTTCCCGGCAGCAGGCTTTTTAGTAATGAAGTTGATAATTCCACCGCCTGATCCGTTCCCATAAATAGAAGTTGCACCTTTAATAACTTCAACACGCTCTATTACAGCAGGATCAATAGTACGAATATCACGACTCCCATTCATTAAAGGGGTTGATTGTGGAATACCATCTATTAAAACCAATACTTGACGACCGCGCAAAGTCTGACCTGAGTTGGTAGCTTTATTTGTGGCAGTACCCAGACCCGGAATTGTATTTCCTAATACCGAAGCAATAGAAGGATTTACGACACTTTGAGCTTGTACTTCACGTGCAGTTAATATGCTGATGGAGGATGGCACCTCATCAATACTTTCCGGTTTTCTACCGGCAGTAACTACTACTTCTTTTAATTCTACATCTTTGCTTAATACAATCTGTAATTGAGAAGTGCTATCTGCCAATACTTCGATTGTTTTATCTGTTCTACGAAAACCTACTGATGTTACAGAGACTTCATGTCGGCCAATGCGTATATCTGAAAAGGAGAAATTCCCATTAGAATCGGATTGAGTGCCAGAATTGCCATCTAAACGAACAGATGCAAAACTTACAGGATATCCATATTCATCAACTATTTGACCAGTTAAGCTACCCGTTTCAGCGGTTACGGATTGTTCTTGAGCCTGAGCAGAACTTATACCCACAAATAGAACAAAAAATAAAACAGCAAATGCTAGCTTATAGGTAAGAAAAGGTTGCCATTCTTTTGTAAAGCTTTTGTGTAACAACCTGCTTAACCCATAAACTATGTAAATAAAATTCATTGTAAATTGATTTATTTATAATAGAATTAACTAATAACTGAATAGCCCTGCAAAGCTAATATTATTAAGACTAATTACAAATAGATTATAAGACAATGAAAGGCTTTTAGGTATACTGTTTTTGCAAAGGGATTTATTACAAGAGTAAAGTTAATGCTGCTTCTTATGCTTCAGCATCCACTTATAAATATCATAAGTTTCTTGATTTTCATAAAGCCACTGTATTCCATGCCCCTGATTCTCAAGTATGGTAAATTGAATATCACCATTACACGCTTTTAATGCATTTACTTTGCTTACCGTTTGTGAGATTGGGACAACATGATCTTCTGTTCCATGAAAGGTCCATATTGGGATATTATTAAGATTGCATATCCTCTCAGTACCGCTGGCCCATGCACATAAGGGAACTAATGCCGCAAACTTATCAGGATGATCCTTTGCGACGTCGAATACACCTCCGCCACCCATACTTACACCAGTGAGATAAATACGATTTGTATCAATCCGATATTTGTCGGTCAATTCTTCATATAAAGGTTCAAACCAGCTTTCAGTTGACCAAAGTTTGCCATCCGGACATTGAGGAGAAATAACAATAAACTCAAATTCCTGACCCTTATCAATTGCACGCGGCAACCCATATTGCTTAAGCTTATTCAAATCATTACCACGATGCGAACTTCCATGTAGATAAATGATTACCGGGTACTCCTTCTCCTGATAATCTTTGGGAAGGTATACCAAGTAATCATATTTAACTTCAGTTTTTGACAATGTTTGCGAATGTAGAGACATAACCGTATTAAGCAAAATGAAAATAAGACATAATCTTTTCATTCCTCAAGAGTTAAATTTGCAACATCTAATCTACAACGCTCTGATAATTATTTTATCCGTACGGATCTATGACATGTATATTACCTGACTCGTCATAGGTCAACTCAGTGCATTTTATAGAACGCAGATGAGTCACTCCCTTAGACAAAATAGAATCGTGGTAAAATAAATACCATTTATTCTGAAACTCAACAATGGAATGATGCGAAGTCCAGCCTACCACAGGATTCAAGATTCTACCTCGATAAGTAAAAGGACCGTACGGACTATCGCCTACCGCATAGCAGATATAATGAGTATCTCCAGTTGAATACGAGAAATAATATTTTCCGTTATATTTATGTACCCAAGGTGCCTCAAAAAATCTTCTTTCATTATCACCTTGCAGTAAAGGATTACCATTTTCATCTAATATAACCACATCCATTGGTTCTTCGTCAAGCTCCAATAAGTCATCTCTTAATCTGGCAACCTTTGAACACAAGGCAGGCTCGTCGTCTTTTGGTAAATGATCAAATGGCCCTTCGCCCTCAGCCTTAAAAGAACCTGTCTGCCAACGCTGCAACTGGCCTCCCCAAATACCACCAAAATACATTAGATGATCGCCATTATCGTCTTCAAACACTGCCGGGTCAATAGAGAAGCTATTTTTGATTGCCTCTGGTTGAGGAGTAAAAGGACCTGCAGGTGAACTACTTGTAGCTACACCAATCCTAAAAATCCCTTCATAATCTTTTGCAGGAAAAAACAGATAATACGTTCCGTTCTTATGTGCTGCATCTGGCGCCCATAGTTGCTTTTCAGCCCATGGTATATCTTTAACATGTAGAGCCACACCATGATCTACAACTTCTGCTTCAGGATTATCCATGGAAAAAACATGGTAATCTTGCATATCAAAATGACTTCCCAAGTCATCAAAAGCATCTCCTGCATCAATATCATGTGATGGGTATATATAGATCTTTCCATCGAAAACATGCGCTGACGGGTCAGCTGTATAAACATGTGTTACCAATGGCTTTGATATAGCCTTTGTGTTCAATTCTTCAAAATCAATATGATCAATCGGTTTTTCCGGCATAGCTATGAATTTTTAATATAAATAATTATGAGTTTCTTCTTTGTTTTAAATCTGTTTCTATCTGCACTTCTACTTTCTTATCTATTTTATAGAAGAAAAGGAGTGCAACTGCAATTAAAAATGGAATAGATGGAAAAATGCTTACTAATAGTTTAGTTCCATGTATCGCAGATGCTGATTGTATTAAATCGCTATGAGGAATATAATTGTAAAGTCCGAGAATCCATGTTAACAACGAACTTCCAACACTAAGTCCTACTTTCAATCCTACCATCATGGCCGAAAATATAATACCGGTAGCCCGGCGATTATTTTTCCATTCGCTATAATCAGCCACATCAGCGATCATAGCCCAAAGCAATGGTATTGTGATGCCATAGAAAAATCCGTGTAAGATTTGAGAACCAAACATAAGTCCTACAGCCTGCGGTGGAAAGAAATAGAAAAGGAATATGAAGAGCGTTGAGATAAACAATGCAACACCAAAAACATCTCTCTTTCCATATCGATCAGCAAACCTTTTCGAGAAAGTAATACCTACAATCATAAAGATAATTCCTCCCGCATTAAATAAGCCAAATCCGGCAGAAGTAGGATCTTCACCAAAAAAGTTAATATTAAGACCTGCAAGCGTACCCGTTATTGGATTAACAAAGTTTGCCAAACTGTCTACATCTGCATAGTTTTTGAAATAGTACACATAACTTCCACCTTTCATTGCCAAGGTAACAAACAACAAGGTAGTTAGTATCAACATAATAACCCATGACCGGTTCCTGAACAAGTCTCCTAAATCTTCCTTTAAACTTGATTTCTGTTCTGGTTTAGGAACGATACGTTCTTTGGTGGTAAAAAATGTAATCAACAGCATAACCATACCGATTACTGCCAACCAGGTCATTACCTTTTCAATCCCAATTGCCTTATCACCTCCACCTGCAGATTCGATGATGGGTAGCATAAATACCTGCACAAAAAACTGTGCAAACATAACTGCAACAAAACGATAAGAAGACAAGCTGTTCCGCTGTTTCATATCGCCAGTAATAACACCGCTCAATGCAGAATAAGGAAGGTTATTGGCTGCATACAAAAGCAGTAACAATGTATAGGTAACCACTGCATAAATAAGCTTTCCTTTATATGAAAAATCTGGAGTACTAAATGCTAGTATTGCAACTATACCCAGCGGAATGGCTGTCCACAATACCCAAGGCCTAAATTTTCCCCATTTCGATTCCGTTCTATCTGCAAGCGCCCCCATAATAGGGTTAAATACAAATGCTGCAACTAATCCCACAAATAATATCACAGCAGAAGCATGGGTGGTACTTAAACCATAAATATCAGTGTAAAAATAAGCCAGATATGTAATTAATGTCTGGAATACCAGGTTGGCTGCTAAGTCTCCCAGACTATAGCCAACTTTTTCTACTACCGTTAGTTTTTCACTAACTTTCTGCTGTGTATTTGCGTCTAACATATAATGTTATTTTGAATTGTTTTTAATGTTTATAAGTCGATTAAATGCCTCCTTTGGTTGATTGTTTCGATCAAACAGCAATGGATAGTTTGTTCTACCTCGGATAGGGAAATTATTTAGCCAAGTCATTCGATCGCTTACTCCCCATAAAGTAACTCTGCTAACATCATCACGGTACTTCAGAAATAAGTTGAAAAGCTGCTCATATTTATCTGCTAATACTGCACCTACCGAATCGGGTAACTGATCAGGATATGGATTCATATCCTTTCCTTCTTCAAAATTTTGGTTTACGTCAGCACCCTGCATATCCCATGGATTTGGCAGTACACTTAAATCGAGTTCAGTAAACGCTACTTTCATTCCCAATTTCGCATACTCCTGAATACTTTCTTCTATCACCTTTAAATCTAGATCATTTATATTCCAATGCCCTTGTATTCCTATTCCATCGATCCGTACGCCGGACTCTTGCAATTTCTTAATCAATCTAATAACCCCTGCTCGCTTCTTAGGCTGCTCAATGTTATAGTCATTATAATACAAAGCAGCTTTCGGTGCTGCAACAGCAGCTTTCTTAAATGCTTCCACTATATAGTCTTCACCCAGTAATTTGTAAAATATTGACTCTCTCAACGTGCCGTCTTCATTCAAAGCCTCATTCACAACATCCCAGCTGTCTATTGACGATGCATATCGCTCTCCGACAGCTTTAATATGCATATCCATGAACTGGCGAAGAGAATCCGGATCTGTTATTGCATGCACAAAATCAGGCAACTGACTATGCCAGACCATTGTATGTCCCACAATATACATGTTGTTTTGCTTTCCATACTCCACAAACTTATCTGCATCTTCAAAATGAAACTCACCCCATTTAGGATGAACCTCTTCTGATTTCATTACGTTTTCCGCCGTAATTGCATTGAATTGATTAGTGATCAAGGAATCCATAACCTTGTCCGTCTTATTAATCTGCCAATTGTTTAATGCAGTCCCAATAACAAAATCACCTTTGAAAACCTCCTTTAAAGTTTTAGGATTATTCTCCTGAGAAAACGCTCTTTCACTACTGAACATTAAAACCGCCATGATAAGCGCTACGGGTATAAACAATCGTTTATTGTTTTTCATTATCACATTTATGATGAATGCTGACGTCTTTGTATGATAAGCTCAGACATCAACGAATTATTAATAATTAAATTTAAGATACTTAAATAAATTCCAACGTTGGCATTGTAATACAGTCTCTCACTTAGAGAGTGGATTAAAGTTTATAATTATCTACTCTATGAGGTTCTAAAAGATAAAGATATTAAAAAAACCATTAGATGCAACCGATTGCAAAACATTTCTAATTTGTACAATCGATCAGGACTCATCATAAGACATGAACAATAACAAGAACGTACCTCGTAATACATCCGAGTAGACTTACTGGCAATTTCAAGCGTTATGTCTACGCTTTTTCAGCAGAAAAGCGTAGACATAACGCTTGAATAACTCTACTACTTTGCTTGTATGTATTACGAGGTATAGACAAGTCTCGGACAATGTCTGTAGATCATAAGTTATAGAACACTTAATCCTCCATCTATTACAACCGTAGTTCCAGTTATGAACTGACTATCGTCGCTAGCTAAAAACAATACTGCTTTGGAGATCTCATCTACTTTGGCATAGCGACCTAAAGGAATTGTCTTTTCCAGTTCTTTCTTTGCTTCTACAGCAGCTCCAGGTGCAAAACCCTCTTCCAATGAGCGCATCATTCTATTATCGACTGGTGATGGATGTACTGAGTTTACACGTATTTTTCTAGGTGCAGCTTCTACCGCGGTAGCTCTCATCACTCCTACTACGGCGTGTTTACTTGTAATATAAGCACTTACCCCCGGACTTCCGTTTAAACCTGCTACCGAAGAGGATATAATCATACTACCGCCATCATTCATTTGAGGCAAAACATATTTAGCACCCAACCAAACACCTTTTACGTTAACAGCAATCACTTTATCAAATACTTCTTCGGGGTAATCCTCAATAGGTTTAACCAGGCCTTCAATACCTGCGTTATTAAAGAATACGTCAATTTTTCCATTTGCTGCTACCGCCTGATTCACATAACGTTGAACATCGCTTGATTTGCTAACATCAGCAACACAATATTGAACGTTTTCCCCACCTAATTCTTCCACTGCATTCTTGAGTTCATCTTCGGTCAAATCAACCAAAAAAACCTTAGCTCCTTCTTCTAAAAAAACTTTAGCTGTCTGCTTACCAATACTACCGGCACCGCCGGTTATTACTGCGACTTTATTTTTTAATCTTTTCATAATATAATAATTTAAAAAATTCAGTTTATTTATATCCTACAAAACAAATCCGATGTTCATGGATCTTTACTATTCAAAATAATCATAATAGACCAACAAATGGTTTTTTATCTCCTCGATGGTTTCTTTATTAGAATCAGCGTCTAACTTCTCAAACTTTGCTTTCAAGGGTATGAGGTAATGATGTAGTTGGTCATGCGAGTCTCCAGTCATCGTACATTTTTCTAATATGATGTTAAACTCTTGATCTAAACTTTCCTTCAACGCCATATAAGCAGGTGGTTCTTTACTTTCCTCTTTTTTAATTATTGCAAGCATTTGGTCAATACCCTTGTTTGTTTCCAGATTTGCAGTCCACTTTTTCCCATTATCCAGAATTAATTCATCTTCTAAATGAATTTCCAGATCATGTCCTTCCATGTCTGCATGAGAGACCTCAGCTTCCTGCTGCATGCTGCCTTTTAATGCACCTCCCGCACATCCTGTTATAAATAAACCAAACACCATTGTCGGAATTAAAAATATTCTCTTCATTATTCTAAATTTAATTTATTCTCAATTGTTTTAGCGCTATGAGAGTGGTTTCCCATAATATCAAATATAACCTAAAGTAGTCTCTACATAAGTGTGTAATATCATTTATAACAATAAGCAATATCACAAACGAGCTAATAAATGCTTGGATTGATGCAAAACGCAATAATATTACCTGATGTAACCATTGGCGAGAATTCTATTGTGGCCTCGGGTGCGGTAGTTTCAAAAGACGTTCCAGATAACACTGTAGTAGGCGGTATCCCTGCTAAAGTGATCAAGCAATTAGAAAAAAATAAATATTACATTTACATAAAGATAGATAGAAAACTATAACATAACTTCGATTATGAATACATTCTCAGTAAAAGCGTTCGGCACTGAAGCGCCCGAAGCAGATTTAAAACAGTTAACCATCGAACGTCGTGAAGTAAGCGACAGAGACGTAGAAATAGATATCATATTTTGTGGCGTTTGCCATTCCGATTTACATACTGCCAGAAATGAATGGCATGGAACCGTCTATCCGAATGTACCGGGACACGAAATTGTAGGTCGTATTACCAAGATCGGCAAAGGGGTTTCTAAATTCAAGGTAGGTGATATTGCAGCTGTAGGCTGTATGGTAGATAGTTGCCGCGAATGTGAACAATGCAAGAAAGGCAGCGAACAGTATTGCGAGAAAGGGAACATTCAGACATACAATGGCCATGACAAACATTTAAACAAACAAACTTTTGGCGGGTACTCGGAACGTATAGTAGTAGAAGAGGACTTTGTATTACGAGTGCCAGAAAATCTTGATCTGGCGGCTACAGCTCCTTTGCTATGTGCTGGTGTAACTACTTGGTCGCCTCTGAAACATTGGAACGTAGGGCCGGGAACGAGAGTAGGTGTTGTAGGTATCGGCGGACTGGGTCATATGGGTGTGAAATTAGCAAAGGCGATGGGCGCTTATGTAGTTGTGATTACCACTTCAAGCTCAAAAGTGGCTGATGCCCAACGTTTAGGGGCAGATGAAGTGATTCTATCTACCGACGAAGCACAAATGAAAGCCAACGTTAATACTTTGAATTTTGTATTGGATTGCGTGTCAGCACAACATAATATTAATGACTATTTAGCATTGTTAAAAGTTGATGGCACCTTGGCTTTAGTGGGTGCTCCGGAACATCCACTTCCGGTTGCTGCATTCAGTCTCATCCCCACTCGTAGAAGCTTTGCCGGATCAACCATTGGGAGTATTGCTGAAACGCAAGAAATGCTGGACTTTTGCGGCAAGCATAATATCACATCCGATATTGAACTAATAAACATACAGGATATAAATACAGCTTATGAACGGCTTTTGAAGGGTGATGTTAAATATCGCTTTGTGATTGATATGGCTTCATTAAAAAGGTAGCCCGATAGGCTACCTTTTTAAAATTTCGCATGTAGCTCTGTTACTAAAAATAGATATCTACATAGTCGACAACCATTCCACCTTCACAATTTTCCATATCCTGCAGGCGCCAATATTTTCTATTTTTTGTTGACTCAAAAAACCTGCTACCCTCTTTTACGCAGGGTTTTCCCTCATTCAGATGCTCAACCTGAGTTTCAATGGTTCCTTCAAAAATTAATTTTTTATCTGATACAGGCTCTAGCGTTCCGCTGATTTTTAAATAGTCGCTATTCTTAGAATTAAGTTGTTGACCTACAATGCTGTATTTATTATCTCCGAGGTATTTGATCTCCGCTTCTCCCAAAACCTCCCAGCTTATCCATTGTAAACTCAGATAATGCTTTCCTTCACGAATTTTAAATCGAGTGGAATCAGCAGCTTTGTTGCTTAGGGATGATTCTGATTCCTGAATATTTACGGTTGTATCGATAGCTGCTGTAGTGTCAGGCTGTACAACTGAGAAACTATCTGTTTTTATTTCTTCGCTACGTGTTTCTTGGGTCGGTTGCTGGCAGCTGATTAAGTATAAACTAATGAAGCCTACTACAAAGAATTTGATTTGATTCATATTTTCATTTGATTAATATACTAAGTCAGATAAAAAACAATGAATCACCTAGTTAGTTTTGATTGGGGAGTAATGTTGGGGAAAATAAGAGGTATTACAGAGATACATATAGGCTTTTATTTAAAGTATGTAATTTTTTATAAACGTTACCTCATTTATTTTTATATGATTTAAGCATTAACTAAAGCTCTGTCTAAATGGACATAACCCCCATCAACATATATAATTTGACCGGTGGTGTGACTTGATTTATTGCTCAATAAAAACGCAACAGCATTTCCTATTTCTTGAGTAGTAGTCATCCTATTCTCCAATGGAATGTTAGCCGTGATTTTGTTCAATGTTTCTTGTGGGTTATTTAATGTTTTAATCCAATTTTGATATTGTGGTGTCCAGCATTCGGCAACAACCAATGCATTTACCCTGATGCCATATTTTAGTAATTCAACTGCCCATTCTCTGGTTAATGCGTTTCTTCCGCCGTTTGATGCTGCATAAGCAGATGTATTTCCTTGTCCAGTTTCTCCTGTTTTTGAAGAAATATTAACAATACTTCCTTTTGATTTAATAAGCTCTGGCAAAGCATGATGCGCCATTAAATAATAATGAATAAGATTTCGATGCAAGCTTTGCAAAAAACCTTCATAGTTTCCATTTTCTAAACCAACTCCATCATTTAACCCCGCATTATTTACCAAACCATCGATTCTGCCGAATTCAGTTATTGTTCTTTGCACCGCTTTTTCGCAACATTCCGGACTAGTTAATTCTGCTTCGATACCAAATGCTTTACCTCCATTTTTCATAATTAAATCAATTGCGTTTTTATTATCGACTTCTTTTCTACCAATAATTACTGCAATTGCACCTTCGTTGGCTACAGTTTGCGCTATTCCAAAACCAATACCTTTAGCACCGCCTGTGATTAAGATGACTTTGTCCTTTAAGTTTAAATCCATTAATCTATTTATGTTAACTTTAATGATATTAAATATGATGTCACCCCAAGAACATGGTTACTCCTTAACTCTTAGTATAAGGTATAACCGTTTGTTTTGCTTCTCCCAAACCCTCGATTCCCAACTCAATTTCGTCTCCTGCTTTTAAATAAATCGGGGGATTAAACCCTAAGCCCACTCCATGTGGAGTTCCAGTAGAAATCACATCACCAGGTAAAAGTGTCATAAATTCACTAAGGTAGGAAACAACAGAGGCAATGTCAAAGATAAAATCATTGGTATTACCGTCCTGCATTATTTTACCATTCAACTTTAACCAAAGACGTAAATTATTAGGATTTGTAATTTCTTCTGCAGTAACCAGCCATGGCCCAAGCGGTGCAAAAGTATCACAACCTTTACCTTTAGCCCATTGTCCGCCACGTTCCATTTGGAAAGCTCTTTCACTTACATCATTATGTAAAACATAGCCGGCAACATAATTTAATGCTTCTTCTTTAGAAACATAGCTTGCCTTTTTACCAATCACGAAGGCCAATTCCACTTCCCAATCTGTCTTTAAAGAATCTTTTGGAAGCATAATATTATCATTTGGACCTACAAGCGATGTAGTGGATTTAAAGAATATTATAGGCTCTTTAGGTACCGCCGCATTAGTTTCTTCCGCGTGTTTGGCATAATTTAAACCAAGACAAACTATTTTTGACGGGCGACCGATTGGTACTCCTAATCTTTCATCATCTGAAACTATGGGAAGACTTGATTTGTTTTTATCAATAAAAAAAGCCAACCTATTAATACCATCCGTTTCAAAAAATTTCTCATCATAATCCTCTCCAAAAGCAGTGGTATCATATCTTTTACCATCAATTATTATCCCAGTCTTTTCTTTTCCTTTTTGCCCGTATCTTATCAGTTTCATTTTATTTAGTTATTTAATTTTATATTTATAATCTCTTTTAGAGTTAGATATTCTGTTTTTAATTATTCAATTTAATGAATCCTCCATCAATTGGATAATCATTCCCGGTAATAAAGCCAGCTTCTTCAGAACAAAGGTAAAGCGCTAATGTAGCCACTTCTTCAGGTTTTGCCATGCGTCCTATAGGCTGACTTTTAGATAATTTTTGAAAGATTTCTTTTTGGTTGTCAGGGTAGTTTTTAGTGATAAACCCATCAACAAAAGGTGTATGTACCCTCGCCGGGGAAATACTATTGCTACGAATGCCGTCTACCATAAAATCGCGGGCTACTGACATACTCATCGCATAAATTGCACCTTTACTCATTGAATAAGCAAAACGATCAGCAACTCCCACTACGGAAGCGATAGATGCCATATTTAAAATTACTCCTCCTCCTATTTTTTTCATTAAAGGAATAGCCGCATATAAACAATTGTAAACTCCTTTTACATTTACCTGATAAACTCTTTCAAAATCAGCTTCGGCAGTTTTCTCTAGGTTACCTATATGCGCAATACCTGCATTATTTACCAAGATATCTACCTTATCCATTCTATTAAAGGCATCCAAAACCTGATCTTGATTGCTCACATCACATGAAAATGCATATGCTTCTCCAAATTGATTGATTTCCTCCGCCGTCTGTTGTGCAGATTGCTCATTAAATTCTAAAATATACACCTTTGCACCTTGTTTTGCAAAAAGTAGAGCTATAGCTCTACCAATTCCGCTACCACCACCTGTAATTACTGCTGATTTTCCTTTAAGATTAAACACACTCTTCCTTTAATATGATTTTAAATTTTGATTATATTGGTAAATAGCCAAAATAAATAATCGCATTATATAAAGCAAAAATTTTACATCATTGAATTTTATTATGCAGATTTGGTTTAAAATTTCACAAATGATACAAGTTGTAAATAGATCAATAGATATTTTAGAATATGTTGCAGAGGAAATAAGTCGACCTAAATTAATGGGCAATATTGCTCAAGATTTAAATTTAAACACTAGTACTTGTGCCAATATTATAAAAACCCTAGTTAGCCGAGGTTTATTAAGAAAGGCAGATGGTCAAAAAGGTTATTTAATTGGCACTCGATTATTAGAGATCAGTAATGGAAGTTTGGGTTTTAGAGATGTGATAGACAGGGCAAATCATCTGTTTTCCAATAAGTTTAACACTATTGATGAGAACTACTTAATTGCTGTTTTAAAAGAGGATAAACGTCAAATTATTTTCAACAAACCCAGTACACAGCTAATCCAGGCCACAACTCCGACGGAGAAATTAGCTTATGATTCTTCAAGTGGAAGATTACTGATTGCTTTTTTAGATGAAAAAAATCTTCAACTTTATATCAAAAAACATGGTTTACCCAATAAAAACACATGGCCAAAGGCGACTTCGAGAATCGGTTTCTTCGAGGAAATAGAGAAAATCAAAAGTCAGGGTTATGCTTTAATAGAAGATACGGTGCAAATTGTAGGTGTGGCCACTCCAATTTTTAGAGATAATAAAGTAATTGCCAGCTTTAGCATTTACTTACCTTCTTTCCGGTTCACCGAAAAACTAAAAGCTGAAATGATTACCCAAGCAACACACTTAAGTAAACTTGTTTCGTCCCGTTAATATTTGTCTCAACAAGTTTCTAATAGCATTTTCACCTTCAATTAATGCTAATCTATTCTATGCTTACTGATGCTTTACCTTGCTCACTCCACAAAGAATAATCTGGCTTTAGGGCATAAAAAAAGCGGATTGAGTGCAATCCGCTGAATTTATAGTAGCCGAAACCGAACAAATCTCGAAACATTTTCTTGAGGATTTAGAAAGGCTAACCTCCCTAAGTGCGGAAGTTACTGCTATGGAATATTAAAAACTAAAATTCATTCCAAAAGAAAAAACAGAAAAAAAAGGAAGCCTTTCTGCTAACGGATATAAGATAACGAAGCACTATAAGTCCCGAAGGGTGGCGGAGTCATTATGCGTGCGCAGTTATCGTTATCCGTTATCTTTGCTTCCCTTTTTGTTTGTTTTTGATACCTCTATAAATCCTTGTCCATATATTCTTCCAAAGAAGATTTCAGTTGGTCTAAAAATGCGGTTCGTGAACCTGCTCGGTATTTCATTCGATGGAAAGAATTGTGCAAATCCCCCAAAGTAATCTGAAATAATTTTTCTAAAGTCAGACTGATTTTGCGTATTCCTAATTTACCGTATGAAATAGAGCCGTTCGCATACAGCGCATAAATCAGTTCTATCAAGGCATTTTTGCTATCCGTCCAAAGAATACCATCGGATGAAATATCCCTTGCAGAAAGAGAACCTGCTATTTCGTCATCGTTGATTTTTTGGAGTATGTAGATATAGAGTAGCTCATTTGCTATTATCCGAGCCACTTTGTAATCATAGTAGGTTGAAAACAGTGGGTCAATCTCAAAGACAAAACTATTCAGACCATCGTGGAAATTAATGTTGCCCAACCTAAAGTAAGTTTCATCACGGTCGGTTCTTCCCGAACGATAATACCTGTAAAAATCCGAATTGTAGATATGCTCCCTATATTCCTGTTTTAATTCCCGTAACTGTTCTGAAAAATAACTTGCGTACATCTTTCCTCCGTCAACAGGACAAGCGGTCTGTATGCGAAATATCTTATTGTGGTAAATGAGTTTGGAGAGGATGTATGGCTTAATGTTACGAAAGAAATTGATTTCCTCCCAATGGTTTTTAAAGCCTTGCTTTGTAATATCCTCTCTTATCGACCCCAAGAATTCTTGTAGGTATATTGTCATTTGGTACGCTTCATCAATTATATTGGGTGCAGACAGCGAAATTGCATTTTCTTTTCGCTGTATCTCCGAGATGATATGATTTAATGAAGATGTCATTTCACTTTGTCTAATCTCTTATTTTCTAATAGACAACTTTCATCATTGTAATCACTGACAAACCCAACAAGCATTGTTACGGGGTATCAGTTTTCAATCTGTTGAATATTTCTTTGAAAATTATTACATAAGAATTCGCTAAAAGTTGTTCTATTCGCTTACAGTTATACCTCAATTCAATTATATACTTGATTATATCGGCAGTTTCAACCTCAATTTTATTAGCCTCAATCCTAAGGATATTTTCTTCGTCTTCAAGGTCGAAGTTAATTTTGTAGACAGTGTTGTACTGTGCTAAAATTTTCTACTGTTTTCATGTTTCTGTTTATCAGACCGGGGTTCCGAAACAACTTCAATAGCAACTTATTTATCTCAAGGGTGAATGACAAAATAGAAGTTACAAACAGCGCCCCTGTATGCAAATTCATGTAGCTTTTTCGTCTAAATTCAGTGCCATTACAAAAAAGTCGAATTTCTGAGAACCAATGTTTTGTGAATACTGACTTATTATCTGATAGCCCTTTTTGTGATAAAAATTTATTGCCTTTTGATTCTCTTTTAATACAGAGAGCCAAATACGCTGATATTTCAAAGCAATTATTTCTTGCATTAAAATTTTATGCAGTTCTTTACCGATTCCTTTGCTTATAAATTTTTTTACGACATAAATCTTATCAAGATAGCACGTTTTTGGTGGGATTATCAATTGGCTTGTGAAGTCCAGTTTAACTTTCGCATAACCAACAGGAATGCTATCGTAGAAAGCAATCCAATAAATGGATTCCGCTTTTAGTATACTGTCATGAATCCTTTTTTCCGAAAAAATGTCTTCCAAGTAATCCAACAGGTCGTTCTTGTCGTTGAAAAAAGACTCAAACGTATCTGAAAATGTTATACGTCCCAATTTTGAAATAGTTATCACGTCATCTATGTCGGCTTTTCTAATATTTATCATAAGTAAGTATGTTTAAAATGGTTGCTTTTTCTATCGTATGAAGTTCATGGGATAGGCTGGTACAATTTGACCTTTTAGGATTTTTTGAAGTTTGGAAGCCATAAGCCTTTTTGTTAAAGGCTTGAGATAATCGAGGTAGAGAACTCCCTCGGTATGGTCGTATTCGTGTTGTATCATTCGCGCGGTCGTTCCACTGAATGTACGGATTTGCTTTTTAAAATTCCGATTATAATATTCAATCGTTATCGCCCAATTCCGCTTTACTTTGTAGAATAAATTTGGAATACTTAAACAGCCCTCTTCGTCTTCCCAAAGTTCTTCAGACCGTTGGATGATTTTGGCATTGATGAAAGTTTCCATTATGCCTTTATCATCTTGGGGGAAATAAAACTTTCTCTCTTCTTCTCCGAGGTTATCAAAAGTTGATTTACTGTCCACGATAAACAATCTAACCGGAAGTCCTATCTGTGGTGATGCCAATCCGCAACCATTGGCATTTTCCATAGTTTCCCACATATCGGCAATTAATTTATCCAATTCAGGATAATCCTTTTCGATGTAGTTGCATTTCTGTTTTAAGATATGGTGTCCGTATGCTAAGATGGCTCGTTTCATTATTCTTTGGATTTTTCAACAAATTTCCAAAGAATAAACATGGAAGGCAATGAACCTATGTTAAGTATTTGCGCACGGATTCCGTTGATGTTCAACGATGTTTACGATTGCTATGCAATTTGTCTGCGTATCCGGCTCAGCGCCTGTGGTGTTATCCCGATATAGGAAGCAACGTATTTTAATGGAATAAATTTTAAAATATCGGGTTGTTCATTGAACAGGTTTAGATACCTTTCTTTGGCTGTATGTTTTAAAAGCGACAATTCTCTTTTGCTTTTTTGCAAAAACAGTTTCTCCGACACAAAACGCCCTAAATAGTTTCCTGCTTTGGTCTCTGCATATACTTTTTGCAAATCATCATAAGATATTTGCCAAACCACGGTTTCCGCCAATGCCTGCAATTCGTATTCAGATGGTGTCCGGGTCAGGAATGAATTGTAAGCACAGGTAAATTCTTTATCAAAACAGAAATTAAAAGTCAGTTCGTTTTCATCATGGGGAATATAGAACCGAACGATGCCTGTTTCCACAAAGAAAAGATAGTTTTCTGTTTCGCCCCGCTGTGTAATGACTTCGTTCTTGGCAAAAAGCCTCCTGTCAAAGTGGGAAGCTATAAACTCCCATTCTGTTTCCTGTAATTTTATTATCCGCTCGTAGTATTCTCTGATGTGCCCCATAAAAATATTCTCTTTTTAGTCTGTCTTTCGAAAAAGAAAATACAAATTTAGTGTTTTTATAATAAACCGGTTTTTGTGCGGATATCTCATAACTTTGTTAATTACGGTAAAACACCAGTAAAAACATTGCTTTCAGCCATTTTATATCACTACATCACAGTTGCAAGGAAGTATTCTCTTTCGTATTTTTCAGGTCTTAGCTACTAAAAAAAATTCTCCACTTGCTGGTAGAAGGTTGTCGGTTCTGTTCTTAAAGTATTTTTCCGTCATGTCTTTTGTGGAGATTGTCTGTATTTCTTTTAAACCTACTTTTTCAGCGAGTTTTATAATTTCTTCAACCGAAAAAAAACTTACAAAAGGAGTACCTGAAGCTGCCGCTCCTTTTATTGACATTTCCATTAATGGCTTGTCTTCTTCATCAAGTAATTCCAATGGCAGATAAAAGGCCATTGCAATAGTAGAACCAGGTGCGAGCAAAGTCATTTTTTGCAGTGTGTCGGTAATCGCTTCTTTGGTAAGATAAAGCGTAACACCGATACAAGATACAAAAGCCCTTTGTTCAACATTAAAACCTTTATTTAATAGCTCGTCCCACCAAGATGAGATTTCAAAATCGACAGGTACAAAGAGAAGATTGCCGGGAATTTTATAGCCGTTTTCAATCAGCTTTTCTTCTTTCCAAGTCAAAGTATCGTGCTGGTCAATTTCATAAATATCAACATAGGAACTTATGGCCGTGTTCCGTTGGGCAAAACTATCCAATCCTGCACCAAGCAAAACGTATTGTTTTACTCCTTTTTCAATTTGCCCTTTAGCTATATCTTCAATAAAACGTGAACGGGCTACGATAGAAGCCCGCAGCCGCTTGGTATATTTCATGTCAGGCCGTTCCTGCCAATCATCATCAGGTGCAATTAACTTGAATCCTATTTCATCTTCAAATATATGAGGTTTTGCATCTGTCTGAACGTGTAACGCTCTCCATAATGCGGTTCTTACTGCGGTATTATCCGGCTTTATGACTTTATCTATTCCCATTTCCTTATTTTATAATTAATATCAAGTGCAATTATAATGAAGCTATTTTTTAGCATGTAATCCAATCATATTCCCCTCTGTATCTTCTATTAAAGCAATAGAACCAAAATCCCCCACGTTCAACTTTCGACGAATAATTTTTCCACCTGCAGCTTCAACACGGTTTAATACCGTATTGATTTCTTCGGTTGCAAAATAAATTAAAACACCGCCAATACCGGGTTTTGCTTCATCCATTCTAACAAGCGCACCGCCAATCTCTTGCTTGTTTTCACTGCTTTCAAAAATGGCATATCTCATTTGGCTGTGTCTTTCGTTGTTCACTGTCGTTTCCTTAAATCCGCAGTCAAATACTGTTGTGTAAAATTTCTTTGCCCTGTCAAAATCGGATGTATAAATTTCAAACCAATCAATTACTCTTTTCATTTTAAACTGTTTTTGATTAATTCAACAAAGTTAAAGTCCCCCGTTTTTTGAAAATTGGATAAAACCGACAGTACTAAAACTTCAATTCCGGAAAATTGGGCAATTGTTCGTTTGCATTAAGAAGAAATGACTTTGGAGTCGTGCCTGTAAAATATTTAAAATCTCTGATAAAATGAGATTGGTCAAAATAATTCTCTAAATAGGCTATTTCCGTAAGAGCATTAAAGTTAGCCGTTCTTAGCGTTTTTAAAGCTGACTGAAAGCGACAGATTCTTGAATACAACTTTGGGGAAATGCCTATATATGATTTAAACAGACGTTCTAACGAGCGTTCTGATATTCTCAAATCGGCTTGCACCTGTTTTAATTCCTGACCTTTTTGAAACTGGTTTAACGCAAATTTTACTTTATCATTTTCACCTTTACAGTCTGTTGTTTGTTGTAAGAAAAAATGTTCTAAAACCGCTATTTTTTGTTCTAATGTTTGTGTATTTAGAAGTTGGTCATTTATAGTGGTTTTAACTAAATCATTGATGTCAGTGTGTCGTTGCGTTAATTCAATTGCTTCTATTCTGAAAACAGAACTTAAAGCTGCGGGTTGGAAACTGACGCCAATATTTCGAAAACTACCCGTTGCCGTAAGCTGTGAGTACTGAGTAGCTTGCCCAAATAAGAAAGATTGGGGTAATGTTTGCTTGTCTTTATCGTAAAAGACCGTGGGATTTTCCTGAAAAATCATACCGGGTACGCCCTCGGGAATTATTTTGAATTTTCCAATAAAAGCAGTGCTCGTATTTTCCATTATAAAGAAAAAACGAATATGCTTTCGGAGGGGTGGTACAGGCTGTATTATTTTGATATCCATCCTGAGGTTTTCTAACAAATTTAGCAAAATTAAGCACAATCATCCCAACCCTTCTGTGTTTATATAGATACAATTTCCAATTGATTCTCTTGTTCGGGAATTTGAAAGCCATCTATATATTTGTTTAGGATGAAATCTGTAATCGGAAAAGCGGCATTTGCCTCAAAAGTTTTATTTCTAATTTTCAGTCTGTTTTTTATTGCCGAAATAGGAGGGTTCATATAAACAAGAAACCACTTTCCGTGGTTTGTTTCCACTATCCGCTTAAACTCGTTACGCTTTTCCTTTTGCCAAAAGCTAAAGTCTACTACTATATTCCGTTTGGATTTTAGAAGTTCCAAAAACTGAATAAACAGTGCCTTTTCTGCTAAAGCTGATAGCTTATCATATTCTTCTTCAGCATAATCTATTCCGAACTGACCATAGTTATTCCATATTTCTTCATCGACCGATAGCCTATGAAAACCATAACATTCTAACTGTTTTGCGAATGTGGTTTTTCCGGATCCTGACAGTCCACACATGAGAACGACTTTGGGCATATGCTCACAGTTTAGAATTAAGTCGAACACTTCATTTTCTGTATATATCATATTATAAGGGTCTTTTTTTTGTAAATTTCTCGTTAAACCCATAACAAGTTTTAGATTTCATTTTTTACTTAATCTCTCAGCTTGTTATCAGCCTATATTATTCATAACACTATTTTTAACTGCGTAGCAACGTAGGGCGAAGCCTTAAAGTAGTACTGTTGTTTTTTGAATATACTTTTTATCGTTCTTTCAGTCACTTGCGATGGTCTCCAAGCGTTAACTCCGGCCGTGACATTTAAGAATATGTTGTCGCCAATTTTTATCTCTGGACGAACACCTCCTATTATATAAGCATGCGAGAAAATCTTATCTTTTCCATCTTGTTCTAAAAGAGCTGTTTGTCCATTCATCTCCCCGATTAGATTTAATCGGAAGATGTTGTTCAGGTCATATCGGAAACACATTTCCAAGCCGTCCAAAACATTGATTTCAACATTATATTTCCTTTCCATTTTCCAATTGAGATAAAGTGCTGGAAATAACATCGGATATCCAAAGGAGTTATTGATAGCAGCTCCTACCCCTAAGTCCAAGTTTGACCTTAAATGATATATGAATACTGTTCCTATACTACCAAGTGTGTTTTTAAATCTTATTTGGGAAAACTCTGTACTCGGCATGTATGTGCCTCCACCTATACTTGCCATAATTGACCATTTATCGTTCAAAGGACGTAAATGATTTAGATTCAAGCCAACATTCATAATTCTATCCGTTACTATAGGTTCGTCAAAATTACGATTGTTTAATCGCGCCTGTGCAAATCTTCCGCTTATCGACCATATTGTAGGACGATTCTTTTCATTTAGCTTCACCGACAGAGGAATGTGTACATCCGCTTGATAAATTACAGCGGAACCTTTTGCATCTCCCACTTTTTGATAGGTGTTACCGTCGGTCTTCCTATAGCTTGATTCTCCTAAATACTCTGTTTTGACTTGTATCTGTATTTGAGCAACTATATCATAACACGTGAATGTCAGGAAAAATAAAATAATAAATTTCATTACCAAATTTCCCCCGATTAACTGTATTTACATAAAGCAAGCGCCTTACCCGCTTGTGTTTTGATTTTTTTTGAAACAAATTGTCTTAAGGTTTCTGTGTCCTTAGTGCAATCCATAACTTGCATGTTTTCAATAAGGTCTGCCTCCCAAAGAATCTGAAAATCTTTTCCATCTATTTTTTCAGGCGTATGATGGTTTCCAACTATATAACATACTCTTTCAATTACGAATGGTTCATAATTATGTTCATTTAATATATTTCTTGCAATTGGTACTCCTTCCTGCTCTTGGAGATGTCCCTCCATTGATCCATATTTGCGTAATGCTTCCACAGAACCTATGTCGTGTAAAACAGCACTTAACTCTATAATACAACCAGTCTGACTGTCTACATTTTCTCTTTCAATAATCGTCCGTGTATTTTCTAACACCTTCATTGTGTGATCGACGCCATATGGTACAGTTCTGAAAATATTTTTCATCTCTTTGATTACTTGGTCTAATTTCTCTGATTCTCCTATGTCCTTATATTTCATATCACATTATTTT
>NZ_DATJCH010000019.1:0-19860 GCF_035514885.1 Albibacterium sp. | reverse complement strand
TCAGAGCATGAAAGTAAAGGGCCGTAAAATAATCGGCACATCCCAATGATCCTCCCGGATGGCCTGAACTGCAACCGTGTACCATGCGAACAACGTCTCTTCTGACTTGGGAGGCGATGCTCTCTAATTTTTTAATATCTGTCATCTTCTTTCTTATTGCATTTTATCTGCTGCTGCCAAAAACTGAACCATTCCTATATCAGTTAAAGGATGCTTTAACAATCCTAATATGGAATCTAACGGACATGTACAAACATGCGCACCTGCTTCAGCGCAATTAATTATATGGTTTGGATTACGGATTGAAGCTGCAAGGATTTCAGTTTTATATCCTTGTATTTTATATATTCTTGCAATCTGCTCGATCAATTTAATTCCATCCCAACCGGTATCGTCAATCCGACCAATAAAAGGAGATACATAGGTAGCACCTGCCTTAGCAGCTAAAATTGCCTGACCAGCAGAAAACACCAATGTGCAATTCGTTTTAATACCATTATCTGTAAACCACTTTAAAGCCTTTACTCCTTCTTTAATCATAGGTACTTTCACGACAATATTAGGATGAATAGCTGCTAATTTTTTTCCTTCCTCAACCATTCCCTCAAAATCTGTCGAAAGTACTTCCGCGCTGATATCTCCATCTACTAAATCGCAAATAGAAAGATAATGCGCATGGATGTTATCTTCACCTTTAATTCCTTCTTTCGCCATAAGACTTGGGTTTGTTGTAACTCCATCTAGAATACCCAAGGCTTCTGCCTCTTTAATTTGTACTAAATTTGCTGTGTCTATAAAAAACTTCATAATATTTAATTAAATTTATAAATTAGTGCCAACGTTTGCATAAAGATATGGATTTATTTAAAATTCACAATTAAAACGGGAATTTCTCTGTTAGAAAACCTGAATTTTACGAGGGATAAACAGTGAAGAGGACTAAACTATCAAATATTTAGATATATTTACTCTATTAATAATATCACAATATAAATAATAGCATGTTTCTATTATATTAAATCAATATTATAATCAGCTAGACACTAGATCATTAGATTAGTAGTAAACAATTAAATATTTCACTTTGAAAAAAATAACCATACTCGATATAGCTAAAGAGTTGAATATTACATTCTCTACTGTTGCAAGAGCATTAAATGATCATCCAGCCATTAGCACGAATACCAAAGCTCTAGTCAGAGAAACCGCCGAACGCCTAGGATACACCCGTAACAAAATTGCATCTTCACTACGATCTGGCAAAACAAAGGTAATTGGCTTAATCATTCCAAGACTAGAACTTAGCTTCTTTAGTTCTGTTATTCATGGTATTGAACATGTTATTAATGCAAACGGCTATACGTTACTGCTTTATCAATCACGTGAGTCTGTAAAAAGGGAGATAAAAGGAATCGAGACCTTTCTTCAACTGCAAGTTGACGGGATTATTGCTTCAATATCTTTAGAGACAACCTCCTATAAACATTTCACAGATTTACGTAAACAAAAAGTTCCATTGTTACTTTTCGACCGTATTATTGAAAATGCGGATATTCCTTATGTCAGTATTAATGACTATAAAGGGGGCTTTATGGCAACAGAGCATCTTATTAAGCAAGGATACAAAGACATCGTTATTATCTCTACTAATCATAAAATCAGCATCTTTCAAGAACGCTTAAAAGGAAGCATTGACGCATTAAAATTTTATAATTTACCAATAAGAGAGGATTTGATTTTTTATGGCAATCCATCTAGAGAATTTGGGGAAAGTTGTGTACGACAGCTTTATCAAAGTGGAGAAAAATTTGATGGAATTGTTACCCCAGAAGATTATACTGCATTAGGAGCAATACAAGCCTTAAAATCTTACGGGCTTAAAGTACCTGAAGATGTAGGTGTTATTGGATTTGCAAACGAAGCTTTTGGAGATTATATTACTCCTCGCTTAACTACAATTGACCAACAGAACATAGCAATGGGTGAACAGGCAGCTTCTCTATTCGTTAAACTCATAAAAAGTCCGGAGTTCTATGCTGAACCAATACCAAAGATTATCATTGATCCTCTCTTGATTCCAAGAGAGTCAACAGTAAAAAAAGATTAAAATTTTACAATAAAAAAAGGGCATCAATAGTGTTGATGCCCTTTTTTTATAATCTACCTTTAGGATAATCCTATTAATCTTCTATTATATTCTTCATTACTGCCTGTTGCAGCAAAGTCGTCAAAGGCTTTCTCGGTCACATGAATAATATGATCGGAGATAAATTTAGCACCTTCGATAGCTCCATCTTCAGGATGTTTAATGGCACACTCCCATTCCATTACTGCCCAACCTTTAAAATCATAGGCTGCCAGCTTACTGAATATGGATTTAAAATCGACTTGTCCATCACCCAATGAGCGGAAACGCCCGGCGCGGTCAACCCAATTAGAATAACCTCCATACACGCCCTGCTTTCCTGTTGGATTAAATTCAGCATCCTTTACATGGAACATTTTTATACGTTCATGGTAATAATCGATATACGTCAAATAATCCATGGATTGCAGAACAAAATGTGACGGATCATATAATAAACATGCTCTGGCGTGATTGTTTACCTTTTCAAGGAAACGTTCATAACTTACACCATCATGTAAATCTTCACCCGGATGGATTTCATAACATAAATCAACACCATTCTCCTCATACACATCTAATATTGGATGCCAACGTTTCGCTAATTCATTAAAACCAGTTTCAACTAATCCAGCCGGGCGTTGTGGCCAAGGGTATACTGTATGCCAAAGCAATGCTCCACTAAATGTTGCCGCCGCATTTAAACCTAAATTCCGAGAAGCCTGAGCAGCAAACTTTACTTGCTCAATAGCCCATTCAGTTCTTGCTTTAGGATTATTATGATATTGTTGTGGTGCAAAACCGTCAAACATTTCATCATATGCAGGGTGCACAGCTACTAACTGTCCTTGAAGATGTGTAGATAACTCTGTAATTTCTAAACCCCATTCGTTAATTTTACCCTTTATTTCCTGTGCATAATCTTTACTTTCTGCTGCAAGTTTGAGATCAAAATAACTGCTTGCCCAAGTTGGGATTTGTATTCCTTTAAAGCCAATACTTTTTGCCCATTTACAAATAGACTCTAAGTTATCAAAAGGTGGGTTTTCACCTAAAAATTGAGCTAAAAATATACCGGGTCCTTTAAGTGTTTGCATAATTAATTATTTACTTCAAAAACTGTCCATTTTTCATTACTTTCTCCGCTCTCAATCACTTTATCAATAAAAGCCATTCCTCTAATTCCATCATCAACGGAAGGGAAATCTAACAAATCTGAAGGAGTTGTTCCATCCAATCTCGCGGATAAAGTTAAAGCGAAGCTACGATATAAATTGGCGAAGGCTTCAAGATATCCTTCTGGATGGCCTGCCGGTGTTCTGCAGTTGAACTTAGCGACATCAGATAAGAAGCCATTAGTTCCTGCGCGATAAGTTTGAGTCGGCTGAGTATGCCATTTAACAATTAGTGAGTTAGGTTCTTGTTGTGCCCATTCAATTCCTCCCTTTTCTCCATACACGCGAATCTTTAATGCATTTTCTTCGCCGGCAGCCACTTGCGATGCCATAAGAACGCCAGCTGCACCATTATCAAACTTTAGCAACACATTTCCATCATCTTCCAGTCTTCTGCCTTCTACCATTGTATTTAAATCAGCACAAAGATGTGTAATCTTTAATCCAGATATATACTCTGCCAAATGAGCAGCATGAGTACCAATATCACCCATAGCACCGCTTTTACCTGATTTTTTAGGGTCAGTTCTCCAAGCAGCACCTGCATTTCCCTCACGCTCAGTTAAGGTACTTAACCAACCTTGTGGGTATTCAACATATATTTTACGGATTTTACCAAATACTCCCTCTTTAACCATTTGTTTGGCTTGTTTAACCATAGGATATCCAGAATAGGTATGGGTAAGCATCAATATCAATCCTGTTTCTTCGGCTTTCTTTTTAAGTTGCAAAGCTTCATCCAAACTGAACGTAATTGGCTTTTCAACAACCACGTGAAATCCCTTATCCAAGGCCATCATAGCTGGAGCAAAATGTGCAAAATTTGGAGTAACGATCGTTACAAAATCCATGCGTACATCAGCAGGTAGTTGACTTTCTTTCTCAATCATTTCCTCAAAATTGAGATAAACCCGATCTTCAGGCAAAAACAGCACCCTACCACTTTCTTTTGCTATTTCTGGATTAATACTTAATGCACCACATACAACTTCTACAAGACCGTCCATATTTGCTGCAATTCTATGAATTGCTCCGATGAAAGCATCTGTGCCTCCACCAACCATTCCCATTCGTAATTTCCTATTCATAATATTTGATTTATTCTGTTTTCGATTAAAAACTTTGATTTTCCTTAAAGATTATAATTCTTTAGAATATATTCTAACAAATGACCTTTTTTAATATCCGATCTCTGATTATTGACTTTTCAATGAAGAAAGATATTCCAATAAGTCAGCGAACTCTTGATTTGTGAAAGTTTGAGCCATTTCAGGCATTAATGATCCTGGCAATTCTTTCATCGTCTTCACGTCAGCGGTTTTGATTTTCTGAATCGCACCACCAGGGTATTTAATTTCTATATCAGTTTCAGTTCTATTGGAAATAATTCCAGTCAAGATTGAGCCATCTTTCATCTCAACTTGCCAACCTTCATATCCAAAACTAACTCCTGAAGATGGATGAACTATTGCATCATAAAGACCCTGTTTAGGCAATTTAGTTCCAATCTCTGATAGAGCTGGACCAAATTCTAATCCGGCACCATTCACTTGGTGACATACAAAACATGCTCTGCTAAATACCGCCTGTCCATTGACAACATTTCCAGATATAGCAAGTAGTTCATTAAGATTTATAGGACCACCCTTTGACGACTCTGTCGATGATGCTGGTAAAAATGTTTTCGCCTCTGCATAAACCCCAGGACTACGGCTTCCACTTAAGCCAGCAACCGCTGAGGATACTAGATTTTCAGGCAATTGGCTATCCTTAAGCAGCTTCATTACACGTGACTCTCCAACGCGACTTTTACCAATTACTTCAACTGCCTTATTACGAATCGGCATGCTATAGGAATCAGATAATATTACTTCTGATAATATGTCAACTGATTCTGTATTGCCGACCCTTCCAAGTGCATTTAAAATATTTAATGCATTATCTGTCTCATTAGTATTAATAGCATTCTTCAGATCCTGCCCCTTATTTAATTGAAACAACAATCTTGCTGCATTAATACCTATAGGTTTATCTCCGTTTCTTACTACCATATTCAACACTTTTGCGTCTTCGGTTGTAATTTCATATTGTCGCAGCAGGTTAAGGTATTCCTGTGTTCCTTCTGTAGACCGTAAAACATCCTTAATTGCATTTGCAGCAATTGCTGAATTAGCAATATCCTTTACAGTTAATAATCTTAAAACTAAGGCACTAAGTTCAACGTCCTTGCCTTGGTTTTCTTGTAGTACTCCTAATAAAGTTTTAACTTTCTCCTCACCAGGAATAAAATTAAAAGCACGTAAATATCTTAAACGAGACTTTAAAGGAGTTTTAGTATCCACTACGAGTCTTTCAAGAAAAGGAAGGGTACTGTTAGTACGAGCACGCCAAACGATGTCTCTTCCTGCTGCAGTCGCCAAAGGATTCTTAACCTCCTTTAAATATGCAGCAAGGTAACTATCCCATTGTCGATCGGCACCAATACCTAATGCTTCAAGATACCATCTATCATTACCATCGTGCTGAACAGCAAGAGTTGTCCACAAACCCGGAGCATCAACAGATTTGCTATGTCTTAACGCTATAGCACTTTCTCTTCGTACCTGAGGATCTTTATCTTTTACTAATAATTTAACGTACTTAATAATATCTATATCCAACTGACGGGCAGCCCGTAGTCCTGTAATTCTTAGATCTGGATTAGGATCTTTAATTGCTTCAGCTATATACTTTTCTCCATTTGGAAACTTAGATAATACCCATAAAGCTCTTGCACGCATACGAGGATCGTTATCTGCTTTCCATAACTTCTCTAGAGCCGGAATAGCTTTATTTCCCATTTTTTGCAAACTAAGAAACGCATGACGACGAACAGCATTATTTGGATTTTGCAAAGCAATTATAGCACCTTCAGGAGTACTATAATCTAGAACGGGAGCTCTATATTTATTGATTAAAGTTTTAGGTGCAATACGAAAAATACGACCGCGCTGTAGATCTCCAACTTGATGTCCTCCAACTCCTGGATCATACCAATCTGCAATAATCAATGATCCATCAGGCGCTACACTTACATCTGAAGGACGGAACCATTGATCATCATCACCTGTTAGGATATTTATAATATCAGCACTATACCCAGCTTTATTCTTCGTAACTGGATATGAACGGATAACATTATGCCCTGGCTCAGCATGGATCATCTGTCCGTGAAATTGTTCTGGCAATAAAGATCCCTCGTATATTACCATTCCGGTTGGAGAACCGGAACCTGTTTGTAAA
Organism: Albibacterium sp.; assembly: GCF_035514885.1. NCBI lineage: Bacteria > Pseudomonadati > Bacteroidota > Sphingobacteriia > Sphingobacteriales > Sphingobacteriaceae > Albibacterium > Albibacterium sp. The sequence goes on along the minus strand of NZ_DATJCH010000019.1, from coordinate 13,278 downwards.
AGATTAGGTATTACACCTGGATCATTTTGATGCCAATGTCTAATAGGAATCGAATCTTCAATATTAATCCGATCAGCTCCCCAAGAAGCTCCAGTCATTTCGTCTTTAAAGCCGAAATTCCCGAATTCCATAACGTAATTAATTCTAACGCCTTTATTTCCATCGTCATCATTATCACTTTGCCAAACAGTACCATAACTGTCTACCGCTGGCTCATATGGATTTCTAAAATTATAACCGACAACTTCCACATTTGAGCCATCAGGATTGGAACGGAATACCATTCCATCAGTATACTTACCAGGGCCAATCTCATCACCGTCCTGATCTAACACTACATTATTATTCTTGTCTTTAAGTGTGGTTCCTGAATTCCCGAAATTAAAATACAATTTACCATCAGGACCAAAAATAAAGGAATGCATTCCATGATCGTGCTGGTCTCCACCTATCCCTTGAAATACTATTTCCTTTCGATCTGCTTTACCATCATTATTGTCATCAAAGAAAGCCCAAACATAAGGGCTTTGCGAAACGAGTACTCTATCGCCTAATACAGTGATACCTAATGGGGCATTAATTTCTGGACCTTGATAAAATACTGTACTTGTTTCAAGAATACCATCACCATCCTTATCTTCCAATATCAGGATTCGATCTCCTTCGGGCCGTGATTTATTTTTATTAATTTCGAATCTATAGTTATAGGCTTCCGTAACCCACACTCGACCTCGCTCATCAACATCAATATTAGTAGGGTTAATGAGCATAGGCTCTGAAGCCATAAGCTTCACTTCTAATCCAGATAGGGTCTTAAGCCCAAGCACTGCGTTTTCTGGTAAACGTTTTTGAGCCTCTGTTAAAAGACTATCGGCAAAAAGCTTAGTATTGTTATTTTCTTTGCTGGATGCAGAAGTACAAGCATTCAGGAATAACCCAACGGGAAGCAATATCAAAGCGATTCTAGCTAGCAAATATTTTTCTATATTGATTTTCATTCTCTATTTAAATAAAATTCAAAACCCTTTAAATTTACTTGTAATATAAAGGATTTTGAATAAGCGTACTGCTTTTACTAACAGAATTCCATCTTCCAAAAAATACTCTCTGATCCTTTCTAAGAATCCTAATCTATTAAAGCCTGATTAACATTCGTTGGGTTATGTTATGAAAGATATCCTGACTTCCAAAGCAATAGATTATATATATCTATTAATAAGGTTTTCTAAAAATTCTTGTTTACCGCTTCTGTATTCTGGTTCTCCGTTAGAAATTGCATAATCGCGTAGATCTTCAAGTTTAAGTTTTCCAGATTCGAAGTCTTTTCCAGTTCCACTATCATATGAACTATAACGTTCTTTGCGGATTTTCGAGTAGTCAGACTTTTCTAATATTTGATCTGCAATAATTAAGGCCCTAGCGAATATATCCACTCCACCTACATGTGCGTGGAACAAATCTGCTGGATCAGTAGAGTTTCTTCTAATCTTAGCATCAAAATTGATTCCACCACCTCCAAATCCATTTGCTTCTAAAACAATCAGCATAGATTCGGTTAATTCATTAATGTTATTTGGAAACTGATCGGTATCCCAACCGTTTTGGTAATCACCTCTGTTTGCATCAATAGATCCTAAAGCACCGGCATCCGCTGACACTTGAAGTTCATGCTGGAAAGTATGTCCCGCTAATGTTGCATGATTCACTTCAATGTTTAATTTGAAATCTCCTAAAAGATCATATTGTCTTAAAAAGCCAATTACAGTGGCTGCATCATAATCGTATTGGTGTTTAGTTGGCTCACAAGGTTTGGGCTCAATAAAGAATGTTCCTTTAAATCCTTGTTTTCTAGCATAGTCTTTTGCCATATGTAAGAACTTAGCAAAATGTTCTTGCTCTCTTTTCATATCAGTGTTTAGAAGAGACATATATCCTTCTCTACCACCCCAGAACACATAGTTTTCTCCACCCAAAGCGATTGTAGCATCCAATGCTGCTTTAACTTGGGCAGCACCATGGGTTAAAACATGGAAATCAGGATTAGTAATAGCTCCATTCATATAACGTGGATGAGAAAATAAATTTGCAGTTGCCCAAAGTAGCTTTACACCACTTTGCTTTTGTTTCTCTTGAGCATATGCAACCATCGCTTCCAGTCTCCGTTCATTTTCTACAATATCATTTCCATAATCAACAACGTCTACATCGTGAAAACAGTAGTATGGAAGATCCATTTTTGTAATAAACTCAAATGCAGCATCCATTTTATCTTTTGCACGCTCAATAGGATCATCTTTCTTATCCCATGCAAAATTTAAGGTTGGTGCCCCAAAAGGGTCACTACCATTAGCATTAAAAGAATGCCAGTAAGCAACGGCAAACTTTAGATGGTCTTTCATAGTTTTACCCCTAACTATTTTATCTGCATCATACCATCTATACGCTAAAGGATTGTCAGAATTCAATCCTTCGTACTTAATTTCTCCAATACCTTTAAAAAACTCCTGATTTCCCAATATTATTTTTGACATAATAATTATTTATTAAATTAATTTAATTCTCTGATTAATAACTCTTCCCATTCCCGATATACTTCTTCGTAAGAAGTATTAGCTTTTGGCTCAACTATCTTTATCGGTTTAATATTTGCAAATGCTTCCTCTGCTGAAGAGAAGCTTTCATATCCAATACCTGCTCCTAGAGCAGCACCCACACTTCCATCAGTTTGGTACAGCTCAACCGGAACTCCAGTAGAATTCACAAATGCGTCAATGAATAAATCACTCATAAAAAGATTGGCCTTACCAGCTCTGATTATAGCAGGCTTAATCCCCATTTCTCTCATTCTATCTAAACCATACCTAAATGAAAAGGCAATACCTTCTTGCACAGCTCTAAAGATATGTGCTTGTGAATGCCTATTTAAATCGATATTATTTATTTGAGCACCAATAATCTTATTATTTAACATCCTTTCAGCACCATTTCCAAAAGGCAATACTCGTAAACCTTCACTACCAACAGCTATTTCACGAGCTTCTCTATTCATACCTTCATATCCATCTTTAGACAAGAAGTTATTCTTAATCCAACGATTCAATATTCCCGTACCATTGATACAAAGCAGAACCCCTAAGCGACTAACATCCTTAGTATAGTTCACATGCGCAAAAGTATTCACGCGTAAATCCGGGTCGTAAACTAATTGATCGGTTACCCCATAGATTACCCCAGATGTTCCTGCAGTAGCTGCAACTTCACCTGGCTTTAATACATTTAATGACAACGCATTGTTAGGCTGATCACCTGATTTATAAGTTACAGGAATACCTTTCTTTAGCGATAAAGTATTGGCAACACTTTTACTAAGCTGACCATGCGATGAAAATACTTTTTGAGTAGGCGGAAAGATTTCTTTATCAAAGCCATAATACTCAATTACATCCTTTGATAATTGATTTTCCTTAAAGTCCCAGAAAACCCCTTCTGATAAAGCCGATATACTCGTAGTTATATTACCAGTTAGTTTCATAGCAATAAAATCACCTGGCAACATTATTTGATCTATTTTCTCAAACAACTCTGGTTCATTTTCCTTTACCCAAGCAAGCTTGGCTGCTGTGAAATTACTTGGTGAGTTCAATAAATGGCTCAGGCAACGTTCATGACCAATTTCATTAAAAGCCCTATCCCCAATTTCAACGGCTCTACTATCACACCAGATAATAGAATCTCTTATTACGCGCTGATCTTTATCAACAAGAACTAATCCATGCATTTGGTAAGCAATACCTATTGCGACAATATCTAATGGATTATAAGTACCTTGTTCATTAAGCCGTAATATGGCCTTCTGAACATGCTCCCACCATGTCTCAGGATCCTGCTCTGCCCATCCTGCTTCTTTTACAATAATTTCCGACTCTACATCTGGATATTGAGTTGATGCGATACACTTCTGAGTAGCCGAATCAACTACAGAAACCTTTATCGACGATGTACCTACATCAATTCCTAATAATAACATAAATCCTATCTCCTAATAATAAATAATGTCCGCATTTATTCCCTTTTTAAGCGGATTCTTCAAGCTACAACGCCAACGTTTGCATTGCGTGTGTAAAGCTAAAAAATATTACAATAAAATAAAATAAATACCTATTAACTTTATGAAAACACCATACAGAAATAGCAATTAATTATAAACCATAAATTGAATATCTGGATTAACGAATTGCAATAGTACAATTCATCAATCCAGATATTCAATTTATAGATTAATTTTCTTTAGCTGCTTCAGCTTCCAACTCTTCTACTGTCCATGGATTAGTCCTAGACTTTAATTTCTCTCTTAAAGCACTAATCTCTTCTGTGCTTATAAAAGGTGAAACTCTATTAAAAGGATTTCCAAAATTCCCTCGACCTCCACGTAATTCAAAACGTGCATAACTCAAAACAGAAGCAATCCATTCGTCATTATTATCTCCGAAAGAAGGCATAAAACCACCGGGATAATTGTGGCCATCAATAGGACCGCTAATACCATTAAGTACTATTCGAATCGCTGTATTCTTATCTCCTAGTAATCTTCTTGAACCAACCAATGGTGGAGCAACCTTCGATGCAAGTCCGTTTCCATCATCTCCATGACAACTTGCACATAATGCTCTGAAGATTTCAGAACCTTTTAATACATGTTCACGATCTGAAGCGGGTAATGAACCAAGCCTAACTCCATAATTTCTAATGTTTTCAGTTTGGTCTAATGAAGCCTGAGTGGCTTTAAGCATCTCATTATTTGGATTCTCAGCCATAAGAGCATCAATTAACGGTTTAGAAGCTTCCTTATTGACAGAAAGTGATAACAGAAGCTGCGTCCGAACATCATAACTCGGGTCAGATTTAAGTCCTTTTAATGCATCCATTATCTTTGCATTATTTTCTTTAATAAATGGCTCACTAATCCACACCGCCGCTCTCCGCACTTGATCATGCGAATCCTTAAATGCTGTTAATAATATATTTTCATCAATAGAATTCAACCCTTCTAAAGTCCATAATGCATGAACTTTTGCTAAGTGTGCTGTCTCCGAATTTGACGATTCAGTCACGATTTTCTTCAATTGTGGCACTACTGATTTATCACCACGTACTATTAATTCCTTTTGAGCATTATCTCTCCACCATCCATTTGGATGAGATAAATGACTTACCAACTGAGTTGGTGTCTCATTTAACATTTTTGGTAGAGGTTGAGACTTATATCCATCATGAACTAAACGGTAAATCCTTCCATGACCAATATTCTCTCCAAATCCATATCTATCAATTACCTTCCTAAGGAACGATCCCGGTCTTGTCCAGTTTCCTTGCTGAATAATACCTCGATGCATATCTACGATATATAAATGACCGTCTGGCCCTGTATAGGTATTTACTGGTCGGAAATTCATATCAGTAGAAGAAATAAACTCTTGTCTATAGTAAGCGTTTTGAACCACTCGCTTACCTTTTAAGTTTAATACTTTTGCTCTTCTTATTAGTCTACCAACAGGTTCTGCAACTATATAATCACCTAATAAATCACTCGGCAATGCATTACCACGGTAAATCGATTGGCCTGCTGCTGCAGTAAAATGATTCAACGTGCTATCAGGTCGTAATCTGAGTAATCCGCCTTGAACATCGGGTGTAGAAATAATAGGCCAAACAGCATTAAAATCGTCACTATATTGATCATTAAAATCAAGGGCACCGTATACAGGATTAATCTGAAATCTTTGAACTGCAATCTCCCCACCAGCACGAGAATAGAACAATCTACCATAATTATCATGCGTTAAACCCCATTGTCCAGCCGAACCACTAATAATTGAATCTGCTTTCAAAACACCATCAACATACTTAAATCGTATTGGCTCATAAGTCATGTACATCCAATTATCGAGGTTCCAATCCAAACCACTTCTTTGATGTTCCATATTAGCATCATTTGCAGAATAACTAGGATCTTCATAAACGATTCTCTTCGTATCTGCCTTACCATCTCCGTTTGTATCTTTATAAGCGGTTATAGTTATACTATTAGTCTCATTTATAAAAACTTCATCATTTACACATAATATCATTCTTGGAAGTAAGAGGCTATCAACAAATATTGTACTCTTATCCATAACTCCATCGTTATTAGTATCTTCAAGCATGGAAACACGACTAACAGGAGTTTGCTCACCAGAAGCGTTAGCATCTTGCATGTAAGTTAACATCTCAGCAACAAACATTCTACCATTACCATCCCAGGCAATAGCAACTGGCTCTTTTATCATTGGCTCACTCGCAACCAACTCCAAATGATATCCTGGAGGTAAATTGAAAGTTTTCATACTCTCTTCCGGAGACAAATATTCAGAACTAGGATTAGGATCGAACGTTCTTGCAGGGTATGGGTTGTTTACTAAGCTAGTATCTTTTGATTTTATTGCTGTACAAGTGATAATTAACATGGAGATCATGATCATGCTAAAAATCCAAAGTGTCTTTTTCATATTTAATTTTTCAGATTATTTTAATTATTTCGTCCGCCCCATAGCATATTTAATCCCGCCCAAAATATGCTTAACAAGAAGAGGATCGGTAATGGATTTTTCGTCATGGCCTAAAGCTGTATAGAAAGAACGGCCCCCATCAAATGCATGAAACCAACTAATTGGATGAAATTCACCATTCTGGCCACCTTCATAGCTATTCTCGTCAACTGTAATTAAAACATCAAGCCCTTGACCAATCCATTTAAAGTTATAAATCTCATCAGTTTTTTTCCACTGTTGTGGTAAATGAGATGTTGATATATTATTCGCGTCAATTATATTCAATAATACATCCTGTTGTCCACGAGGATGGTTCTTAAAGTAGGCCCCTATAAGTTCACCATACCATGGCCAATCATATTCTGTGTCTGTAGCAGAGTGGATTCCAACAAATCCTCCTCCTGATTGAATGTAATTTTCAAATGCTTCCTGCTGCTCATCATTTAAAACATCACCAGTCGTACATAAGAAAACAACAGCGTCAAATTGTTTGAGGTTCTCAGAATTAAAAACCTGTGAATCTTCAGTAACTTCTACTTCAAAGTTATTCTCCTTACCCAGTTGCTGAATTACTGTTTGGCCAGCCGATATAGCAGAGGAATGTCTAAATGTTACTGTTTTACTGAAGACTAATATCTTATTTGAATTAGCCCATAAATTTTCATTGAATGAAAAGATTAGGAAAAAGCAAAAAAGAAGTGATAAAGTAATTTTATTTTTCATTTGATAGACGATTAGTATAATATTCAGGAGCAATAATCTCTTTTAATGATGAGAGTGTTATAAACTTAAGAGTACCTCCTTAGATGTATGCTGTTTCTGAAATTAAATTATTCATGAATCTCTATATGAACAATTAATAACAGTAATAAGAAACGGGATTAACTTAAAATCAAGCAATCCCGTTTCATTTTTTATCTAATTTGTATAACCTGGGTTTTGTTCAATATTTGGATTTTGATCTATCACATTTTGTGGGATCGGACTCATATACTGTTTAGGTAAAAACTTCACAGTATATTTCTTTTCCTCTTCAACAGAATATACCCACACACCTGAGTTATCAGCTGGTTTTGTATTACGGATAACCATATTATGTCTAGGTGTACCCATTACTTCTTCATTCTGAGCTAAACGTTTAGTGTCAAGGAATCGCTTATCTTCAAAACAAAGCTCTACTCTTCTCTCTCTATAAATTGCTTCTCTCATCTGTTCTTTTGAAAGTCCAGTTGCAAGATTTGGAAGTCCTGCGCGGTTTCTAATTTTATTAACTGCGTCATAAACACCTGCTATAGGTCCACTTGCTTCATTTGCTGCTTCTGCATAGTTAAGTAAAACTTCTGCATAACGATAGAAAATAAAATTCTGACCACTTGCATTATCTCCAGGAGCTTTATCAGGATTTAACTTTTTCTTTTGATAGTAACCTGAATCTCCCACATCTGTTGTACCAGCCAAGTCAATTTGGTTTGTTTTATCTGGATTAGGCACAGTTTCGTCGATACGGGTACGAATTATTTCCTCCCTAGGCATCCAATCCAATTTATAATGCGCTCCATCAAATACAATGAAATCATAGAATCTTTGTTCACGGTCTTTATATGGATCTTGAGGATCATAGCCTGAAGTAGGGTCAGTAATTAGTTTACCATTTGCCATACTAAATTGGTCAACCAATTCCTGGGTTGGGTTATAATTCCCCCATGTTTGATATTCTCCCAATACGTAGGTTGGCCCGCCAAATCTTTCATAACTTGAACCCATATTTGTATTTGCTACAATTTGTCTGTCCCAGATCACTTCAGAGTTATATTCATTCGACTCTCTCCATAGATTCGCCAAATCATCGAATAAGCCATAAGGATTACCGTTTCCATATTCATCAATGAATTTTTTATTAGTAGCTGCAGCAGTAGCCCATCTATTTGGATCATAGTTTCCAAAATGAACGAACTTGCCAGGATCAGGTAAATATGGTGATGCTGTATTAAACAGAGGACTTGCACCAAATAACTCAATCCATCCCTTTACTACTAACGCAGCACCTAGAGTAGCTCTACCTGCATCAGGTGAACCTGCTGACATTTTAACCGGCAAATACCCATTAGAAACAATGCTTCCTAATTCACTAGTAATGAAATTAAACGTTTCTTCAAAAGTAGCTCTCGGTGTTTGCAACTCTTCTGGTGACATGCTACCACGATCCAACACCTCAGTAAGTATAGGTATTCCTCCTACATGTACAAAGAATTCACTGTAAAAATAGGCTCGTAGAAATCTAGCTTCATCAATTCGACGATTGAAATAGCTCTCAGAAAAATTAGCCTTATTCTCAGTCATTTTTTGTATATAGGTATTAATCTTCCTGATCTTTACAAAGAAATTCTGCCAAGTAAATCCATTGGTAGGACCTTGTGTTCCTCCCCAAATATTACCTGTACTGGATGATGGTACAATAGCCATACCTACTCTCCAATTGGATGCAGTATAATAATGACTAATATTATAATTATCCGTATAAAAATCCAGATTTTCTGTTATGCTTGATCTATTAGGAATCTCACTATAAATATCATTCAAGTAAATATCCGCATTTGTTTCATTCGCCCACTGTGTAACGTCAGTTAAATTACTCTTATTGTCATTATCCAGGAACTCGTCTGGCTTACATGATGCGATTAAGAGAATCATCCCTAAACATATTATAAAGGGTCTAACTCGATTATATATTGATTTATTTGTTTTCATAATAAATTATCTTAAAAATTCAATTCTATTCCAAAGGTCGTTGATTTCATAACAGGATATGAGGTTTCCCGATTAGAGTATCCAACTTCAGGGTCTATATGTTTTAGCTTACTAAATGTAAACATATTCTGACCTGTTGCATATACTCTCAAAGATCCTATTCCCCATTGCTTGGTGATTCTTTCAGGAATTCTATAGCTGATAGAAGCAGTTTTCAAACGAAGGTAACTTGTGTTCGCCATCCAGAAATCCGAAGCCTTTGTGTTATTCGAATAAGGAGCAGGAAGAGAACGTGGATATTTAGCATTTTGATTATCAGGAGTCCAACGATTATCATAATACTCATAAGCAGTATTACTTCCATTGTTTTCAAATGGAACAGTCATAAACTGTCTGATATTGATATTTGACTTACCTGATCCTTGGAAGAATAATGATAAACCAACTCCTTTCCATTCAACTGAAGGAGTAAATCCAAATGTCCAAGCAGGATAAACTGGGTTACCAATGACTGTTAAATCATTATCATCAATCACACCGTCTGGAGTGCCATTTGGGCCACTTAAATCCGCATATCTTATATCACCAGGGTGAAGATCACCAAACTGTTGAACGTTGTATCCATCCTGAGAGTTCACAATGCCATCACCGTTAGTATCATCACTGGTAGAGAACAATCCAAGCGATTTAAAGCCATATGGAGTACCAAACGGCTGCCCTACTCTTGTACGGTTAGGGTTATTAGCTTCTGCATCTGATTGAAAAACTTCAATCATACTGTTTTTAGCATAACTCACATTTGCATTTAATGAATAACTAAAATCTTCACTAAAGCTACCCCTGGTTCCTGCGCTCAATTCAAATCCTCTATTTTTCATCTCTCCCTTATTCTCTTGAGATAAATCAAGTCCATATTCTACTGGAAGAGTAACTTGAGGAGCTAGAAGCATACCAGTTCTACGTTCTGTAAAATAATCAAACTCTACATTAAGTCTGCTATTCCACAGATTGAAATCAACACCAACGTTAGTCTTAGTTGATATTTCCCATGTTATATTAGGGTTTGGCTCTCTTTCAACCCGAGATCCTTGTACTAAAGTACCATTACCAAAAGCATATGCATTTCCTCTTAGGCTATAACCAGTCATGTATTGAAAAGCTGATCCGGCAAGCATCCCTGCTTTACCCCATGAACCTCTAATTTTCATATCGGTTAACCAGTTATCGGTACCATCCATAAATTTCTCTTCAGAGATACGCCAAGCTGCCGAGAAAGAAGGAAAATAACCCCATCTGCTTCCCGGAGCAAAGTAATAATGTCCGTCATATCGTCCTGCTGCTTCGAAAATATATTTCTGATCATAAGCATAAGCCAAACGATATACATATCCTACTTCACTTCCTGTGTTTGAATTACCGTCATTGTTGAAATCCAAGCGATTTGAACTTCCTAAACCTAGTTCATCAATACCTACACTAAAATTATCTCTTCTTGCATTAAAGAAATCTCCTTTAAATTGACGCCCTTCAGCAACCAATAAACCTGTCACCGAATGAACATCATTAAAAGTCTTATTATAATTAATATATCCCTGGTACGTATAATTAGTTCTACGGCTATTCTCTAAACTAAGCCAAGTATAAGGCTTACCTCCACCTTCTTGTAAGGATATGGCTTCAGTATAAGAATAGGGATTAGTAGACAAGTCAATAACATGATATTTAAAAGGCACATGATACAGCTTATTATTAATTTGAGTTGGGTCATAACTAAACACACCCTTTACACTTAAGCCGTCAATTATTTGTTGTTCAACAAATAAAGTGCTCAATAAAGTATTCTGATCTACCTTTCTATATCCAGGAGATTTCAAAACTCCGACCGGACTATTTGCAGAAGACTCTCCCCATCTTTCTCCACCTGGATAAATCAAAGTTTGAGTCGGTAAGAATTTATAAAAAGCACGGAACAAGTGATTACCTGTTGTCTCATCAGCATCGATGTCATCGATACGCGAAATAGATCCTTGCAATGAAAATCCTACTTTTGTAGTAGCCGTAGGCTTCATTTCTAAATTAAGATTATAATTATAACGGTTATAACCAACCGGATCAAAAATCCCTTTTTGATCGTAATATCCTACACTAGCATAGTAAGTAACATTCTCAGTTCCACCTCTAAAATCTAATGAATAATTCTGTGTTGGAGTATTCTTATTGAACAGCTCAGTAAAATTAGAATTAGGATATTTATAAGGATCGTCTTTATGCAACTGATCATAATTCGCAATTAAATCAGGATCATTAGGCGGCGTTGTACCGTTTGGGCTCTGGTTATAATAACCCTCATTTTGTAGGAGCATATAATCACGAGCATTTAACATATCTGGCAAATAAGTAGGATTGGAAAAACCTATAGAAGAACTCAAGCGAACCTGAGGCTTTCCAACCAATCCACGTTTAGTTGTAATTAACACAACACCATTCGCACCTCCAATACCGAAAGGAGCAACCGCAGCCGCATCTTTCAAAATCGTAACAGTTTCGATAGTAGACGGGTCTATTTGTTGCATATTATCCCGTTTTATTCCATCTACTATAACCAAAGGCTTGTTATCCCCTGTAGTTACAATACCACGGATATGAATATCAGGGCTATCAAAACCTGGTTGTCCACCGTTAGGACGCATACTTATACCAGAAATCCGTCCAGCCATCGATTCGCTAATATTCGGAGCCGGTACTTGAGCCAACTCATCTCCTTTGATTGAGCTAATGGATCCTGTAACCTCAGCACGCTTCTGGGTACCGTAACCAACAACCACAACTTCAGATAAAGCCTGAACATCTGGTTCCATTACAATGTTCAAAGTTCTATTATTACCAACAGTCACTTCTTGTTTAAGATAGCTTATATAGGTAAATTCAAGAACACTGTTCTGATTAGGAACTGAAATTGTAAAGCGACCATTTGGATCAGTCGCAACTCCTTGCGTGGTGCCCATTACCTTTACACTTACCCCTACTAAAGGTAAGCCATCCGGATCTTCTACAGTTCCAGACACCTGAGTTTGAGAAAAAGCTAACGAACTAGTTAATATCGTCAGCACAACTACGAGAGAAAACCTTAAGAGATTTTCCTGATAGTACTTTAGACAGAATCTCCATTTGTCAGATTTGTCTAACACATTTTGTAAAATTTGATTCATAGTAATTTAGGTTTGTTTATAATTTTTGTTTAATGGACTCTAATTGGTTTGTATTGTATAATTGGTTTAAAAACAATACTTATAGCATGCAAACGTTGGCACTGTAACTAAAAAAATAATCTCTAATAACCAGCAAAGTCAAATAGACCGATGCCAACGTTTGCATAGTTATAGTAAATATATAAACTATTTTTAATAAACCAAAAAATAATTGAATTTTAAAAACAATAAAAAAAGCTTCAAAAGCTACTGATACCACTAAAAGAATATCGATAGCTTTTGAAGCTTCTGTGGGATATATTTTAAACTATGATTACAATTTTCTTAACCAAATATTCCGATAACTTATTGGAATACTTGGATCACCATGGGATTGCAGCTTGATGGGTGTAGGTCCGTGCGCTACGTATTCATGCTTCCCAATATAAGCGGTTTCACCTTGAACCTCTACATTATTCTGTATGAGCACTCCATTTAAAAACACAGTTGCTCTTGCTTTAGCTTTAACAGTTCCGTCTGCATTGAACAAAGGAGCTGTCCAAATAACATCATAGACATTCCACTCTCCGGGTTTTTTAGCCGGATTTACTAATGGAATGGATTCTTTATAAATACTTCCGACCATTCCATTAACATAAGTCTTATTCTCGTTGTTATACCCATCAAGAACTTGAAGCTCATAGCCGCCTGCATTACCATTGGTAGCAGCTAAAAAGATCCCACTGTTTCCTCTG
>NZ_DATJCH010000018.1:0-30861 GCF_035514885.1 Albibacterium sp. | reverse complement strand
TATAAATACTTCCGACCATTCCATTAACATAAGTCTTATTCTCGTTGTTATACCCATCAAGAACTTGAAGCTCATAGCCGCCTGCATTACCATTGGTAGCAGCTAAAAAGATCCCACTGTTTCCTCTGCTCTGACCATTATGAGCAATTTCTTCCGGTATCTTAAACTCAATATGTAACTGGTAATCAGTAAACGTTTCTTTCGTCTCAATATCTCCTGTCGGTTTGTTTACGGTGAAGTAATCTCCTGTAACAACCCATTTGGCAGGGGATTTATCCCTTTGAGAAACCCAATTATCTAAATTATCCTTATCAAATAAGACGATAGCGTCTGATGGGGGGTCATTAAAATTAACCTTACCAGGTACAATTACTTTTGGAACAGGTTCCCAGACTTCAGTATCTTCAGGCTTTGGTCCGGGGGTTTCCCTCTCTTGCGCATAACTTAACGAACAAACGAACAATACCAAACTCGACAGAATTAATCTCTTTAACATAACAGGATCTTTTTGATTTAATATTATTTAACTACTCGAATGACTCCCCTCATCACAAGATAATGTCCTGGATAAGAGCATATATAGGGATAAACTCCCGGCTTGTCAGGTGCATTGAAATAAATTGCTTCAGTTTGTCCAGGCTGTAAGATCTTGGTATATACTAGAACCTTAGGGCTATTGGGTACATAGTTCATCTTCTCCCCTTGTATTCCTAATTTTAGAGCCAACTCGCCCACTTCATTTCCTGCACCTATTTCAGTCAGCACGAAATTGTGAAGCATATCGTCGTTATTATTGAAAACCAGCTTAAGTTTACTTCCTGCCTTTACCGTAATATCATCGGTGCTAAACTTTAATCCGGGCAGTGTACCCAATGTAATTGTAAGATCTGCTTTCCCGCCCCAGCTAGCCGGCATTTTCAAGGTATGTTTGCCTAGAGCATCCTGTTTCTTTAATGGCTGGGACACTTCGCTTTTCGGACTATTAGCCATCGCTTCATGATCATGGCCCATTGAAACCCCGACCCGATTCTCATCGGTAATGGCTACTTTATCACCATCGGGTATCGCATTCAAAGTATAATATCCGAAATTATGTAATAAAGGAAGTTGCTTTGCAGACAATATGCCCTCAGCCTTTATTTCATGTATATATCCTTCTTTTAAACTATCCAAAACCAAGCGAACCCGCATTTTATCTTCAGATACGACAATTGCTTTAATCGTACGATCAGCTTGATTAATAGGAGGGCTTCCATAGGTACTGTGATACTTGTATATAAAATCTCCTATGCTATAAGAGGATGCATCCCGAGCTGATTCCTCGTCAACCGGTAAGGTAAACTCCAATTCGAAACCATCAGGCTTTGCCTTAATCGTTTTTATCTCGAATGGCATAACCCCTGTCCATTCTAATTTTTGCAATCCAAATGGGGCGTTGCCCGTAGAACCCCAACCGCGGGATGTCATTCCAACAAACATAGATCCATCCGGCCCCCAATTCATTCTTAATATACCCGATGAGAACCCTTCACGAAAAGGGAAAACGACCCCTTGATAAACGCCTTTCACTTTCTCAAGATATACACGCATAATTTTGCTGTGGCCCTGATCACCAACAAACAATTGATCTTCAAACGGCCCCATTTTCCCCTCTTTATTATAGTTGAGAATCCCAGATGTGGAAATCCCCAATATGGTATGTGGAAACCATACCGCAGGTGTTTTTATTCCCTTAACGGTTTTAGCTACTTCAAACATGGGCTTTCCCGTATCAGGAATATCCGATTGTTTTAATGTGATATTAGACTCTGGTTCTCCAGACCATTTTAAGCTGCTTGGATTCCCCATAAAGTCGCCCTCAGCGACGTGAGAAATAAATCCTGATCCCACCCAATGACCTTGGTTCTCAGAATAGAAGATATCTCCAGAACTATTTAATGCCATGGCTGCGGGTGATCTGAATCCGGCCGCAAAGGGTTTCATTTTAAAATCCGGAGAGAACTTAAGCATCCAACCATGCCATTTTGAAAGACTCTCACTGTTTCCATTCCAGCCAAGATTCAATGCCACAATCATATCGCCATTTTTATCCAACAAGGGGCCATAGGCATATTCATGATAATTTCCCGTTTCAGATAAAGGCCAAGAGTACATCGTCTCATACTGATCGGCCTTGCCATCACCATCTGAATCCCTTAAACGAGTTAGCTCTGAACGTTGTACCGCATAAATATCCCCTTTGATATAATTAAGGCCCAAAGGTTCATGCAAACCTTGAGCAAACAATCGATAGGTCGGTTGCTGCCTGTTCTTCATAGATGGGTTATCTATAATCCAAACTTCACCGCGCCGTGTTGAAACTGCAAGCGATCCGGTAGGCAAAAATGTCATTCCGCCAACTTCGAGAAAAATTCCTTGAGGGATAGGTACACTGGTCAG
Organism: Albibacterium sp.; assembly: GCF_035514885.1. Taxonomy (NCBI): domain Bacteria; kingdom Pseudomonadati; phylum Bacteroidota; class Sphingobacteriia; order Sphingobacteriales; family Sphingobacteriaceae; genus Albibacterium; species Albibacterium sp. Next base: position 28,422 of record NZ_DATJCH010000018.1, on the reverse strand, counting down.
CCGATAAATATCATTCTCAGTATATATCTTAACACTGTCTTTAACAGTGGTACCTGTATTATTTTGTCCAAAACTAATTGTTGAATATAAAATTCCTACAATAGCTGTTAAATATTTTATATGGGTTATTTTTAAGTTCATGTTTCTCAATTTACCAAATGATCGAATATTCCAATGAAGAAAGCTTTTTACCAAATGCAATTACAAGTTCTTCAGAATTTGACAGCTCCCGAATAACGGGTTTAACATGCTCGTCAACTTTGATATAATATGATTTCCCATCGATTACATACAAACCTTTGCCCAAGGACTCGATCACCTTCCCTTGTGCAATTCTGAAATAGAGATTCTCCGGTGCATTAGCAACACGGACCTCCCTCTTCAAAGATGTACCATCTCCTACCATCGATATTTTATCATCAACGTTCAAGCCATTATATTCATAATGAAAGGTTACATTCTTGTCGGCATCAAAAGAATAACCTTTATTATGAAAATCATCGAACGGTATTGAATCTGGCCATATAGACCCTGAATTACTCAATAAGGCAAAGGAAGGAGCAGAAGACAAAGTGGTTACCGCTCCGAGCGGCCTAGCCAATTGCGGCTCTCCACGGGACTCCCACATATCAGTTGCATCAACAAATCCTCCTCTCCAAAACTGTAAAATCGCCCCTTGCTTCAGGTCATAAGAATAATTGGTCTGATCGGGGTTGCCTACAGATATTACATGTGTACGTTTACCCTTGTCAAACAATAGATAACTTCTCAAAACATACGGCTCTCCCTCTGCTTCCACGATAATGGGATTAACCATCCTGAAACGTCTCGCAGCAGCAAGGGGTTGATCGGCCTTTTCAATAGTCTTATACTGAATATTTTTAAATGCTATCAAATGATCCTCATCCGCTTGAAAAACCAAAGGCCCTTCGGTACGCTCATCATTAAAACCGGAACCATTAGATGGCCCCTCTAATGCAATTCCCTGGTGAATAAGTACTCCATTTAAATAAACTTCTTCAAAACTTGCCTTTTCGGTCTTTTTTCCTGAACCATCAAAAGCAGGGGATTTGAACTTTACCTTTAAATGTTGCCATAAGCCAGGTGCTTTTCCCACATTACTTATAGGCTGCTCGGTATGAAACGAAAAACTATTCTCAGCATTGTTCACATCGATAACACCAACCCTGGAAAGGGGATCTGCACCATCGGGCCAACTGTCTGATAGTTGGATCTTATAACGTCCCAGTATATATACAGCTGAACGGCTTCCCTTGGTAGTTAAGAAATCAAAGTCGATCTCAACATCTCCCTTTAATTGTGCTTTGGTAACTAGATTAGTTGCTCCCTTTGTAGGTATATTTACAACAATACCATCTCCGCTAACCAATTTTGCCGTCGACTTATTAAAATCTGTTGTTAAATCAGAAGCAATCACCCAGTTTGCACCCGGTTCCTCAAATACATCTAAATTTAAAACGGGAATAGTACTTTGAGAGAATACAAAATGAGAATACAGTATACTTCCAAATAATAACAAGGCAAATCTTTTCATAAAATCATAAATTTTAAATCTTTTAAGTAAAATAAAAAAACATAAGATCTTCATTATGTTTTATAACAAAGATATTATGTTTTTCACTTTAAAACTAATACACTAGATTCTAATTACATTTTCTCCACTAAAAAGTAAATTCAGGAAGTGGTATAATTTCACCGCCTTTCATAGCGGATTCATGTGCCAAAATCCCTACACACGTAATATTCGCAGATTGAACTGCATTCGGATAAGGCTGACGATTGGCCACAAGTGAGCTCACAAACTCATGTACTAAATGCGGGTGAGAACCACCATGTCCAGAACCTTGAATAAAAGAAAGGTGTTGATTCTCTTCTGCACCATATACAAACTCGGTAGTAAACTCCTGAATCTCCTTAGGCAATAAATGAGCATAATCTTTAACCTTCACCCGTTCTGGTGACTCTCCGGTATGGATAACGCTATCTTCATGTTCAATAAGAGTCCACTCGAATGATTTCTTCGAGCCATAAACATCAAAGCTTTCACGGTATTGACGGGCCGTGTTAAATAAGGAACGTGTCACCTCTGCCGACAAATCTGAATCCTTTAATTTAATGTGACAGGTTTCTATCGCAAACGGTGAACCGTATTTCGGAATCAGGTTCTCATCAATTCTTCCTGATCCGAAACAGGACACATACTCTGCCGAAGCTTTCGGAAGTGCTAAAACCGGGCTAACACAATGAGTAGCATAATGCATAGGAGGCAACCCTTCCCAATAGCCAGGCCAGCCAGCCATTTCTTGCTGATGTGATCCCCTCAAGAACTGAATCTTACCTAACTCTCCGCTCTCATATAATTCCTTTACAAATAAAAACTCCCGACTATACACAACCGTCTCCATCATCATGTAGGTAAGTCCCGTTTCATTTACAGCATCAACAATCCGCTTACAATCCTCCACACTAGTAGCCATAGGAACCGTACAGGCAACATGTTTCCCCGCGCGAAGTGCAGCTATTGACTGCTCTGCATGGTTTTGAATTGGGGTATTGATATGAACAGCATCTACCAGTGGGTCCTTTAACAGTTCTTCATAATCTGTATATCGCTTCTCAATCCCAAATGCATTACCAATTTCTTCTAACTTATCCGCATTTCGCTGGCAAATAGCATACATGTTTGCGTCCGGATGTTTTTGATAGATTGGAATAAATTCCGCTCCAAAACCCAAACCTACAATCGCTATATTTATTGGCTTATTAATCATCTCTAAATTATGTTTTTTACTCTATTAATATCAATTATTGATTTAGTTACTCTTGCGCCCATTGTTTTAAAAACTGCAAGCCTTCTTCCGCAAAACCGTCTTGGCTTGCCACTAATGGTCTCCACATACAAACGGCACCAGCCAACTCTTTAACTTCTGGTGTAAAACTCTCAATAGAAACTGCTCTATTATAATTAATTGCTGTTAATCCTCGTTTATAAGCATCCCAGCGTGTTTGACCTGTACCTGGTGTTCCTCTATAATTCTCTGAAACTTGCAAATGAATAAGTTTATCCCCAACAGAAACAATTGCTTTTTCTATATCCCTTTCTTCAATATTCATATGAAAACCATCCAGCAAAACTTTCGCTGACGGATGATCAATGTCTTTTATTAGCATCATCACATCCTCTGCTGTATTAATAAGATCGGATTCAAAGCGATTAAGAGGCTCAATAGCGAGATCTAAACCAAGATCTGCTGACATTATACAAGCTTTCCTAATATTAGTTACTGCACGATCCCATTCAATACGTTTCTGGTCGGGCGATACAAGACGTGCTTTCCCCACTGCAGAATACATGGGCCCTGAAAAAAAATCAGAACCCAATGCACTTGCAATTTTCAAACAGGTGTATATGTAATCTAAACTTATTTTATGATAACTCTCATCATCATGAGTAAGATCTCTGCTTGGGCCAAATGCCCCACAGATTACCGCCTTTAAACCATTCTCTTCCAGTGCAGCCTTCACCTTATTTATATCAATTAGCGAAGGATCTTCTACGGGAATTTCAACAACATCATAGCCCATCCGTTTAATCTTTGGAAAAAGCGATAGTGTATCGGAATTAAATGGTGATGTCCATAGCCATGTACTTACACCAAATTTAACATCCAAACTCATATATTATCTTCTTTGAATTATACTTATTTAACCACTTTCATAATGCCTTGCATCATTCTCCAATGTCCCGGGAATGTACACAAGAATGGATAATCTCCGACTTGAGAAGGAGCAGTAAATTCTAAGGTAGTACTTTCACCCGGATCCAACAACCTTGTAGCAAATAATACATCAGAAGTCCGGGGAACATAAGCCATCGAAGCTGCCTGAGGATCAAGTGCCATTTCATCTGCTGCGGCACCAACCTTATTCAGCGTACCTGGTTTTATGATAAGTAGATTATGCTGCATCTGATCCGGATTTGCAATACGGATACGTACACGCTGTCCTGCTTTAACCGTTACTGACTTCTTGCTGAATGCCATTTCATTTGGAACAACATCGATTTGTAATACTGTTACATTATCCGAAGCTGCATTCGCAGTGGTGCTTGCTGCAACCGTTTGACTTTTCCCTGCAGCACCTGGTTTTCTTAACTCAATGGTAGCATCTTCCATGCTTCCGGTAAATCTAAATGAACCTTCATAATCACCGATCCTATCCGTTGTAGGCTCTTGAAGGTCTTGAGAAGATCTCAAATTCAGATCCAACGATTTAGTAAACAATCCCGGAGCTTTACCTGTAGCAACCTGTTTGCCATCTACCTCTATGCTCATCGCTCCATTTTCTAACAATTGAGCAACCAATTCATATTCTTCTGGTAAGGCTGTGTTAGAAACTGCTGTATATGATTGACCATTCTGTCTAACAAGCATGTTCAATTTACCATCCTGGATAAACACACCATAACCATCTTCTTTACCACCTTGACCGGCTATAAAACCTTGAATAGGAGCATTCGGATCAATTGGCTCTTGCTGTCTCCATTGAGGAGGGCGGTTATCCTGACTTGCGCGACCAATCTTAGCTTTAATGATAATCTCTTTACCAACTACATCCGGGCTAAAAGCTACCGCACCAACAGAACCTTGTCTATTGGCTAACGAATATACTTCATTGCTTAACCCTTGAACGATGCGCTGTGTCAATGTCAACTCTGACGTACCAGTTGTCTTAAATCCAGCCGGAACAGAAGACATAAACCCTTCTTCATGTTGGATAGCGGCTGCATACAAAGCTTTAGAAAGCCATTCGTCATTTGCATTTTCAGCGTTAAGACTTGCTGTATATAAGGCTTTACCCGCTTCAACCGATGCCGGAAGCTGTGCAACAACAACAAGGGCATTCATACGTGTATTCAAATTCGGATCGTTTAACAAACCTGCCTTTTGAATCAATGCAAACGCTTGTCCATTTTTAGGCAACACCTCTAGAGCTGCTTTTCTCACGCCGGCTGAAGGATGGGACAATGCACCAACAACTGCTTTGAAAGCTTCTGAATTAGAATCGTTCAATACCTTTAAACCCGCTAACGTCCATAAAGCATTTATGGCCGGACCATTCAAACCAATCTCATCAACCTTTTTATTATTAATTATCTTAATAAGCCCGGGAATGGACGCCTTGTTATTATTCTCAACCAATAAACGTTGTGCTGTCAATCGCCAGAATAAATTATCATTCTCCAAAGCACTTAACAACCCTGCTGTATTATCTTTTGATAGACTGATTGGGGTGTAAGGTTTAGCATCTTTATAAACTATTCTATAAATACGGCCTCGGTCTAAATCACGCATCGGGGTAATGAAGGCATTACCTTGACCATTCACAAACTGCTTACCATTTGACACCGTAGGTCCAGGAGTAGGGTTATGTTGAATAATGAAATTATACCAATCAGCTACCCAAACAGCACCATCAGGACCAACCTCTGCATGAACAGGACCTACCCACTCATCAGAACTTGCTAATAAGTTCCAACCGTCTTTCTCTGCAAAACCAGCACCATTAGGCTCAATAATGGCACTATGAGTCAGTCTACCGGTAGGCTCATTGACGAAAGCGATACGGTTCCAGTATTCCTTAGGGAAATTCCTGGCGGTATAAAAATTATGGCCAGCGGCAGCAGTAAACCCGCCATGAACATCCACTTGTCTCAGATTAGGAGTAAGGGTATGCATATCACCATGGCCCTGGATGATAGCAAGGGGAATTACTTGCTGACCCGCACTTCTACCTCTAAACCCTCCATTTTGCGCACCTTCAGCCTGAACCACTTTAGCAGGGAAAGGTCTCTGCATTAATTGATAAGGCATTGAATAAAAATCACTGTGGTTACCATTGGCAGTAGAAACAAAAACATTATTGTCTTCTGTAAACCCTAATCCCCAGGTGTTATTGTTTGAATTTGCCAAGAACTCAAAATCGGTACCATCCGGATCAAAGCGATAAACACCTTGGGCAAATCTAAAACTCTTATTATCAATAGTGTTGTTAAAGCCTGAATAACCTACAACACCCCAGATCTTATTATCAAAACCATATCGTAAGTTTGAAGGACCCGCGTGGGTGTCATTTTTACCCCAGCCTTCCATGAAATCATGACGAACATCTGCTTTATCATCTCCATCGGTATCCTTTAAGAACACCATATGAGGTGCCATCGATATAATCACACCGCCATTGGCAAACACAATACTCGAAGGGATATTTAAACTATCAGCAAAAATGGTAAACTTATCTGCCATCCCATCGCCATCGGTATCTTCCAAGATCTTGATGCGGTCGTTAGCTGCTCCATCGGTTTCAACAAACGTATTGGGGTAATCTACCGACTCAACTATCCATAACCTGCCTCTTTCATCCCATGACATCGCTATCGGATTCGTGATATCCGGTTCTGCAGCAAAAAGCTTCACCTCAAAATCAACAGGAACCTGCATCAGATCCATCGACTCTTGTGGGTTCAATGCATATTGAAACTTTGGCGCCGGATCACGTTTCTCATAGTTGGGAACAATGATGGTATCATTATATACAAGTTGCGGTATTTTAAATGCTGCAACTTCTGCCTGAACTTTATCGCCCAAGGCCCATAAAACCCCATTTCCTATCAACTTCTGAAACATAGGGTTTGTCCATGTGCTATCGTTATGGCCATAAGCCGTATAAAATATCCTGCCTTTTCCCTGGTTACGGACCCAGGTCCATGGCTCTTTCACACCATTCTCTACACGCTCCTGCAACACCGTTTTATCCGGGTTGATATTACTGTGCACATAGGTCTCATCCCATGTCTCGAATTCATCGATACCCGCCATAACAGGATGGGTCTTATTAATATTCACTGCGGTGAAATGCCCCGTTTTATGTGATTTAAACTGTCCTCCGATAGCCTGAATATACCAAGGTGAGTTAACAAAACTTGCTGAGGCAGAATGGATTGGAATCAAGCCCTTACCGCCTTCTACAAAATCCTTTAATACCTTCTCTTTGGCCGGTGATATATTATCATAATTGGCATAGATGATCAATCCATCATATTTACTTAAGTTCGCTGTATTAAGATCGTTCGTATCTGTGGTGTACGTAATGTTTATTCCACGGGCAAACAATGGAATACTAATCATGGGTGCAAACTTTCCCGAATTATGATGTGTATCGGTATGACCTAAAAACAACACCTCAGCTCTTCGGCCTGGAGGTTGCTGTATGGCATCCGTTTCAAATTTAAGCGCATAGTCATAAATACCATTCGCGAGGCTACTGAGTAGAATACTGCTAAACAGTACAAAAAAAATAATCTTCTTCATTTTATGGTGTGTTGGTTTATTTAAAATGCGAACGTTGGCAATAACCACAACAATAACCAATTAATAACGTTGACAGGGATTAGATCAATAATACCAATGCCAACGTTCGCATTCTAATAGTAAATATATAAATTAATATTTAATACCCAAAAGGAAGGCATTAAAATATTGTATCTTATTTTGATGTAGCATTTTCGCTATAAACATATCTAGGGAATGATGAAACATCAACAGGCTTAAAAATTAATTGAGAGAACATATATAATCCATTCTTCCAAACCTTAAAATCATGAACACCAGGCTCTATATAATAAATATGTGGAACTCCCTTTTCTTCTAAATAGTCGTGAGTACGTTTACTAAAAGAAATTAAACCATCACTTGCGCCACACGATATCCAAAGTAACTTCAATTGATTTTTTGCTATTGCAGGGTCTGGAACTAATAGCTCAGGACTTTTTGTATTTGGAGCAGAAGAAAAACCACCAACCCAAGCGAATTTATCCAAATTACCTAAACCAAAATTCAAAGATTGTCCACCACCCATAGAAAGACCTGCAATTGCACGACTCTCTCTATCTGTTAATACAGAAAACTTGCTTTCTACATAAGGAATCAAATCGTTAAGCAAATCTTTTTCAAAAACTGCAAAACCAGCTACTTTATCAGCTGCCATGTGATTACCAATAGCACGATCATCTTTTATAGCTCTTCCATTTGGCATTATCACAATCATAGGAGTCAGTTTGTTCTGCGCATAAAGATTATCTAATATTATCTGTGGATTGCCTCCATTATACCATTCCTTTTCATCACCACCAATACCATGTAAAAGGTATAATACAGGATATTTCTTACTCTCAGAATAACCTGGCGGAGTATAAACTAATGCTCTGCGAGTAGTTCCGACGGTTTTCGACTCATAACTGATGGTATCAATTTTCCCATGTAATATATTTTCTTTATAAACATCGAAACCAACAGGAGCCTGCTTAACTATATCTTGTGAATAAGTGGGAATGCTAAGCACAACAAATACACTTGCGATAAAAAAAATCTTTTTTATCTGTAATAATTTCTTCATGTAATTATTTCATTAGGTTTAAACAGTTATTAATTAGTGTTGTATTAATATTATATACTTCGTTATTACTTTAGCAAAGAATACTACACTTTGCTAAAATAATAAAAAAGGCAGAAAACTAGGTTCTCTGCCTTTTTTATTATTTATCCTCCGATTAATATATAGCTTTTCCCTTTTTTGGTTTTAACATCATACAACCAATTTTCAGGTAATTCTACGCTTAAATCTTTATCAGAAGGCTTGATTAGAGGTGTAGGTATACTTACAACTTTATAAAGTGGGTTTTCATTATCTCCACTTGCTTCCTTTAATATGTTATTTGTTACTTCTTGGTTTAACCTGACGCGAAAATTACCACCTAGTGTCGAATTTACTACTAAGCGCGTAATTTTATAATTATCCCATTCCATATCAATAATAAAACCACCTCGAGCTACTAAACCTTTAACACTTCCCTTTTTCCATACGTCAGGTATAGCCGGCAAAAGATAAACAAACCCATCATGGCTTTGCATTAGCATTTCAGCAACACCTGAGGTATATCCAAAATTCCCATCAATCTGAAACGGAGGATGTGCATCAAATAGATTTGGATATGTACCACCTGATGCCCTTCCTACAGGAGCAATCTGGTCTGTTATTAGCTTGTAAGCATGATTTCCGTCAAGTAACCTCGCCCACAAATTAATTTTCCAAGCCATTGACCAACCCGTTGAGACATCGGTGCGATAAATCAGTGAGTTTTTTGATGCAGCAAAAAGTTCTGGATTACGGAAAGGTGATATTTGATTTCCCGGATATAATCCATATAAGTGCGATACATGACGATGATGATCTGTTGGAGAATCCATATCATCTAACCATTCTTGCAACTGACCATATTTACCTACTTGCATAGGAGGCAATTTCTTTCGATAATTTAATACGCTATCAGCAAATACCTTGTCAATTTTTAAATCAGTCGCAGCCCCAGCAACAGCTGTAAACAAATCATACACTAACTGATTATCCATAGTTGTACCGGCTGAAACTGAAACTTGGTTTCTTCCTTTAGTAATATAAGCATTCTCAGGCGATACAGAAGGCGAAACAACTAACCAACCGTGCTCCGCTTCCGGCTGTAGCACATCTATAAAATACTGAGCGGCTTCTTTCATCAACGGATAGTATTTTTTAAGAAAAGTACGGTCGCCAGTGTATAAATAATGTTCCCAAAGGTGTTGAGAAAGCCAAGCGCTTCCTGTTGGCCAAAGTCCCCAAAAAGCTCCATCAACTATTCCTGTAATTCTCCATATATCAGTATTGTGATGCATTGACCAGCCTCGTGCGCCATACATTTCTTTCGCAGTAGTTTTTCCCACAACAGACAAATCCTCTATCATATCAAAAAGCGGTGTACTTAATTCTGATAATTGTGTTACTTCACTTGGCCAATAATTCATTTGGGCATTTATGTTTACAGTATATTTACTATCCCATGCACCTTTTAAATCACCGTTCCAAATACCTTGTAAATTTGCAGGTTGAGAGCCTGGTTGAGAAGATGAAATAAGCAAATACCTGCCAAATTGGAAATAAAGCTCAGCAAGTTGTGGATCCTCTCCTTTAGCAAAATTCTCAATTCGAACATCGGTAGTAACTTTCGCTGCCTCACTCGAACCTAAATCCAGTTCTACTCTATTATAAAACTGCTGATAGAATTCAGAGTGTGCATGTAACAATTTTTCATAATCCTTTTTATAAGCTTTATTCAAAATAGCTTTTGCACGGCTAAGTGGATCCGCACTAATGTCTTGATAATTTACAAAGTTTGTAGCCATGGATAGATAAACTACTACCGTATCGGCTTTATTAACTTTAATACCTGATGTATCAGCACTAACAGCTCCATTCGAATTTTTTACACGAGCTATTACATTAAATTTAACCTGTCCTTTTTGATTCTCATGGTCGCTACCTAAACCCGATAAAATTAAGTCCCCGTTATTCACCTCTTTACCTTTCTCCAATGGGCTTTGTAAGGTGATATCACAGGTAATCATCTGAGGTTTATCAGCTGTTAATCTAACCATTAAAACATTATCGGTAAAAGATGTAAAATACTCTCTTTTATAACGCACTCCCTCATGCAAGTAACTTACCGAAGCAGTCGCATCTCCAATGTTTAAATCCCTCTTATATTCTGAAATATTTTCATGGTCTGCGAAATTAATATATAGGTTGCCAGCAAGCTGATAAGGCATTCCACTATTACCTTTCGGTCCCAACAATTGATTAGCCACCTGTTGTGCCTCTTCATATTTTTTTTGAACTAGTAGCTCTCTTACTTGTTCAATAGCAGGTTTGGCATTAACATCGATATTATTGTTTGGTCCTCCAGCCCATATTGTTGATTCATTTAATTGCAAACGTTCCGTTTGGGGGGTACCAAATACCATAGCACCAATATAACCATTACCTATAGGTAAAGCTTCGTTCCAGTTTTTTGCAGGCTTATCATACCATAAAACATCTCTTTGCGCCATAACCACTGTATGAAACATAAGCAAACTCAAAAAAGCGATTAGTCTTGGATAGTTAAACTTCATAGTTTTCTTAATATTAAATCCGATACATCGGACCATGATATTTATTTATTAATTGATTAAGTTCTTGTAATTGTAATTGGTACTCAAATAAATGCTTTATATCTAATCTATGATTATACATAATTATCCATTAATTAAGGAATATTACCAATGCGTCAGACACTTTATTTGATGCCTTTTCTAGTATTTCTAGAAATAGACAGGATGACCGCATTTAAGAATGATGCAACCAATGCAATATTTGATATTCTGGCCTAATAGTATTATTCACGCTGACTAATTAACCAAACATAAGGTTGTTTTATGCCCAATGGTAATATCCCGCAATAGTAGGGTAATTCTTTAAAATTATAAATGACTTTTTAATTCTTTATTTGATTGAAGATAGTCTTGCTATCTGTATTGTGCTAATTATAAACCTTTTAAAAATGATGCGTATGAAATAAAAAAACTAATTAACCTTCTTGCAATGTAAGAACGCATATGTAGAGACTTGCTCTGCAGCATATTACAAAAAAACAAACCAAAACCAAAAAAATTATGAAAGTAATAAAATCCAGCCTGTGTTATACAGGATTTCTATCGCCAAAAAATTTGTCGATTAAAAGAATATTGATGCCGGCTATTATGATTGTGGCTACCACAAATGTAATGGCTGGAACCAACAATGCACTTGAGAATTCAAGTAATCTAACATTATCGCGTAACGGACTAGAGGCAAATGCTCTTGCAGGAGTAATCACCGCTAATTTCTCTCCCTTATTAAAAACTACAACATCCCAATCTCAAGTTTCAGGAAAAATTACTGATGATACAGGGATGTCATTACCAGGGGTAAGTGTAAAAATAAAGGATAGCAATATTGGAACCGTATCAGGCGTTGATGGTAATTATACCCTTCCTGCTGCTGGAGCAAATACTGTTCTTGTTTTCTCATACCTAGGATTTGAAACTCAAGAAGTCGTAGTAGGAAATCGAACAAATATTAATGTAACTCTAGTACCAAGCAAATCTTCCTTAGACGAGGTGGTTGTAGTTGGATATGGTACACAAAAAAGAACTACTTTAACTGGATCGGTAGTAGATGTGTCTGGTGAGGAACTAACAAAAAGCCCTAGTGCCAACGTTACTGCTTCTCTTCAGGGAAAACTACCAGGTATGATAGCCGTACAACGAACTGGAGAACCAGGAAGAGACGATGCTAATATATTGATTCGTGGAAATGGAACAACTGGAAACAATTCGCCACTTATTATCATCGATGGTGTTGAACGTAGCTTAATGGGCCGGCTAAACAATGAGGATATAGAAACTATATCTGTATTGAAAGATGCATCTGCTGCTATCTATGGAGCGCGCGCAGCAAACGGCGTTATTTTAATAACTACTAAGCAAGGAAAGATTGGAAAGCCTGAATTTAGTGTTTCACTTAATAATGCTTTTAGTCATCCTACTAAAGTTCCAGATATGCTAGACGCTGTTACTTTTGCTCAAGTTTATAACGAAGGTAATTACTATCGAGCAGGTAGACCTGAGAACTCAACGCCTTTCTATTCTGATGATGCTATACAGAAATACAGAGATGGCTCTGATCCTGTTTTATATCCAAATACAGACTGGATGGGAGAAGTAGTAAAAGATTACTCACTTCAACAAAAACTTAACATGCAGGTAACTGGTGGCTCTGAAGCTGTAAGATATTTACTTTCTTTCGGTACATTGAGCCAAGATGGAGATTTTAAACACAACCCTACCGATTATAAACAATATAACTATAGAGGAAAAATTGACGTAAACATCACTGAAAACCTTAGTTTAGGTGCAAATATAAGCGCCATTCTTAGCAAAAAGAACTATTCAATTGTTGGAGGTGAAACCAATTTCATAAACCTATTACAAGCTAGTCCGCTATTGGTATCAAGATATCCTAACGGATTGATCGCACCCGGTAGGTTCGGAGAAAGCCCTCTTTTACTAGATCAAAGAGGGTTTAATAATACCAAAGACGAACCTATATATTCTACATTTACGCTTGGCTACAAAGTTCCATTTGTTAAAGGCTTAAGAATTGATGCTTCATACAATTATGATTTAAGTCATGTATTTCAAAAAAGATTTAGTTTGCCGTATACATATCATGAATATAATGTAAACACTCAAGAGTACGACCTTAAACAAGGTACTGGAGCTTCAACAGTAGAGCTTTGGGATAGGTTTACTAGATATACTACCCAATTATACAACTACAGACTTACTTACGAAAACACATTTGGCAATCATAATGTAATGGCCATGGTAGGGCAAGAGCAGCAACAAAATACAAGTAACTGGACTGAAGCTTATAGGAAGAATTTTGTAAGTCCAGCTATTGATCAAATTAATGCAGGTAGTAGCTCAGCCGAAGATAAGAATAATGGTGGTAATGCATCCGCAAGTGCATATAACAGCTATTTAGGTCGTTTAAGTTATGACTACAAATCTAAATATCTATTTGAAACATCATTCCGTTATAACGGATCTCAAAATTTCCCTAAAACCACAAGATATGGTTTTTTCCCAGCAGTACAGGCCGGTTGGCGTTTATCTGAAGAGGAATTTTTTCAAAACTCACTTCCTTTTGTTAACAATTTAAAAGTTAGAGCTACCTATGGTGAAGTTGGTAACGACCGTGTTAGCCAATATCAATATTTACAACTTTTCTCACTAGGTGGCAATTATGTGTTTGGTAGCAATGATGCTCCCGGAGTTACTTCTAGCACATTGCCCAACCCTAATATAACTTGGGAGGTTAGTAAGAAAACAGATTTTGGATTAGAAGCTTCGCTTTGGCAAGGCTTGTTAGGTTTTGATTTTACTTATTTCACTGAAAAAAGAACCAACATCTTGGCGGCTAGGAATCTTTCAATTCCAGCTATTCTAGGCTTCCCTTCCTTACCAAACGAGAACATTGGAAAAGTTGATAATAAAGGTTATGAAATCATCATAAACCATAGAAATACATTTAATGAGTTAAGATATAATATCTCAGCAAACATGGGTTATGTAAAAAGTAATGTCGTGTTTTTAGATGAAACACCAAATCCAAATGCTCCGTGGAAAAGTGTAACAGGGCATCCGGTTGGAGCCAATCTAATTTATAAAGCAGATGGAATATTTCATACGCAAGCTGAGTTAGATGCCTATCCTCATCAAAGTGGTACTCAGGTCGGAGATATTAAAATTATTGATTATAATAATGATGGTAAAATTGACTCTGATGACCAATACAGATTTGACAAGTCATCTACTCCAGAAGTGGTATTCGGTATGAATATGAATTTTGAGTGGCGTAGTCTAGACTTGAATGTATTCTTCCAAGGACAAACCAATGTTTATAATTATGATAGCAATTTTGCAAATTTAGGAAACGCAAACTTTACTAATGCATTTGTCGCAAGAGCAGCCGATCGATGGACTGAAAGCAATCCAAACGGCACCATGCCTAGATCCGATGGTTTCTCACCAGGAACAAATACATTCTTTTTATATGATGCCACATTTATTAGATTAAAAAGTTTAGAACTTGGTTGGACAGCACCAAAAAAATTAACTTCTACAGTCGGATTAAATAGCGTGCGCTTCTATGCAAGTGGCTTCAATCTACTTACTTGGTCTAAAGAGAATAAGTGGTCTGATCCTGAAGGAACTACTGCATTGATCTATCCACAACTAAGAACCATAAACTTAGGAGTAAATGTTAAATTTTAAAAAGAAGGAAATGAAAAAGTTAATTTTATTAATCATAATAAGTTGCGGATTTTATTCATGTAGTGATAATATCCTCAACCTTTCGCCAATAGATCAAATTAGCGAAGATGCAGTATGGACAGACTCTAAACTTGCAGCTGCATACCAAACGGAGTTATATAACTCCATACAACATGGCTTCAAAATACACATGCAATCTAAAGCTACAGACGAAGCTTTTGCTAGCATTGACTTTGATATTGGTATGATACCAAGAGGTAACCTGAATGCAGACAACGTTGGAAATGTCTCAAATGAGCATTGGACTGGTGGCGGTAACATTTATTATTGGAATACCGGCTTCAAATATTTAAGAAAAATCAACCTTTTTCTTGAAAAAATGGAAGCAAGCACATTGGATCTTGACGATAAGGCTAGATTGATTGCTGAATCAAAATTCTTAAGAGCGTTCATCTACTTCCAATTCATTGAAAGGTTCGGAGGTGTCCCTATTATAGATAAAACATTTAATTTGGGAGATGAATTTTCGTTTACAAGAAATACATTTGAGGAATGTGTTGCTTTTATTGAAGCTGATTTGAATGCTGCCATACCTGACCTACCAGCCAGATATCAATCAACCGATGCCAATTTCGGTAGAGCTACAGCAGATGCCTGTAAAGCACTAAAATCTAGACTTTACCTATACGCCGCTTCACCACTTTTCAACACGAACAATGATCGAAGTAAATGGGAAAAAGCAAGAGATGCCGCTAAAGACCTGTTAAATAGCGGATATTCATTACATCCGGATTATACTACTCTTTTCGATCAGCCAAGTGGTTCGCCAAATAATGAAATTATTTTCTCTAGACAGTTTTCAAGCACTAACTTTCACCAAAATCCTATGAATAACTTAGGTCGTAGATATGGTGCTTATGGTGGATGGTGGTCAAGTAACGGTCCTTCTCAAAACTTAGTAGATGATTATGACATGACCAATGGTGAGCGGCCATTCATTTATTCAGGGAGCGGTGCTAATATCACTAAAACTATTAATCCCCTTTCAGGATATAACCCTCAGGATCCATATAGCAATCGCGACCCTCGTTTAGAAGCGACTGTTATACATCATGGAAGTGTTTATCATGGTGATACTTTTGAAATGTGGGTAGCATCTGACGGAAATACATGGGGTTATGATACCTACAAAGAAAGTGGAGATAACCCTCGTTCAAACTATCAATTAAGGAAGTTTATGCCAGATGTTAACACTCCACTTAGCTGGCAATATAACTACACGAATCCATGGATAATATTCCGTTTGGCTGAGATATATCTTAACTATGCTGAGGCTATGTTCGAACTAGGAGATGAAGCTACTGCTAGAGAATATTTATCAAAAGTTAGAGCTAGAACTGGTGTCGATATGCCAGCTATACCTGCAACTGTAACAGGTGAAGCTTTAAGACAGAGAATCTATAACGAACGTAGAGTTGAACTAGCATTTGAAGAACACAGATATTGGGATGTTAGAAGATGGAAAATTGCGGAGGATGTGGCAAACAGACCAATCTATGGTATGGATATATTTAAAAAACCTAATGGCGATTTAGAATATTCTCCTGTTCTATTACTTAAAAGAACATTTGTACCTAAAATGTATCTATTACCTATTCAAACGAGTGAAATTAACAAGAATGGTGGTTCTCTAAGCCAAACTACCGGCTGGGAATAACCAATAAATTGAGTGGTTCTAAATTGAGTGGGCCATCACACGAATATGTGTGATGGCCCACTTTTCATTATATATGAAACAATCACTAGCCTGAAGCAATTGTTTAATTAGATAACCTTATAGACTAGCAATTGCCTTAATTACAGTAGAATTGGGATCAAGCCAGCTATTAAATTCATCCGCAAGGGAACTAAAATTTACACGATGAGTTATATAATTCTTAGGGTCTATCAATCCTTTCTTCATTGAATCGATCACATGCTCAAAATCTACCTTTGTAGCATTTCTACTGCTCATCAGCGTACCTTCACGTTTATGGAATTCAGGATGACTAAATGATATCTCTTTCTTCTGCAAACCGATAAGTACAAAACGCGCACCATGAGCCATATATTGAAATGCTGAGTTAATAGCACTCTGGTTACCAGTTGCATCTATAACAACAGTCGGCATTTCATTTCCAGTAATTTCACTTATTTGCAGTTTTGCATCAAAACGTGCATCAACTGTATATTCAAATCCAAGTTTCTCCTTACAAAACGCTAAGCGATTTTCCTTAATATCCATTGCAATTACACGAGCACCTGCAATCCTGGCAAACTCCATAGCGCCTAATCCAATCGGACCAGCACCAATAACCAAAACAAACTCATTTTCAACAATAGCTGCTCGCCTTACACCATGTGCACCAATAGCGAGTGGCTCTACCAATGCAAGTTCATCATAACTCATCCCATTACCGTGCACCAATAATCGAGATGGAACTGAAAGATATTCCACCATACCACCATCCATGTGAACGCCACATACTTTCAAATTTACACAACAGTTAGGCCTTCCATTATTACAGGCCAAGCAATTACCGCAATTAACATATGGGATAAAGGTAACAGCCTCGCCGATGGTAAAGCCAGGCGCATTATCCGCTTCAATTAGCTCGCCCGAAATCTCATGTCCTAATATGCGCGGATAATCAAAAAATGGCTGTGTGCCTTGAAAAGCATGGAGATCCGTTCCACAAATACCTATTTTTTTAATTTTTATAATTGCATTATTCTCGGTCAATATTGGCCGGCTAGATTGTTTGTATTCAAACTTTCCAGGTTTAGTACAAACTAACGAATCCATCTTCATTCTGATAAACTATAAAATTCAATTGCATTTCTGCCGAAAACCTTTTGCTGCTCTTCATCACTATATCTTGAAAAGTAGCTATTAACAATTCCATAAACCTCCTCGTAGGACGCTGACAATGTACAAACCGGCCAATCCGACCCGAACATAACTCTATCAATTCCAAAGGCTTCTACAACTACATCTATGTAAGGATCAAACTCATCTGTTGACCACAGCTTCCATCTCGTTTCTGTAACCATACCCGAAATTTTACAGAACACATTTTTATACTTAGAAATAGCAGTCATTTCGTCACGCCACTTCGATATACTCTTATCTTTAATGGATGGCTTGGCAATGTGATCTATGACAAACCTCTGCTCGGGAAATCTAGCAACCAACTCTTTAGCAAACCCCAATTGATCAGAGTTAATGAGGATATCATAGGTAAAATGATACTTGTTAAGTAATGATATCCCGTTCAAGAAATCAGGTCGCAACATAAAATCTCGTTGCAATTCATCTTGAAGAACATGCCTAAAACCTTTTAACTTTTTAAACTGACTATAATATTTCAGTCTTTCCTCTACATTACTGGATAAAAGATCTACCCATCCAACAATACCTTTAACAAAGTCATATTCTTCTGCATTAAATCTTTGGAAATCATTTTCCTGTTCAGACTGATCTGATTGAACAACTACGCAACCATCAAATCCATTTGCCTTTAAGATTAAACCCAGCTCTGGTGGTAAATAGTCCCTTTTTAGTACAGCCATGTCTTCTGTAATCCATGGAGCCTTTATAGGATCGTATTTCCAAAAGTGTTGATGAGAATCAATTTTCAACATGTTATATCTATTTCAAGAAAACTAAGGAATTATTTATCAAACCTCTTTCAGCTAGCCGCTTCCAGAACTCCTTAGGGATATGGGCTTGAGCCATATTCAAATTTTGCTTAATCCGTTTGGGATTAGTTGTATTTAGCGATATACTTTTTACACCTGGAGCCTTCATGGCAAATGATACACACGCTTCAGCCGGCTTTACATTAAAATCCTCACATATTTCAAAGAAATGACGTCGCCATTCTATGAGGTGGTCATAGTCTGGAGAATTTTGGTCTACAATCTTATAATCATAAAAATCACTGCCTATTAAAAATCCTGAATGAAAAACCGCAGAATTAATAATTGGAATATGCTGTTCCTCTAATTTACTCATGAACTCTAACAACTCCACAGGATGGCTCTTTAATGTCATGCTATTCGCTATCATTACCCAGTCCAGCTTGATGTCATTTACAACTCGAGAAATTATCCTCCAATCCTTTGCTCCTATTCCAACTGAACTTACCTTCCCACTGCTTTTAAGATCAAACAGTGCCCGGTATGCTTCTAATATATCATTGTACCTTTTATCTTCCTCTTCAGGATTACCTGAAGCAGCCAAATACTCATCCGGGTCATGAACAGAAACCATTTGAGGGACATAACCATTAAGCAATTCATTACCTTGCTCAAAACATTTCATCATTCCCTGATAACTAATCATTTGCACTGCATCGTACTTCAGATCGACCCAAACATCTTTCTCAAACGTAGGTTCTGCTGTTTTCAATTCTGTTCTAAACCAACCTAGTTTATTGCTTATGACTACCTTTTCCGGTGCAATACTTAAATCATTCAAATACTTTCCGAGTGATTCAAGAGCTAAGCCAGCTCCATACTTTCCAGCCGAATCAAACACTACTTCACCAAGTGATTGATTGACACACTCGCTAACGATCTTTCTTTTTACCGCATCATCAAGAGCAATGTATAAGTTTCCAAGACTACTTGTCCCAAAAATAACTTTCGGTAAATTCAGAAAGTACGGATTCATATCAGAGGTTTTCATGGCCTATTGCGCAATTAACTCTTGTTTCAACTTTGAACCATATAAAGCATAGTAGGTTATATACGCATAACCTATAAGCGGTACAACCATAGCAACAGCCATACTTGTTGATTTTTCAGCTATATACCCCATTAATGGTGGAAATATTGCTCCACCAACAATTGCCATAACCATAATCGATCCAGCAAACTTTGCATTTCTGCCAAGCTCACGTATACTTAAAGCGAAATTTGTTGGATACATAAGTGACATAAAGAAACTTGTAAAGAATATAGCCCAGACACCTATAATACCGGGCATTAATATTCCTATACCCACTAATAAAATATTAATGAATCCGTAGATACCCATTAGTTTACTAGGAGAAATGAATTTCATTAAATAAGTTGCAGAAAAACGACCTACACCAAAGGCGACCAATGTTCCGGTCAGAAAATAACCAGCGACCTTTTCAGGTTGTCCTGTAAAATCCTGAACATAAGTAATAAAAAAGCTCCAAGTACATGTTTGGGCACCACAGTAGAAAAACTGAGAAATTACACCTTTATAGAAATGAGGATACTGAAGTAAATCTTTGAAAGTAGTTTTATGCTCGCTATCATCGAACTCATCACGAGTATGCGGGAACTTTAAAAACATCAGAATCGCACACCAAATAACAGCACAACCACCTAATACAAGATAGGGCATAACAACACGCATTGTCTCTTCTTGAAGATAGATCTCATATTGTCCCGTAATTTTCATTGCCTCAATCTTTGAAGCATCGTGTTCTATCCCTGAGAATATAAACAGAGTTCCTAATAGAACCCCCAAAACAGCACCAATAGGATTAAAAGCCTGTGAAAAATTCAATCGTCGTTCAGCGGAAGCAGAACTTCCCATCTCAACAATAAACATATTGGCTCCTGTTTCCAAAAATGTTAATCCAGACGCAATCACAAATAATGCAAATAAAAAGTACTCGTATTTTCCAACTATTGCAGCAGGCCAAAATAAAAAACAACCTGCAGCAAAAAACAACAACCCTAAACATAAACCAACTTTATAGGAATAACGTTTTATGACGAGGGCGGAAGGAATAGCAAACAGAAAATAACCCATGTAAAAAGCCGATTGAATTAACCCAGCCTGAAACCTCGTTAATTCAAACGACTTCATAAACTGCGTTATCAATACGTCATTCATATTATTAGGTATACCCCAAATAAGAAATAACATAGTTACTAATGAAAAAGATATTACGTTATCTCTCGGAATAAACCCTAATAATTCGCGGTTGTTGGACATTTATTTCGTTTTATAAGTAAATGATTGGTCTCCAAATTAAGGATTAAATTCTTATTAAAAACTCCACTGAATTACCTCTTTATTAAGAAATATTACCAATAGAATTGCGGCAAGCTAGCAACGGTTAAATTACTGATTAGATTGCTTAATTATGAATATAAAATCTCTGTGGCAAAAAGAAATTAAACAAAAAACCGCTCTACAAAAGCAGAACGGTTTTTAGAAACAAGAAGCTTTTTTATTTAAACAACAAAGGCGCAAGCTCGCGAAGGCTGCGGCGCCAAGTTAAGAACTCATGAGCGGTTCCTTCTGACACGTAAGAAACAGCATTATAACCCGCTGCTTTTAATGCTGTAGCAGCATTTCTAACACCGTCAGGTCTTTCTTTACTACCTGCACTTAAAAAGACTAGCTTAGGTTCAGGTTTACCCTTAAGTTGATCCGGGGTATATGTACCACCACTTAGCAAACCATAGTAGGCAAAAACTTCAGGCTTATTAAGTGTAATTGTGTGTGTTTCCATACCACCCATCGAAAGACCTGCCATTGCCCGATTATTTCTATCTGCTAACGTGCGAAAATTAGCATCTACATATGGTATTAATTCGTCTAATAAAACGGTTTGAAATCCTTCTATTTTGAAATCTCTTAGTCCCCCTATTCTAGCAACATTAGTCATTCCATAGGTCATTACAATAATGAAAGGCTTTACTTTTCCTTCGGCTATCATATTATCCATTATTAGATTAGCATGTCCTTGATTGCTCCATGCAGTTTCGTCTTCACCCCAACCATGTTGCAAATACAATACAGGATAGCGTTTCGAATCTTTATCGTAACCTGGAGGTGTGTATACAAATGCACGACGAGAAGTATTGGTGCTTTTAGAGGGGAAAAGTATTTGCTGTACATTACCATGCGGAACATCTTTTAATGCATAAAAATCCTGATCATGAGCAGGGATTTCAATACCACTTTCCCAACGAACAGAACCATAATAATTCAATGCACCAGGATCGTTAAATACACCACCATCAACTGTTAAATGATAATAGTGGAAACCCTCATCCATTGGTCCTGCAGTTGTACCAGTAAAATATCCATCGGCACCTTTCGTTAATTTAGTACCACCTTGTCCTCCAAGCCCTAAACTCACTCTGACACTATCAGCCTGAGGTGCGTGTACACGGAAACGAGCATATCCCTGAGAATTAACCTGAGGGTATTCTTGTCCCGGCTGATTAAGGGTAGAAGGCTTAAAGTCCTCTTTTATAGTTGACTGCGCTTGTACCTGCCAAACACTACTTGCAAAAATAATTGCGAATGCAATACTGAATAGTTTTAATTTCATTTTGATAATTTAAGTTTATGAATTGTTTATTGTTTATTGTTTATTGGCACGGTATAATATCACCTAATTGAAGCTTAGCAAGTATTGCTAAGCGCAATCTTCTTTATCTAAATAAATATTTTAGTAAAAAATAGCATTATCAATAATTATCCTTTTTGTAAGAGATATTAACATCAATTGAGTCTTAATGTCGCTCCTAAACTTTATCATAAATGCTATTAGACATAAAACTTTGTTTATAGCTTAGCGGAGTTTTCCCTGTTATCAGCTTAAATGCCGAATGAAAGGAAGAAAAGTTATTGAAACCGCTTTCATAACATATTTGTTTAATGCTAATTTCATCTTCAAGCAGTAATTTGCAGGCATGGCTAATTCTTATTTCAGTAACAAACTGCAAATATGTTTTACTAGTCTTAGCCTTAAAATATCGACAAAAAGAATTAGGAGTTAAATTGGCTATTGCTGCTATTTCCTCAAGCAATATTTTATCCTTAAAGTTGGCAAAAGAGTAATCGTAAATAAGCTTGATCCTATATTTATCCCCTTCATCAAAATTGCATTTAAAGCCTACAGAAGACAGCAACTTTCCACTATTGGACGACCCAATAAGAGCTAATACTTCCATCAGCAAAATTATACGAGTATGCCCTTCCGCACTAACTATCTGTTCAATTAACTCACCAATTAAAGGTTCTTTTTCAGCTGAAATTTGTATTCCTCTTTTAGCGTTATTTAAAGTATGTTTTATAATTTTATTCTCAGGCACATTAAGAAATGTCTGTCCCCAAAAATCTTCAGAAAAATGTATCACCGTAGAATACGGATTTCCATTCATTTGTTTGAGATGATTGTCATTATCAAATTTCCAGTAATGTGGCAAATTGGATCCAAGCAACACAATATTACTTTGTTCAAACCTTTTGATGCTATCACCCACAAACTGCATACCTGAACCTTTATGGAAATAAATCAGTTCGCTCTCTGAATGGTAATGCCATCTATTATTAATGTTTGGCAAACAGTCTTGTCTTGTACTAAAGGATAGTACGGGTTTATGAGATACTTTTAATAATTCTGGTTTCATAATATCCTCCTACTAATTTACCAGCAATTTAAGAAAAAGTTATGCTAACGTTGGCAATTAACCACAACAATTAACCAATTTATAATGCTGACAAGAAATATTAGATCAATAATACTTATGCCAACGTTTGCATAACAGTAGCAAATGTATAAAAAATAATTAAATAAACAATTTTTATTGAAAAATATTTTATAAATAAAGGAAGGTTCAATAAAAAGCTAAATGCTTTTTATTGAACCTTCCTTCAAAATTGGCTCAAATTTACTATTAATAGTCAGGATTTTGCTCTAGAGTGTATTTACCATCTTTAAAGCTATTATCAATAGCTTGTTGTGGTATTGGCATAATAGCATCTGGAGTTCTGCTATACGAAGCACCTGACAGATAACCTTTTAAAGTGGATTCATAATTAATATAACCCATTAATTCTTTAGTATCAGTTGTTCCATCTTCAGCTCCGAAACGCACTGCATCGTATGCACGATGACCTTCCAATCCCAACTCTAAAGTACGTTCGAAGAAAATAGCTTCTAGCGCTTTTGTAGGAGTTGCAAATTGCGGGGATCCTACAGGATACAAACCTATTTTATAATTTGCCGCTGGTGTACCATCTTCTTTAAGAACCCAATTCTCTTTTGATTCTGTATTAGTTGCCATACGGCCACGAACATCATTTACATAGCCTTGTGCCTTAGTAAGGCTTCCAATTCTTGCTTCAACTTCAGCTGCCATTAATAAAACGTCTGCATAACGAATCACATTGATGTTTAAATTATTTTCAGGTCTTGAAGCAGCTAGACCATTAGCAGCTTTCGAAGTAAAGAACTTTTGACTAATGTAAGGACCAGCAGCAGCAGCATCCCGAACCCATGTTGGCGAAAATTGTCCGTAATCCAAGAATGGGATGCCACGACGACCAACGCTCCAGTCTAATCTTGGATCTATTAATCCATTATCTGGAGTATATGGATCTGCAGCCGCTACTCCATCATCACTTTTAATCTTAGCAGCGTTGCGAGCAGCATCATCAAAAATAGGAAGACCATTTGCATCAACACGGAAGTGGTTAACAAACCATTGCGAAGGGTAAAAGAATCCATATCCTCTGTTATCACCAGGTCCTCCACCACTTTGCGGACTGATATATTGTAAATCACGGCTTGCATTTGAATAGCCACCAGTACTTCCATCATTTACAGAATGTTGAACTGCGAATACAGCTTCAGGGCCGTTCTCCGTTAAGCTGTTAAAATTAGCATGGTAATCAGCGTTCAATGCATATTTGGTACCACTATTGGTTACTCCGTTTGCAATTACATCATTAAATGCTGCTTGAGCTAAAGTATAATTTGCATTATCACCTTCATTACCCATGTAGAGGTATGTTTTACCTAAATAAGCTACAGCTGCCCATTTATTAGCTCTTCCTTTATCCGAATTAGTAGGTGCTAAGTTTTCAGCTGCAAATTTAAAATCAGCAGCTATACTAGGCCAAGCATCTACAAAATTGCCGGATTCATCAGTATTTGGAACACGTGGATCCGCTATACTAGTCTCATCAACAAAAGGAACATTTCCAAAAAGACGTTTCAATTGAAACATATAATGTCCTCGTAAAAAACGCGCTTCTGCTTCAATTTGAGTTTTCTGAGCATCTGTTAAACCTACTACATTAGGAAGATTTGACAATACCATATTAGTACGGTAAACTGCATCATAGTAGTAAATAAAATTATTAGTTACTGAACTATTCCCTGCGTTAACAGCAAACTTTTGAATCTCAATCATCTGAGGTTGATCACCACCAGTTGATCCTTTATGAGCTTCGCCACCACGAATACTTCCGAAAAGTATATTTCCTGGTCCCCTGTCCATACCACCTACACCATTTAAGGCAGAATATGCACCTGTTAAGGCAAAATTAATACCTTCCGGAGTAGTTAATACACTTTCCGGAAAAGAACCAATGGGTTGCTGCTCTACGAAGTTATCCTTACAGGAAAACAACGTAACACATACAATCAATGTAAATATTACTGAATGAATCTTTTTCATATTTATGTTGTTAAATATTATTTCTTAATTATTAAAACCCAACGCTGATACCAAATAGTATTTGCTTAGGTGTTGGAAAGCTATTATTTACCACACCCATTGAAGTATCACCACCACCTAATGAAGCATCCGGATCTAATACCGTTGTATTTGTGCCTTTGGCAGTAAACAGATTTTGTGCCTGAACATATACACGTACCTTATCCAATCCCGCTTTGCTGATTACGTTCGTTGGGATAGTGTAGCCCAGTTGAAGTGTTTTCAAACGTAAGTAAGTAGCTGATTCCAGGTAGTAATCAGTAACGTTAACATTTGAATAGGTATCCAATAGATTAGATTTAGGCAATTTCGCGTTGTTTCCTAATTCAGGAGTCCATGATTCGTAAAGCATACGAGCACTTCTGTTATATTGGAAAGTATTAAAATCAACATTATAACGGCTTAAGTTAAATAATTGACCACCTTTATTCCAGAACACAAATGCGCTGAAATCAAAGTTCTTGTAGTTCAATCCTAAATTAAAGCTTGCCTGAAAATCAGGGTGTGGAGAGCCAATAATAGTACGATCATCTGCATTGATTACATGATCACCATTCACATCTTCAATCTTCCAACTACCAACGGAAGGCGGAATCCAAGGAGTGGTAGTACCTTCCGGATTATAGGTTGCATTGAATGCATCTACTTCTGCTTGGGTATTGAAGAAGCCATCCAATTTGTAACCATAGAAGGAAGCAATCGGATCACCCACACGGGTTAAACTTGGACTACCGTTTAAACGGGTGCTTGATCCTTGGATTGTAGCAGAAGGGTTATCCAAAACACGCGTTACTTCATTTTTGTATTTTGAGAAGGTAGCCGCTAAATCATAACCAAATCCTTCTGCAATCTCACCACGTTTACTCAAGCTGATATCGATCCCTTTATTGGTCATATCACCTGCATTCAGGTAGGGCTGTGTAGCATTGATACCTGTTCTTGGCGGTTGGTTCTGTACCAACAAATCTTTAGTTTGTTTGTTATATACCTCAATGGTAAAGTTTACTGAGTTGTTAAACATTGTTGCATCCAAGCCAATATTGGTAGTAGTGTTTTCTTCCCATTTAGCACCTGCGTTACCAACTCTACCCACAGTGTAACTGTCACTTTTTCCAGCATTAGTGCCTGTTATCGGGTAACCTTCACCTAAGTTAGATACATACACATTATATTGATTCTCAGCAGACAGGCCACTTTCATTACCAATAATACCATAACTTGCGCGAAGTTTCAAATCATTCAGAAAGGTAAGGCTTTGCATAAATGGTTCTGCCGAAACTCTCCAGCCAATTGCTGCTGCAGGGAAATAACCTACACGGTTATCAGCACTAAATTTCGATGATTCGTCACGACGAACTGTTGCATTAAACAAATATTTACCGGCGTAAGAATAATCAACACGGCTAAACAAAGAATACAAGGAACTTCTTCCGAAACCTCCGGAATTAGTTTGCACACCTGTTGCTGCGTCAATCACTTGGAAATTAGGATCATCCTCCAATGCTAGTGAAATTAAAGTACGGCCGGCCGTTAAATCTTCATTATAAGATCTAATAGCTTCTGAACCTACTAAAATTTTGAAATCATGATTCTCAGCAACGGTAATACCGTAATTCAAGGTATTGGTCCAGGTCCATTGATTAAAAAAGTTCTTTTGATTAGTTATTGAGTTCGAATTTGTATTCTCAGCATGCTCATAAGTAACTGGATCTATATCCTTAAAGTTTCGAGAAGAGTAATTCACACCGAATGAGGTGCGTGCGGTTAATCCTTTAATGATATCCACTTCTCCAAATACATTACCGAATATTCCATAATTGGTGCTACCATCAAAACGGTTACGCCATGCTTCACCTATACCGTTTCTACCAGTATCGCCTACTGCAACTAATCCAGGAGCGGCCGAACTTGCCGGGTTGCCCATAATGTCATAAACAGGAATCAATGGTTGCATAGTCCAAGCTGTTGATGCAGTACCGTTGGCTCCTTTCATATTTCCGTAGGAAACCTGCAAATTTTCACCCAAACGGATATTCTTACGAACATTAAAAGTTGAGTTGGCACGAAGTGAATACCGTTCAAAAGAGTTTGTCTTTGCGATCGTATTTTCACGTTTCATGTAATTCAGACTCAAAGCATAATTCCCGGTCTGTGTGCCACCACGTGCACCTAACTGAATATTGGTCATAGGAGCAGCGTTATAATACTCATCAAACCAATCTGTATCACCTGCTTTAACGATCTGATTCAATCCAGGCTGTCCAAATTTATAATTTGCTGGGTCAGTCACCCTAGCAAATGCAGCAGGGTCGCTAACTCGTAATGCTTCTAAAGCTGCACCACCTAGTTTTGCACCATTATTGTATGCTAAAATATATTCAGGAATAACAGGAGTTGTCCCATAACCGTATGCAGGATGCCCCCACGAAGCCCCTCCAGGTTGATAAGCAGGATTACCTGTAGCATCATAAGCTCCTTGCAATTCCTTCCAATATAATTCACCCATTTCTTTTGAATTCAAAAGCTCAGGGAAGTCATTTTTACTTACATAGTTACTACCGTAATAACCTTCTACGGTCACTTTTGGAGTTCCGGCCTGACCTTTTTTAGTGGTGATAATTACCACACCATTGGCAGCACGAGCACCGTAGATAGAGGCTGCAGCAGCATCTTTCAATACCTGCATCGATTCAATATCGTTGGGATTCAGGTTGTCGACTGCAGAGTTTGTTCTTCCCCCACGTCCTCCACCAACAGGAACACCATCGATTACATAGAGCGGTTCAGATCCTGAGAAAGAACCAAAACCACGGATACGTACTTTAGCACCACCGTCAAGACTGCCATCCGAACTTACCGTAACACCGGCCGAACGTCCCTGTAACTGACTGGTAATATTGCCCGTTGGAGTAGAATTTAGATCTTCTGCATTTACGATGGATACTGCACCGATGATGTCTTTCTTCTGTTCTGTGGTATAACCGGTTACAACCACTTCGTTCAAACTGGTTACAGCCTCGGCAAGTGTCACATTAACAGCTGCACGGTTGTTGACTGCAAC
>NZ_DATJCH010000017.1:0-70679 GCF_035514885.1 Albibacterium sp. | reverse complement strand
AGCATTTCATCTTTGAAATTTTCTAAATCGCCAATGGTTAGCAATTGATCTTTTGTTGGAAGAAGAGACCGTACTCCTTTCTTTTGTTGTTGAGATACTAGCGTCATAATTCATTGAGTTTTGAATTACAAAAGAAGAAAGAAAGCGTATTGTAAATTCACACCTTGTTGGTGAGGTGTGTGTTTTTAGTGACTCTGGAACCCGCATTCTTTTGAAATCAGCAAAGGTCTCACGTTCACTTCACCAGTAAAGAGCTTTCACGGCATAAATTCTCCTTCGTGCCTCAGTCCGATTTATTCCATGGTCTCTTGACAGGTTCATTCTCTTAAGAGGCTGGAGCTTTAACAAAAGGAATCCGAGGGTTTGCGTGTATATGCTGTTATAAGCTGGTATTATCCGTCAATGTATTGATATACCATTAAAAACTACATCAGAGTCGTTCCCAAAAAACCACGTTTATTATTTTCAAGTAAGAAAGTCAAAAAACAGTATCTTTCGAGAAAGGATTACACAACAAATGTTTGTTAATTATGAACGTTACAACAGAAAAAAAAATACAATCATATAATTTTAGAATAGATAAGAATAATTACAAAAACTATTACCTATTCAGATATTTCCCGTCTTTTTCGATGTTGGAAAAATTCTTAAAACATGGATTATATCTTACTAGAGCAGACAAGTTTTCTGACAACTTAGAATGCGTAAATTATAATGACTTATTAGAAATTAAGAAAAATAAAGATTATGTCAGACTATTACCAGAGCATAATCCACACCTATCAGATAAAGAATTCCAATACTATATCAATCGATCAAATCGCATATTGGAAGAATTAGCAGTTAAAATTGCCGAGCACCAGAAAAAATACTTTATATCCTGTTGGTATATATCAAAGCAAGAAAATGAAAATGAGCTAATGTGGCGTTCATACGGAGCAAATTGTCAACAAAATTGCAAGGGTTTTTTGGTTAGAGTTAGTTTAGATGATTTTATAGATGAATTAAGCAAAATAGAATCAGCAAATCCGCATATATCAAAGTTGATTTACGGAAATGTATCCTACTACGACTTTAATAAAGAGAATAATATACAAAAAGTAAAATATACAGGATTTAGAAAGCACGAATCGTTTAAAGATGAAAGTGAATTTAGATTAATTTGTTATGATAACGAGTCAACATTTAACGACAATAACTATTTAGAGCTTTCGCGCTGGTTCTATGAGGGTATTAGGATTTCTGCTCACCCTGAGTTCTCTTTAACAGAATACCATGACTTTAGAGTAAATTTGGAATCAAAGTTCGATGTAAGTCTCGAATTGTCTGAATTGTATATTTGGTACAAACTAAAAGAGACGCTCAAGAATCGGATAAGTTAAAAAATCATGATTGCTAAATTAATGTATAAGTAAACAGAAACTTTGAAAGATTTCGTTTCTCTTCTCTAAAGTGTCCGATTCAGATTGCTGTAATAACTATATATTTTGATAGTCATCCGTCAGGTAAGATTCAATACCATCATAATTATTTTCACTTTATGTAACTTTCTAACGAATGAAGTCCTGAAGTTTCGTGTCATTTTGTCTTACCCGTTTCACCCATTTATACACTTCAAACCACAATACGGATATTGCAGCGATACTAGCGGCTATACCTAATTCCCCTGCATTCAATCCGCTTAAGTGGAAGAATTTACCTAAAGGCTCAATATATAATATTGCAAAAAGCATAATTATGACTAAGCCACTAACCGCTGCAAATAACATGTTTTTGTTCTTGAAACTTTCAAACAGACTGTAATGGAACGAGCGGTTCGTCAGACTCAATAAAATATTGGCAAAAATCAAAGTTGTAAAAACCATTGCCCTTGTTTTTTCTTCGCTGCCACCATTCTGAACAGCCCATTGATATGCAAACAATACACCAGCGGTAATCACCAACCCCTGAACGATACTGATAGCCAACTCTTTCCAGTTCAAGAAAGTGTCTGCCATTCTTCTTGGCTTCTGCAACATGGTATCCTTCTCCATTGGTTCGTTTTCATATACGATGGAACAGGTGGGACCCATTACCAGCTCTAAAAAGATCACGTGAACAGGTGTAAATATCTGCGGAAATATCCAGCCCAGAAACAAGGGCAGAGAAACCGTAAGGATAATCGGGATATGAATGGAAATGATATACTGAATGGCTTTTTTGATATTGGCATAAATCCTTCTTCCGGATGCAATTCCGATAATGAGCCTGTCCAAATCATCATTGGTAATCACTAAAGCTGCTGCCGCTTTTGCTATTTCCGTTCCTTTACTTCCCATTGCAACACCGATATGAGCGGTTTTCAAAGCCGGGCCATCATTTACGCCATCGCCCAGCATCGCCACCACTTCTCCTCTTTTTTTCAGTGCGTTCACTACGGCGAGTTTGGCATCAGGGAACATTCTGGTGAACAATACCTTTTCTTCGACTTCCTGTAGGAGCTGTTCTTCCGAATATTCCATAATTTCTTTTCCCTCTACGGCTTCGACTGTATTTACAATTCCCGCCTGTGCCGCGATGCTTTTTGTAGTATCCGTATTATCGCCCGTAATCACTTTTACTTTTATACCGGCATCATAAATATGCTGAAAAACATCCTGAATACCTTTTTTCGGTGGGTCGTAAAACACCACCAAACCCAGAAAGTCAAACCTGAACTGCTGCTGTTCACGGGGAAGATCGTCACCCTCAAAATTAGATTTTGCTACCCCTAAAACCCGAAATCCTTGTTGCCCAAAACTTTTAATAAGTTTCCGTACATCGCTTTTCTCACTTTCTAAAAGCATGGAAACATCGAGGATAGCTTCAGGCGCTCCTTTCGCCGCAATAATCCGATGCCTTTCTTTATTCTCAAAAAGGTGTGTCATCATTGGTGGCTTCCCATCCAGCGGATATTCGTGAAACATCCGGTAGTCTTTTCTTGCATCATTTTTTTGTGTTTGTTCATACACCTTGTGAAGCGTTTTTTCCATCGGGTCAAAGGGAACAGGTTCGCTGCTCCACATTGCATAATCAATCAGCTTGGAGAGTGTGGTATCACCAAAATCTTTCTCATCGAAAATTTTATCCGACTGATAATCGTAAAGGTGTTTCAGGTGCATCGTGTTTTCGGTAATGGTTCCGGTTTTATCGGTGCAGATAACCGTTGTGCTGCCCAGGGTTTCCACAATGCTGCTTCGTTTGACAATAATACCCTCACGCATCAGCTTCCATGCACCCAATGCCATAAACGTAGTAAATGCTACCGGGATTTCTTCAGGCAAAACGGACATAGCCATCGTAAGTCCGACCAACAGACTTTCGATAACATTATCAGTTTGTATGTAGCTGAATATCCAAACCATTAGAAAGACGATAATGCCCGCCATCGCCATCCATTTTACAAACTTGGTAATCTGGATTTGCAATGGAGAACGCTCTTCTTTGATGTCCTGAATGGATCGACCGATTTTGCCTAACTGTGTTTCTGCACCAATTTTTTCTACTTCAAAAACTGCCAGTCCCGATACTGCTAAGGTTCCGCTGTATACTTTATTATCTTCAATTTCACTGCTTTTGAATACCGATAAACTCTCGCCGGTCAAAGAGGCTTCATTAACGGAAAAATCGTTGCTGTGCACAATCTTTCCGTCTGCGTTAATCATTTTTCCTTCTTCGGTAATGCTGAGGTCGCCAATCGCAATTTCGTTTGTGGGGATTTCAACAACCTGTGCATTACGGATAACCTTACTCAAAGGTTCATTCAGTTTTTCTAAAGCTTCCAGCGCTTTTTTGCTCCGGGTATCCTGATATAATGAAATAGCCGAAACGGCAACGATTGCAACAAACATAAAAAAGGCTTCTCCATAATCGCCTGTGATGAGATAGATGGCTGAAATAGCAAAGAGCAATATCAGCATTGGTTCTTTCAGTATATTAAGAAGTAATTCCAGCCCGGTATTTTTATGGGCAGTGTCTATACGGTTGTAACCATACTTCTTTTGTGAAGCGGCTACTTCGTTATCGTTGAGACCTTTCAGATGGTCGGGTATATTATAGGACATAAAATAATAAGTATAAATTTAAATTTACCAATTTTTCTATTCGTTTGATGCTATTCGGCTTATTTTAAAAGCGACTATTCATGATTAAAATGTTTTGATGATGCCCAACCCGAATTGCTTCGATTGATAGGTGGGTAAAATTATTAAAGATTGATCGTTGCTTTTGGGTGTAAACCATTTGAAAATAACCGGAAATAACCAATATGCCATTTCTGTTGATAAAATGCCAATGCCTGCTCCGGCAACCACGTCACCGACCCAGTGTTTGTCATTAAAAATCCTGTAGACGCCTGTCATAGCAGCAATAGGATAGCAGGAAATACTTAACCAAAAATTGGTGTCTTTATATTCCCTGAACATAAAATGAGCAGAAGAAAAAGCCGTTGCAGTATGTCCCGAAGGGAATGAAGTCTTGCTGGAACCATCCGGACGTTCTTCACCGACCCATTTTTTAGTCGGAATTACGATTGCTGACATTATTAAGTGTGCGGTCACATAAATTATGGTTCTGTCTTTAAAATTATGGTTTCCCTTTACACCTGCCAAATTCAATCCGTAAACCGCGACGACAGGTGCGTACTGCATATAATTATCAATCATGGCTCCGGGCGTTATATGCTCGCTGCTTTCGTGCCTCGTGGAAGTATTTATTTCTTTCAAACCATCATTTGTAAGGCTAAGGATACCATACGAAATAAATACAGACGGAATAATAAGTTTCTTAGGCGAAAACTTATATGCGTTACCATTAGTCGTAACATCCAATGTATCAACCTTGCTTTCAAACTGTGCTTTTAATCCAGTTGTATAGAACAAGATTAAAAAGATGATTAATTGTTTCATTATTCCTCCGCTTTATTTTTTAATGCCATCAACAAGGTATAAGCTCCTTTTTGTGCAATGTTTTTATTGTTTAATTGATTGTCGTTAATAATTTCTATCCAGCGATTGCCTGTATTTCCGGTTTGTACGCTTATCATTCTGAACCGGTTTCTATCTAATATCTCAAACACATACTGTTTGCCTTCAAACGATACGATGCTTTCTTCAGGGAGTGCCCATGTGCTGCTTTCCGGAATTTCTACATCGGCATTCATATACATTCCAGGTATCAGCTTGCCGTCACTTTCCTTGAAATGGGCGTGAACTTCAA
This sequence comes from Albibacterium sp., assembly GCF_035514885.1. Lineage (NCBI taxonomy): Bacteria > Pseudomonadati > Bacteroidota > Sphingobacteriia > Sphingobacteriales > Sphingobacteriaceae > Albibacterium > Albibacterium sp. The sequence continues at coordinate 65,444 of NZ_DATJCH010000017.1, read as the reverse complement.
CAGCTCTGTCAGCCGAGATACTTTTACCAATCAAAATGATTTCGCCATTATACTTTTTTCCCGGATTACTGTTCGTGTAAGCCAGTAGCGGTTGTCCGATTTTGATTTTATCCCAATCCTTTTCAAATACTTTTAAGTTGAGATGCAAATCATTGGGATTTACCAGTTCAAACAGTACATCTGAGGGGGAAACGTATTTGCCTACATTCACAAAAACCTGCGATACAAACCCGTCAAAAGGAGCGTAGATATTGGCTGTTTGACGAATATTACTAACCGACACCTGTTCGGGATTGATATGGATCAGCTTTAATTTTTGTTCTAATGAACGTTGGCTGATTAGCAAGGTCTGATAATCAGCTTTGGCTTGTAGGTACACTTTGTCGCTACTGGCTTTGCTCTGGTTCAAACTGCTTTGACGAAGGTACTCCGCTTCTGAATTTGCCAATTGTACCTTTGCCGTTAGGTAATCCTGCTGCAACTGAATGAACTGGTTGTCTTCCATGACGGCAATTACTTCTCCTTTTCTGAAGTGCATTCCGGGCAATAGTTTGGTTGATTTTACATATCCGCCTAATGCACTGCTTACTGATGCTAAGTTTTGGGGTGGCACATCAATTTTCCCGTTCAGTTTCAGTGTTTTTGTAATGTTTTTTTCTTGTAAACCTACAGACGAAAGTGTGAATGATTGTAGTTGTTCATCAGAAAGTTGCAGGATGTTTTCCGTATCCGAGGGTGCGGTTTCTGCCGTTGTATTTTCTTTGGCTCCGCAGCTTAATAAAGTGAGGAAAGCGAAGATGATGACTATATTTTTCATTGTCTTTTTTATTTTGAAATAAGATATTGAATGTTGATAACACTTTGATTGAGTTGCATTACGGCATTATAATAATCGCTCTGAATTTGAATTGCCTGATTATTTAACATCACCCAATCCAGATAATTGATTTCGCCATTAAGAAATTTCTGTTGAGTTGTTTCAAATATCTGTTCTGCACCAGGCAATTGTTTTTGCTTATAGGTTTCTACTATACCCAATTGTGTTTTAAACTGCTGCAAAGCGGCATCATAAGCAGCTTTCCACTGTGCTTGTTTGTAAGCCAGTTCATTTTCCGCAAATAGAATCTTTTGTTCCTCCGCTTTAATTTGTGATTTTTGAGCTTTGGAAAAAACAGAAATGCCAACACCTACTTCCACCGAATTGAAACGGCTTTTGTTCAAATCATTAAAACTTTGGTTTAAATACCCAATCAACAAATTCGGCAAAAGCTTTGACCTTTCCAGTTTTACACTTGCTTTGGCCTTTTCGATTTCTTGAGCAGACAATTGCAATGCAGGATGACCGTTCACATCAACAAAAGCATCAAACATAGTCGATTCAACAATGATATTGTCGGCAATTGGTTCGTAGCGAGTTTCAGTATTTAGCATTAATTGCAATTGGATTTTAGCCAACTCAATTTCGTTTACTAAGGATTTTAATTGAATATTGATGTTCTCCCGTTGCAGTCCGGCAGCTGTTTTTTCCAGCATATTACTTGCGCCTTTTTCAAACCGAAGATTGGCTTTTTCCAAAAATTCGGCATACATTCTATCCGATTGGGTCAGTATTTTTTCTCTTTCACGCAAAACCAAAATATGATAAAACAATTCGGTAACTGTTTTTTGAACGTCCACCCGATTCAATTTGGTGGCAATGATGCTGGAATTCCATTCCTCTTTTAAGACTTCTTTCTGATTGGTATAAACTGTCGGAAAGCTAAACGACTGAGAGACCCCGAATTTATTATCGGTCGTTGCCGCGTTAATCTGCCCAAATTCTGCTGTAAGAGAAGTTTGCGGAATATTGGCACCCGTTGAAATTCTCATTTTATAATATTCCGATAACAAGGTTTTGCTCTTTGCCGAAAGGCTGTTTTCAGTTGCCATTTTCACTGCTTCATCCAACGTAATATTTTGAGCAAATGCAGTAATATTGAAAAAAAGAAAGACAATCACACTTGCACTTTTCTTGCTGAATTTCAATTTAGGAAAATTCATTTTATCGAATACGATGTATAAAGTAGGCAAAACAAACAGTGTCAGAAAAGTAGCAATTAGCAAGCCTCCAATAACAACCGTTGCCAAAGGCCTTTGTACTTCGGCACCCGCCCCGTTGCTAAGTGCCATAGGCAGAAATCCTAAGGAAGCCACAGCTGCCGTCATCAATACGGGGCGAAGTCTTGTACGTGTTCCGTTAAGTACAATTTTATTGAGGTCGTTTTCGCCAGATTGTCGCAATCGGTTAAATTCGGCAATCAGGACAATCCCATTTAAAACTGCTACGCCAAATAAAGCGATAAAACCGATGCCTGCGCTAATACTAAATGGCATTCCACGCAACGCCAGAAAGAAAATACCACCAATTGCCGAAAGTGGAATAGCACTGTAAATTATTAAACTTTGCTTAATAGAATGGAAAGCAAAATACAATAAAATAAAAATCAAGAGCAACGATACCGGCACAGCTATCATCAAGCGATCTATTGCTTTATTGAGATTTTCGAATGCACCTCCGTAGGTTACATAATACCCGGGTGAAAATTTTAACTTTTCCTCTGCTTTGATTTGCAATTCATTTACAATACTTTGCACATCGCGGCCACGCACATTGAATCCTACAACAATCCTTCTTTTAGCATCCTCACGCTGAATCTGAACCGGTCCGTCTTCTATTGATACTTCGGCTAATTGATACAGAGGAATTTGAGTACCGTTGGGTGCCGGAATCAGCAGATTCCGAATGTCATCCAAATTTTCCCGCTGCTTTTCATCTAACTTTACCACGAAATCAAATCGCCTTTCACCCTCATATATTTTCCCGGCACTTTGGCCGGCGAAAGCCGTATTTACAACTCTATTAATCGCTGAAATATTCAAGTGGTACTGTGCTATATTAGCCCTGTTATATTTTATAATAACCTGAGGCATTCCTGTGATGGGCTCTATGTATAAATCTTGTGCACCATCTACCGTTTTTATGATTTCGCCAAATTGATGGGCATAATTAGCTAAACTGTCGAGATCTTCACCAAAAATTTTGCAAACTACATCCTGTCTGGCTCCAGTCATCAACTCATTGAAACGCATTTGTACTGGAAACTGAAAACCAGTACTGATACCAGGAACGGCTTCTAATGATTTACTCATTTTTCCCGCTAATTCAGGAAAGGTTTTAGCAGAAGTCCACTCCTTCTTGTCTTTCAAAATTACCATCATATCACTGGCTTCCATGGGCATGGGATCTGTGGGTACCTCTCCACTACCTATTTTTGTTACCACCATTTCTACTTCAGGATATTTCGTTTTGAGAATATGAGCTGCTTTCTGTGTATAATCAATAGTGGTTTGTAAGTTGCTTCCCGTCAAAACCCGGGTGTCCACAGCGAAATCACCTTCCTCCAATGCTGGAATAAACTCACCTCCCAAATTTGAAAGTATAAAAACAGCTATTGCAAAAAGTGTAGCGATTCCAGAAATCACCAATTTGGGAAATCGCAATACTTTTGCGAGTGCATCATGATGCACTCGCTCTAAACGGCTCATGATTTTGTCGGAAAAATTGGGTTTATGCTTTGTATTTTTACTCAACACTAACGAACTCATCATCGGGATATAGGTAAGCGAAAGGATAAATGCTCCTATCAATGCAAATGCAACGGTTTGCGCCATTGGTTTAAACATTTTCCCTTCTATCCCTTCTAAAGTAAAAATGGGTAGATAAACGATTAAAATGATGAGCTGCCCAAACACGGCACTATTGACCATTTTGCTTGCCGAAGTGCTGACTTGTTCATTCATTTGATTTTGGGTAATTCTATTGACGATGGCAAACTTTTTCGAGTGATGCAATTGAAATAAAACCGCTTCAACAATAATAACTGCTCCGTCCACAATGAGACCAAAATCCAAAGCCCCTAAACTCATCAAATTACCACTTACCCCAAAAACATTCATCATGATGATAGCAAAAAGCATCGACAGGGGAATAACAGAAGCAACCAATAATCCTGCTCTGAAGTTGCCAAGAAATAAAACCAGAACAAAGACCACAATCAAAGCTCCTTCTGCCAGATTTTTTTCGATAGTGCCGATCGCATTATTAACCATTTTGGAACGGTCTAAAAACGGTTCTAATACAACGCCTTCAGGTAATGTTTTTTGGATTGCTTTAATACGCTCCTTTACATTTTTGATAACCTCATTACTGTTGGCTCCTTTGAGCATCATCACGATGGCACCCGACACTTCCCCTTGGTCATTGTAAGTCATTGCTCCATAGCGCGTAGCATAACCTGTTTTTACTTCTGCAACTTCTCTCAAAAAAATGGGTGTTCCACTGGTAGTTGAGGTGATGGAAATGTTTTCGATATCTTCTTTATTTCCGATCAATCCTTCGCTGCGGATATAGAGAACAGTTGGTCCCTTTTCTATGTAAGCACCTCCAGTGTTCTGATTATTGTTTTCCACTGCAGAGAATACATCATTTATCGTTAAATTCAGGGACTGCAGCTTATTGGAATTGACAGCTATTTCATACTGCTTTAATTTTCCTCCAAAACTACTTACTTCCGCTACGCCCTTTACGCCTAATAATTGCCTCCGTACAATCCAGTCTTGAATACTCCGTAATTCGATTGCATCGTACTGATCTTCATAACCCTTTTCCGGTCGAATGACATACTGATAAATTTCTCCTAACCCAGTTGAAATAGGACCTAATTCGGGCACTCCAACGCCATCTGGAATTTCATTTTGAACGTTTTGAAGTCGCTCTGCAACTTGCTGTCTTGCCCAATACACATCGGTATCGTCATCAAAAACAATAGTAACCAATGACAATCCGAATCGGGAAAAACTTCTGATTTCCACAATACCATTAATATTGCTGTTAGCTTGCTCAATGGGGAAAGTAACCAGACGTTCAATGTCTGTGGCGCCTAAAGAAGGTGCTACCGTGATAATCTGTACCTGGTTGTTGGTAATATCCGGTTGTGCATCGATGGGTAATTTAGTGGCTTCGTAAATACCAAAGCCAACCAAGGCCACGATAAATAGCCCGATAATGAGTTTATTCCGAATAGAAAACTCAATGATTTTATGTAACATACTATTTGATTCTGATAATAATTAACTGGAATAATGAATTATAGGCAATACACGTTCTTATGCAGCCTGCAAGCACAAAAAATTAGGTGAATTACGAGAAACGAATGCAAAACAACCAGTACCGAGTTGGAGACACATCTGCAAAAGTAAATTCAACTAAAATTAAACCAAAAAAGATTAACAGAATTGTGGCGGTTGCCAAATAGAAGAAAGGAAATCATTATCCGAAAATATATCGTCAAAAGGCAATACTTTAGATTCCGGACTTAAGTAAATCTCAACTTTTATTTCAAAAGAAAGAGGCGGTGCATAAATAAAACAAAAATTTAAAATATTGGCAGGAGCAATGAAAGGCAGTTTTTGGTCTTGATCGTAATCATCATCGAGTGGATGATTTTCCAGATGGTTATTGTAATGGAGAACTAAAAAGTCAACAACAGATATTTTAGGGTTTTTTTCTTTATGCTCGATGAAATGTTCTACCAATATGGGAAACTTCAACAACTGGGAAAGCTCTGTCGTTGAGATCAGGTATACTGATAAAAAAAATATGGCGAACATTTTTTTCATTGATACTAAGTTAGTTAAAAATCGTGATTATAACCCACGCCCGTCGTAATTACCATTTCTTTGATTTTCTGTTCTGTATCCATTCCATTTTGATTTTAAAGGATACCATATTTAAGAATAATAGCTAACTGTCCGGCATGATAGCTCGTATGAGAAATTATTCTCCCAAAGGCTTCAGCTTTAGTTTTTGTTCCAAATTCTTTAGTAGTAATCAATGTTTCCCAATCATCATTAGTTTGTTCTTCTACTATCGCTTTTAATTTTTCAAAAGATTCTGCAACGTAAGATTTTAAAGATATTAAGTCTGTCCATTCTCCCGTGTCTTTTTGTGCGATAATTGTTTTAGCTGTTACTTTTACTGTTTTATCACTGAAAACATTCTTTGCAAAAAGTAGTTCCACATCTCCAATATGTCGAATAAGAAATCCAACTGAGTTTTGGGCAGGCAGTAATTTTTTTTGTAAATCACTTTCTGATATATTATCTAAAAGATTGGTAAACCTTGTTCGGGCTTCAATCCACAGGTCAAGCAAGATCTTTGTATTGTTCATTTGAAATGTTACTTATATCTAAAGTTATCGTATAGGCGTTATTAAATTTATAAAACGCTCAATCCTCCGTCTACAACAACTGTGGTTCCGGTTACGAACTGGCTATCATCGCTCGCTAAAAACAAGACTGCTTTCGTGATCTCATCTGCCGTAGCGTAGCGACCTAAAGGAATTGATTTTTCCAGTTCTTTCTTAGCTTCTGCAGCCGCTCCCGGAGCAAAACCCTCTTCCAAAGAACGCATCATTCTGTTATCAACGGGTGAGGGATGTACTGAATTTACCCGTATTTTTCTAGGTGCTGCCTCAACCGCTGTCGCCCTCATTACCCCTACTACGGCATGCTTACTTGTTATATAAGCACTTACGTTCGGACTACCATTCAAACCTGCAACCGATGAAGTTATAATCATACTTGCGCCGTCGTTCATTTGCGGTAAAACATACTTAGCACCCAACCAAACTCCTTTTACGTTTACAGCGATTACTTTATCAAATATGTCTTCTGGATAATCCTCAATAGGTTTCACTACACCTTCGATACCCGCATTATTAAAGAAGATGTCAATTTTCCCATAAGCCTTTACTGCTTCATCCACATATTTCTGAACATCACTAGATTTACTGACATCGGCAACGCAGTATTGGACATTCTCACTGCCCAGTTCCTCTACCGTCTTTTTTAGGTCATCTTCGTTTAAATCCACCAAAAACACCTTGGCTCCTTCTTCTAAAAAACCTTTGGCAGTATGCTTGCCAATACTACCAGCACCACCGGTTATTAATGCAATTTTACTTTCTAATCTTTTCATATTAAATAATTTTATGTTAAATATTCAGTTTAACTTATTCTACCAAAATACTCATTTAGGTTTACGCTAGTGTTGATTTTGTACATGCAAACGTAACCTTGGTCACTTCTATATGACTTGGAAAACATGTTACCATTAGAGAGGAATCATAACTCCTATCTTTTATTTCCAATTCCTTAACAATATTATTTTCATAATTAACCTTGCTTTAACGTTTAACAATGGACAAAATTTATCCTTTAATAAACGCTAATAAGGTAACATAAGTTACGTAGCGATGTTAGCTAATCTATTTAAAATAATCATAATAAGTTAATAGATAATTTTCAATTTCCTCAATTGCTTCTTTACTAGAGTTTGGATCTAGCTTGTCAATCTTCGCTTTCAGGGGCAATAGGTAGTTATGTAACTGGTCGTGTGACTCGCCTGTCATGGTACACTTTTCTAACAAGACGTTAAACTCTTTGTCTAGACGTTCTTTTAACATTACATAATCAGGAGTTTCTTTACTTTTCTCTTTTTTGACCATGGCAAGCATATTATCAATGCCTTCATTAGTTTCTATGTTCGCTATCCATTTCTCCCCATTATCCAATTTCACTTGATCTTCTAAAGGTATCAATCCTGCTTTATGGTCTTCAGTTACCAGATGAGGAACATCGGATTCAGTATGTTCAGTATGTTCAGTATCGACTTTTGACTGATTGCCAGTACATCCCATCATGAATAAGCCAAATACCATTGTGGGAATTAAAAACATTCTTTTCATTATCATAAATTTTAGTTTTATTATAAACATATCAAAAAACATATAAAGTAATCCATACCTTAACTAATCATTTTTCATTCAGATGCCTCTCGTTCTTTTCGTATTCTTGAAAATAAAATGCCAAAGAAATGTAATGCCAAAAAAGGAATCACATAGTAAAGCGAAAGTGAATGAATGGCCTCCAAACCGGCTTTCCAGTTCGCTGGCCCCATTTCAATTAAAAGTCCAGTTGCTAAAGAAACACCTAGAAAAAAATAGAAGAAAACATATACCCAAGATTGAAATTTCTTCCTTCTTGAATTTCCAGAACGAAAGGGGCTATCAAAGCTAGCTCCTTTTATTAGTACTAAAATCATTTTGAAAACAAACAGTCCAGTCAAAATATAACCAGCATAAATATGGGTATTCCACATTGGTCTTCTGATATCCTTAGCAATTTTCACAGCATCATCGTAAGTAATCTGAATACCTAAAGCTGAAAGGTCGCGACTCAAAATACCGGCCATTATATCTTTATTCATCCAATTTAATCGCAGGAAAACTGTCAATAAAATGAATAGGATAACAAACCCTATGCACCAATGCAAAATGCGGTGTAAAATATAATTCCTATTCATAGCTATATTTATTGAACTCAAATATAACATAAAAAGACCTCTATACAAGTGCGTTATATCACTTATTGCAGTGAATTATATTACTTATTGTATTTATCACTTCCAAAACTTTTAAATAATTATTCGTTATACTTGACATGGATATTGGGTTGCTTTACGACATATGACTATAATCACAGCCATGTTTGATTGGAATCATTTTCTACCTAAAAGGAAATGTATACTTTCGATATTATAAGCTCTAATATTAAAGCTTTAAACCAATGATTATGAATAAAATACTAGTTACAACGGACTTTTCATCGAACTCAAAAGCGGGCTTACGTTTTGCAATCCAGATGGAATCACAGCATAACTACTCTTTAACCTTCTTTCATTCATACCATTTATTGCGGCCCACTAAATGGAACGATAAGGTTTATGAATCGTTTGAGAAGATTGAATCCGCAAAAATCAAAAGAAAACTTTGCACGTTTGTTGACTCGGTTTACAAAAGCATGGATATAACTCCTACAGATATAGAATATGTTATCAAGAATTCGTTTGTCACGGATAGTAATATTATGCAGTTTGCGGCGCAAAATAGATTTAGCTTTATATGTATCAGTCGGAGAGGAAATGCCAAACACAAAAAAATATTTGGCACTAATACTTCCAATTTGATAGATCAGTCTAAGGTTCCTGTAATTGCAGTACCTCCTACATACAGAAGGAAACCAATAAGCAAAGTTCTTTATGCGTCAGACCTGTCGGCTATCGAAAAGGAGGTTAAAAAAGTGGCAGATTTTGCAAAGCCACTAAAAGCAAAAATAGAATTACTGCATTTCAAAGCCCCTTCCGATATCTTAGAGGATCCAAAGCGTGTTCAGAAAGCTGTTAAGAAGTTTTCGGATCTCGATATCAAATTAGGGTTCGACGATTTTGATTTTGCTCAAACATTGATTGTAAATCTTCAAAAAGCAATTAAAAAATCCAAACCCTCCATAGTAATTATGTTCACTGAGCAAAACAGAAGCTTTTTCCAAAAGCTGTTTCTCTCAAACAACTCTGTCGAGTATTCTTTTCAGGCAACAATTCCGCTACTAGTTTTTCCCAAGGTTTAATGGGCGGGATTCTTAAATATCCGATTTAAACATTATCATTATAGTCTCCGATACTTCATGCAGTAAAGATCTCCTTAAGAAATCCAACATGGAATTCTTTTTGCTTAACAGAACATTCGAACCTATACTCTGCTTGCCCTTTAATGTGGAGAGATGCACTTTCTCCATATATCTCTTTAAAAAGCCAAAGCGTCCAAACTTTTTTAGTAAAGAAAACCGTACACTTATTATTGATGGCGAATCGCTCCGACAAGTATAATGGCTGCAGCAAGAAAAATAGCGTCACTGTATCCCCCACTTAAAATAAATTAGTGACACGAACAATAACCAACGCGATCATGGGTTCTTTGAACAATGAACCAAGTTAACACCTTTGCCTTTTAGTTATTTCATGACCTACGGTTGTTATTTATTTCTTGAAGCATAAAATAAATACGGCAATAGTAAGAGGACAACTAGAAATAGTGGCCAAATTCGACCGGCAAAAAGATTATAGTCCTGAAAAAGATACTGCCAAGACTTCTTCGTCACTCGTCCGAGTGAAAATTCAAATGCAACAGTCAACAAAACCCAAACAAAACCTATTAGAAAGGCTTGTTTAGAACTATGAATTTTCAATAATGGAAACACAAACGATGTATAAATTGAACATAGAATTATCAAAGTTATCGTTGACAATTGATGCGCTAGTAATTCACTTAAGTGTTTTACAAATACCAGCTCTCTTAAGGTAGCATTGGCAAATGCCAGCACGATCATCGGCAGCCAAAGTAAAAAATAGTGAACGCTCACGGGCTTGGAAGATTTAATGTTAACACTAAGATAATGATAGCTACAGCTGCCGTAGTAGGCTGCATCCACGAAACGTAACCGATGATTGCTATTTGCACTATAAGCCAAACTAGCGTAACAACGCCACATACAAAAGCGGCTTCACGTGCCATGCGATGTCTCCTAAATACAATAACAGCAGCTATTAAGGCTGAACCTCCCACGCACATAAATAGAATTAGGCTTGGAATAAAATAACTATGGGATGGGCTGGTTTTTAACCATTGAATAGGAACGTTCTTTGCCCCAGTCATACCGTAATATCCGCCTAAGAAAGCATTTATTGCAAGCAAAGCGAGTACAAAACCTAATGTATAACTAATGAAATTCTCATGTGATTTTTGGTTTACCATAAGCGTTGCAGGTTTTAATATTCTTGTCTGCGGTTTTCTAATTTCATTTCTTTTTCAATTCTTTCATTAGGTCTTCAAGATAGTCGGTCTGAACTTCTTGAATTTCTAAAAGTTTTTTGTTTTGATGAACTAATAAATGGTCAATTTTTTCGCTCAATAACTTAATTTCAAGCTCGGCTTTTAGATTGATTTTATAATCGTGTTCGCCCCGTTGTCTGTCTTTTTGTTCTTGTCTATTTTGGCTCATCATAATGATTGGAGCTTGAATTGCAGCCAAACATGAAAGAATGAGATTAAGAAGAATAAAAGGAAATGGGTCAAAAGGTTTTGTCGCTAAAAACCAAATATTAACCAACATCCAAAATATAATGAATGAAAAAAATGTAATGATAAATGTCCAACTACCTCCAAATGCAGCAACTCTATCGGCAAGTCTTTGTCCAAAAGTCAGTTCAGCTTCTATTTCGTCTTGAATATTTTCGGAAAGAATGGAATTATTTTTAATAGCTTCCAGAACATTTCTGTCAATCAAAGCCAGTTCTCCTTTCTCTTGGATAATTAGAGATGTCAAGTAAAGTCTTCTATATTGATTTAGTTCGTCAATTGTTATAAAGTCGTCTTTGTCAAAGTCAGGAAAGTCAGATTTGATTAAGTTGAAAATTCCTTCTCTGATATCGAGACCTATAATGTCTTCACCCTTTGAAATTTCCTTTTTGCTAATGTGACTTATCTTCATTTTGGGTTTCTTTTAAAATGACCGATAACAACACAATTGGCGAAACTGGATTTCGCCAATCAACCTCTATATCCGAATTGCGTGGTATATTTATAAAACTAACAATATTTTTGTGAGTCAGCAAGATAGCTAGTTGATATTTCTTGAATAGCGAAACAAAATGCATGGTTTCTTTAGATTAAATAACGAAACGTCAATATCCAGTTCGTGCCAAAGATCCTAAACATGAGTCAATCTTGACGCTATTTAATCGGCCCCAAGTCTTTCATGCATAGCTCGCCATTCTTTTCCAAATTCAATTTTTTCCAATGCTACTTTTCGCTTTTCTTCGGGCAAACATTGAATACAGGTTGGATACTGAACACCTTTGTAATGCTCTTTACATTTGGGACATAGTTCCATGTTATTTAAATCAGAATTAGATGCACATTTTTTGCAAGCAGTAATTGTATCCTCGAAGGAAAGATATTTTATGTTGTCGTCTAGATAGAGTAAAAGGGCTTCTTTCCCAATCATTTCAATATCTTTGTTTTTTGACATTTGTCTTTGCAACCAGTATTTTACTTTCGATAAGTTATGCTGATTTCTCCATTTGTCTTTTGATACGAAACATTTATCACGAACTTCAAGTGCTTCTTCATTTTCATAAATAATTGCAATAAGTTCATCTACCGATTTATAAATTGGTTCATTAAACTCGTGTCGACATTTTGCACAAAGGTATTGTGGGTTTTTTCTCATTCTCTTGTTAGGGCGTCTGCCCTTACAATCAGGACATAAAGGGACAGGCTCATAATCATAATTCTCTATTACGTGTTCTCTGAATTCATATTTTTCAACGATGGTGTTAGAATCTATGAAAATCTGAGCATATTTTCTGGTTACATCTCTTTCATATTCGGAATATCTTTTAGGGTGAGAAAGATGCTGTATTGTTAATATTTTTCTGCTATCACATATTTCGCATTTTTCTTTAATAACTTTAATTTTTCTTTCTTTCTAATCTTTCGTATGCCACGCTCGTTTTCCCTTTTTATAATTTTTCCAAATTAATTCTTTTACAAGTTCTAACGTAATCTCTTCATTAGCCAACTTTTTCCTTAAGTCAATAAGCTCGTTATATGTTAACATATCCAATTTACAATTACGGCCGACACTCGAAGGTTATAAGGCCTTTTGATTAGTGTATAGTAAATATACTATTAAACACTAGTTTTCTTAGGATAAAGTCTTGTATTATCTGACGATATTTTGAAAATTATTTTTCATTATCAGGAGTGATCTTGTTTACTAACGTTTCAAAATTAAGTCCATCCATGCTATGTTGGAAAAATTTACATACCATTTGGAGTTGCCACTTTTAACTGGAAACAGTTTTAAAATAACAAGAACTAAATTTGTTAAGGATGAGTAGCAAGTTTGATAATTCATTCCAGAAAATGGCAGTAGAGCTTTCCTCTTTTAATATGTTCATTATCTAAAGGGCATCAAGAAATGTGTATGCCTACGTATTTGTAAACTTAATGCAAATAATTAATTTGTATTTTTATAGGACTTGAATGAGTTTGACGATTTTGTTTGATGGTCGCTACTCAACTAAATTGTAATTAGAAATGGAGTATAAAGAAATCTCACCAATTATAGCATTAACACCATATATTCATACTTTTTGGCAATTGAAAGGAGACGACCTGGACAAACAATGGGAGCGGAATTTTCCGGATGCTTGCGCAGGCCTGGTCATAAATTTGGGCGATACTTGTTTGACAGACAATGGCTCGGTTTCTATGGAGTTCGGAAGAACTTATGCGGTTGGTGCAATGAGGTCTTTTAAAGACAGTTTCATTGAGAAACATACACACTTGTTTGGCGTATGTTTGAAACCAGGAATGTTCCCGAATTTCTACGATTACGTCCCTCAAAGTGAAATAGCCGACCAAACCGTTCAACTTGAAAGAGTATACTCGTTTGATGTTGATACATTCATTAAAAACCCCGTCTACTATTTAAACAGCTTTTTTATCGACAGACTGCAAAGTAGAAATTTGCTTTTAGAATCGGTCATTAAAGATATTGATCAAACGCAAGGTCAATCAAGTATAGGCGATATTGCCAAAAAAAACTTCACTACAGTAAGGCAATTAGAGCGAAATTTCAAAATACAAATAGGTATTACACCAAAAGAATATTCTCGTATTGTTCGCTTTCAAAATGCTTTGTCGAAAATAAGAGATTCTGCGAAAGAAACGAGTTTGTTAGATATTGCATTTGAATGTGGTTATTATGACCATTCGCACCTAACCAACGATATTAAAAGGAACACGGGATTGGTTCCCTCTCAAATTTAATTTTGTCGCATTTTTCCAAAGTACCAATGGTCATCTATAATTAATTTTGTAGAAACATTAAAATTTAAAACAAATGCGTAAAATATCACTTTTCATTGCAATGAGCTTAGACGGTTATATTGCAAAACCCAATGATGACCTCAGTTTCTTAAAACTTGTAGAAAAAGAAGGCGAAGATTATGGTTATGCCAAATTTACGGATACAATCGACACCTTAATTATTGGTAGAAAAACCTATGATTATGTTCTTAAAGAAGTCGGTGCTTCTCATTATGATAACGGACAAAGAGATGTCTATGTCATAACAAGAAATCAAAGACCAAAGGTGGGTAGAACAACTTTTTACACAGGAAGTTTGCCCGATTTGATTAAAAGACTAAAATCTGAAAACGGAAAGAATATTTATTGTGATGGTGGTGCAGAAATAATAAATGAACTATTAAAGCATAACCTAATAGATGAGTTTATAATCTCAGTTATACCTGTTCTATTAGGTAATGGAACAAGGCTTTTTAAGAACGGAAGACCCGAACAAGAGCTTGAATTCATGGCCGCAAAGTCATTTGAAACCGGATTGACACAGCTGAGTTACCGTAAAAAGCAATGAACTAATGTCCGTTCGTGTAATATGTTTTCAGAAGCTTACGATTCAACCATTTTCGCTGCATCATATTTAACAATTTCTTTGAAATTAAACTATCATAAACGCTTTAAAGCAACTGTTTTTTAGACTAATAGCCTGATTTGTTCCGTTGTAAAAACAATATATTCTATTTCATCGTTGCCCAATGAAGAGATTATACCATCATATCCTGCTTCTTTTAACGAATGGTGACTTTCTTCAGAATTTAGGGCATCATATAGCTCGTCTATTTCACCTAGAGAAATATTCTCATCTAGTTGAGTTAATGCGTCTTCCTCTGAAAGCACTTCACCTGTCAAAATTTTCCAAATAAGCGGGGCTTGATCCTTCTCTGAAAAAATCCCATGTATAGTTAGGTCAATTGCTTTTTCAATAACAATACTTGCTTTGATAATCCTCTTACCAAATAGTGTAGCATTTTCTTTCTTTTCGGTAAAGAAAAATCCATGGATAGTATTAGGGAATCCCGTATTACTGCCTTTCTTAGTTTCATCAAAGTGGTCAAATATTGCATCTGTTCCGTGATAAACTATTTTTGAGATCTGGGGTAGTGCTCTAAGATTGCTCATGATTTTTTGTTAAGCAATCAACTTGAATGGAGTAAACCGTCAAGGGCATGAGGCAACGAATGTTTATATACCCTTGATGGTTATACGGAACGAAAGTAAATTTGCGATAAAACAAAAAATGAGCAATCTAGCTCTTAAAGATCATCTGGTTTGAAACCGATCCGTTTTCTCGGTGGTTTGGGTTGGTTCGGCTTTTCTAACAGTTCGTCCAGGTATTTAAAAACGATCTCCATGTTTTTATCCTGATTGTCAAGCTTGTTTTTGATCTTTTCAACTTCCAAACGAATCTCCGTGTTATCGGCTAGCATTTGACGAATCCTAGTGAAAATCCGCATTACCTGGATGTTAACCTCAATGGCTTGTTTGCTGTTCAACACGCTAGAAAGCATCAATACACCATGTTCGGTAAACACAAGAGGAAGCGCTCTTCTTCCGCCCCATCTTGAGGTCGCAAATTGCGACCTCAAGTGCTGAAATTCCTCCTCATTCAATCTGAACATAAAGTCCTCCGGGAAACGGTCAATATTTCTGTTGACCTGTTCATTCAATCGTTTAGTCTGGATTCCGTATAATTCTGCCAGATCACTATCCAACATGACCTTCTGGTCTCTGATATAATAGATCTTGCTGATTACAATTTCATCGGGTACTATCAACTTTTTATTTTCCATTACCTAAATATAATTAGCTTTTCAAAACTTTCAATTTAATCTGCTCATTTTCCTCCAATCGATTTCTCAGATTCGCCATATCCTGACTAACCTTCTGCTCAACTACTTTTGCATAAATTTGAGTTGTACGGATGGTAGTATGTCCTAGCATCTTGCTCACTGTCTCAATAGGAACTCCATTTGAGAGGGTTACCGAAGTGGCGAAGGTATGTCTTGCGAGATGAAAGGTTAAATGCTTCTTGATACTGCATAGATCAGCTACTTCCTTTAAATAGCTATTCAGCTTTTGATTCGAGATTACAGGAAAAAGTGCCCCTTGTGAGATTGCCCTTGGATCATCCTTATACTTTTCAATGATAGCTGCTGCTTTAGGAAGAATGGGCACCTTGACGGGTGTTTGGGTTTTCTCTCGTTCCGTATCGATCCAACGATTTCCATCACTTCCTTTAACGATGTTGTTTGGCGTCAACTGCATGACATCGACATAGGCCATACCTGTATAACAAGCAAAGACAAATAAATCCTTGACATACTGAATACGCTCGACCGAAAAATCTTTTTTCTCAATTTTTGAAAGTTCTTCGCTCGTCAGAAATCCCCGTTCTACTTTATGCATCTTGAGTTTAAAAAGATCAAACGGATCTTTATCCAGCCAGCCGAGTTTTACACCTAGTCGCACCATCTTCCGGAAACGTTCAAGATGCTTCATCACACCATTGTTTGACATGCCTTTATGATGATCAACCGGTTCATATGTCCGTAAGAAATATTCAAACTGAGTAATAAACTGATAATCCAATTCAGAAAGGTAGACATCCGATTTTTTGAATTGCTTCAATAGGAATTCCTTAAGGTACTTAACGGTGGTATAATAATTTTTCATGGTACCATAGGCCAGCACTTCTTTCATATGGAGGTTATGATACTCCATCAGAGATTGAAGTGTATTTTCCTGCTCTACAATTCCAAGGTATTTGTTTTTAACTGCCTCAGCCGTTACAAGCTCCTTTTTGACAATAAATTCCTGATAGTGTGAGGTCAGAAGCCCTCTAGTTTCTTCTAGATAACTATTTAGGGCTTTTAACTCTACATTCTTGGGCTTGGCCATCCCTTTTACGCTGTTCCACTCGTCACCATCGATTAATCGCTTTAGCGCGATCTCGCTACGGGTCTTGTTTACTACAATACGAACATAAATAGCAGCTTTGCCATTCTTGCCACGGCTCTTTCTCAATACGAAATGAATTCCGAAGGTGTTTGTTGATCTCATGTCTACTCCTTTTTAAATACTTAAATAAATTGTTTCAAACTAATTTGTCGAAACAGTTCACCAGTGAACCAAAAAAGTGATTCATTTTGATACATTCGAGTTCATACATCATCCGCGTAAACAAATGAATAACAGATAGTTAACTCTTTAAGGTGAACAAATATAAATATTATATCTGTTCACCTTATTGTTCGCATGACAGGAAGAATAGTATGTATTGAAAAGGATGGTTTAAAAGCAAAAAAGCCTCTAAATCAGATGATTTAGAGGCTTTTGAATCCAGATGAACTGGCTTTCGTCGGGGTGGCAGGACGCAGCCCCTATACTCTAAATGTCTTATTGTCAATTAATTACTGAATCAATCCAAACCCAGGTCACCTTTTGGTTCTCATCCCTGTTTAGAACAGTAAATATACACAACATCTAAGCTATATGCTAGTTATTAATACAAATTCCTATAATAATTGATATTCTATTTATTGTTATTGGATACCAATAATAAAGACTTTCAAGATTTGTAATTCTATGTCTATTTTTTAGTATTTCAAGCCAGGTTTCCTTGTATTCTTTCTTTAGATGCAGAAATTTTTTTTCTTCCATCAATGAGTACAATATTCTCTTTCCCATTCAGTCCCAATTCTTCAAGTATCCGTTTCGTCTTTTTAACCTCAGCATCTGTAAAATATAGAATTACTGTCACCGCTTTATCCGTGTTGTTTGCTTTTTTATAGATATCAACTTGATACTGAAGGTTAGATTTTAGATCTGTGTTTTTCGCTAGCTTGAATTCGACCACAGTTTTATCTGCTGCACCTTTTGAAACTGTAAAATCTACAGGACCTCTTCCATTATTGACCTCCGAATTTATATCCCATTCAGATTCATTACGGATTATTTTAAAAAGATACTGAAGGAAGGCTTCATTTTGATTGTCTGGATAATTGAATAGTTTGTAGGCATCTTCGTTTTCAATTATCTGTTTTAAAGAATTAACCCTGTGTAAGGCTTCATCGAATGAAGTTCTAGTGACTTCCACGATAGGAACAGACATCTTTTTTCTAAAACTTTCAATAAGCATGGATAGCTCTGATAAATTGCTACTAGTTACCTTATTGACCTCTCTATTCTTTGAAACATTTAAATTGTCAATAGAAGGAAATGCGAATCGTATATTCTCTGTTGGGTTTTTATTATATAGAATTAATGCATCTTCAATTGAACTGCATTCGATAACTTTATGCTCAAGAGCTTCCAATTCAAAGTCATCAGTGTCATTGAAGAAATCGAACAACTCCTTCAAGGCTTCATCCAAACCTGAAAAAACAAATTGCAGGGTAAGGAAGTTTGAGTTTGTGTCATTTCTAAATGAAAGGTATTTTTTCTTGTATTGGTTTACTTTGTCTATATCAATATCGTGAAAACAATTCTTAAAAGCAGATGTCGAGGCGGATATATTATTCTCAATACTTGTGAAAACATGATCTCCCGACCATATTCCTAACTCTTTGAGCTTTCCTGTTATAGGCTGATAAACATCAGTCATCAATGGTTCAAATTTTAACTCTATTTCTGTTTGAAGAATATCATACTGCCGTTTTTCTCGATAATTACTTTCCGGTTTTAACTTGTTTTTACTTACACGTAACTCTTCCAGCTCTTCGCAAAGCGGGATGAATTTTTCAATTAATACCTGTTTACGAGAGTCTAGGTAATCAACAAAATCAAATATCGCTTGTATTCCTTCTGGTATCATTTGTATCAGATAATCTTTAATGAACAAAAACTTTTAATATAAATTCAAAATCAGCAATGTTGTTAATACAAAGAATGGCTAGAAAGAACTTTGGTCACTTTTTCAATAACTCTTCTTCCTTACTAACTCCCCACTTGTCCTGTCGGCTAGGCATCTCAATAGTTTTTGTCTTTTGATTTCAAATCCGAAGATATACTTTTATTCCATTTGTATTCTCTAAACAAGAATTAATAGTATGAAGTAGGTGTCATTATTATTAATCACTTTCGAATTGACGCTTCGCTATTGATAAGTGAAGTGTTTAATTGGTATTTTTTAATAAGAGCATCTATAATAATCTCATCAGCCTTCGAGCAAAGGGGTCCCACCATGACTTCCATGTCTCTTAAAGATTCATCGGCCAATTGAACATAAAAGTCTTTTAGAGGGGAAGTTTTCTCATTTTTAATATAATCAATTAATGTATTAGAAATAGTTTCAGGAGAATTTAATTGAAAAAAATCCGGCTTTTCATGCAAAGGGCATATAAATAATACAAACCTATACTCTTTTTGAAATTCCCATCGATTATGTTTATATCGACCAAAATCCAAAGGATTAATTGATAGTTGGATATTACATTTCCCCTTCATTAATTCACTATATAGACCTTTATATTTCACCTTTAATTCTTTGGCAGACAAATATTCAACTTGTTTAGCGAAGGCAGTGTTATTTGGGAAGAAATAAGGAGGAATTATCATATGATTCGCTCCAAAAACATCATCAAACTCAAAAGGTGAAATATATTCCTGACTTGGATCAAACTGGATCTTAACACCTTTTTCTTCCCACTCTTTTGTATCGAAAATTACTTTTCGCCAAGGGTTGGATGGAAGCCCAATTCTAACACCTTTACCATGGTTATACATTTTCCAGAGTGCGATATTTTCCTCCTTTTCTTTAGACCAACAGCTTACGAAAATATGTTGTGCCAAACTGCGTTTTTCAAACAAATCACCTTCCAGCATGTCGTCTACATCAGTTAAATTATTAAATCGTATTTTCTTTGACTCCAGAATTAATGCTAATGTTTCTATTGTAGTATAGTGATAGATCATATCTCAATATTTTTTTCTTCTATAATTTTTATGATAAGCATTCTGGTCCATATCTTTGAGACTTGATAACGGAAGATAAATGCTGGATTTCTTATGAACAATTATCAAATTATTAGCGATGCTTTTCCTATTTTATCATTTAGCTCATTAGCGGTAAATCACGATAGCTATTTATATTCAATAAAAATAAGCTATCAGTTTGGACTCAACGAAGTATAACTTTAAATATCTTTCTTATTAATTTCACGGCTATTTATCCAAAGGTTTATTAATTGGCTTTGGGCCACCTTGATGTATATTTTTAAGATCATTTGAGTCGGAATAGAATATTACATTCTGCTCATAATAATTATCAAGAACATCACAGTATGTAATAATAAAAGAAAATCTGAAAATATAATGCACGTCCTGATTGTTATTTATTTTATGCTGCTTATATTCTGATGGCATTGAACTAAAATTCATCCCTGGGTATAGTTCATTTCTTGATGACGCACCAATCATATTATTAGATGACCCATTATGGTCAAACAAATAATCTTCAATATGAATATCTTTTGCGGCTCCATTATGAACAAAGAAATTAAAAGAATATGTAGCAGTTGCTTCCTCATTAATTTCGTCTATATTCATTCCATGATCTCCGATCTTTAATTCGAATATCGGCTTTACCTTCTCTTTAAAAATAAATTGCTCAATTTCAGTAATCTTCTGTTGCTCAATTAATGTTTCATTCTGGATACTATTAGAAGCCCTTTGCGCTGAAAATGATTTAATCAAATAAAAGACAGTAAAAGCTGTTACGATCACCATAATCCAATCTGATAAAGTTCCCCAAACTCCTGCATTTAAAGGGAATGTAAAGAAGCTTGAATTGCGCCCCATATATCCTAAGAAAACAAAAACAATAAGGAGTGCAGATAATATGATGGCTCTATAGTTTGAGATAAATTCTACTAATTCACCTACTATTATTCGGATTTTATTCTCTAATACTTTCATATTCAAATCATGTAAGTTGCTCAAAAAACATTAGACCAATTGTACGAAACTCTTATTTAAAGCGCTAATAACCTTTCCAATTCACCTTCTTTCGATTTTAATTTCAAATTGAGCTCAACCTTCTTATTAAATTGCTTGCAAGAAGCAATTCCCGTTCTCAACTGAGAAATCTCTCTTTTTAATCCTTCAATCTTCCGTTCGTTTTCAATCAGCTCAGGTAAGGGCAATACTTTTTTATCCCTATTCCCAGATAGTTGAATACAAAAATCATGATAAACAGCATCAATACTTTTCTTCAAGCTCATTTCATACACAATATCATTTGGCAGAAACCATTCAGTACGAAATGTCCAATCAACTACTGCATTGTCTCCATTTAGCGGATGAGGATGCTTGACCGATGTTGATAGATAAACCCGATCATCATATTGAACGATAAAGACGATATGATAAGAAATAGATTTATCGATGATATTGAGCAATACTTTAATATCGCCTTGAGTTTTTAATTCAACCTTGAAAATCTGAATTTCCTTTATTTCATTACCAACCAGATTGATTGTATCTGTCGATAATTTATACAACCAAGTAATGCGGGAAATTAAATCAGAAAACATTTTCTTTTGTTTCCCATTGGTATAGGAATCAAAAGAATTTTTGGGAATACTTTTATTTACCCTCGCAGCATCTGGCAAATCAAAAACTTCCATTATCGTACGATTAAAAAAGAAATAAGTTTAAAATCCTCTATCCCTTTAAATTTATCCTTCAAAGCCGTCGTTCCACCTGCTTTAAACAAACTCAAAACTTCCTTTTCTTCCTCTGTTTTAAGAATCGTTCCAATACTCTGTTTTAATAATGAAGAATAAACATTCATATCATGATATTCATCCGTCTCTTCATTCAATTCAGCACAAAGATTTGCTAAGGGCTCACTTATTCCTTTACAAAGCATTCGCATAGCATCCAATATCTTTTTCGAATCGATATGGTTGAAAAACACTGTACCTGAATCCTCCATATAAACGAGGTAATATGGGTGCAACCGATTTAATTTATTAATATTGACGCTGGTATTTACGTTCTTCAGTACAAAAATAACACCTGGCTTTAGCATCGGTGTCGAAGCAACTACTGCATGAAGTCCTTCTGGTATATTATTTTGGTCTCCAAAGGATTTAATATAATGACTAAGATCTATCCGAAAATCATTCAAGCCCAAGTCAGTAATGCTGACACCCTCTCTTATTTCCTCCAGATCAATTACCTCATCTTGCAACTTCCTTAATTGTACCTTTCTATATTCTAAATCTCGCTCATTTACATTCAATATATTATCATCACCTGTACTAGCCATATTGCTAATCTGCATTCGGCTTTCCACCCGCTGTTTCAAATTAATATAAGAGTCAAGCGTTACGTCAGGCCAGAAATTGACCATGGTGATTTTATCATTTGTGGAGCCAATTCTATCAATTCGTCCAAACCGCTGAATAATCCGTACAGGATTCCAGTGAATATCATAATTGATTAAATAATCGCAATCCTGTAAATTTTGACCTTCAGAAATACAATCTGTCGCAATCAATAAGTCAATAGATTCGGAAATATTTGGTGCTAGCTGTGCCTTGTCTTTTGATTTAGGAGAAAAGCAAGTTAATAAAGCATTTAAATCCGAAGGAATACTCTTGGCATTACTCAGTTTTCTAGAGCCCGTCACTATAGCGGTATTCAACCCATACCTTTCTTTCAGGTGGCCTTGCATATTTTCATATAAATAATTTGCAGTATCTGCAAAAGCTGTAAAAACAATTGCCTTTTTATTCCCTGGATTAAATGGGCTGTTTATTTTGGCATCTAATAAAGACAGCAACTTTTGGAGTTTTATATCATTCACTCCTACAATATCAATCACACCAGATCTTAAATCCTCTAATATGCTCAGGTCATATTCCAAATCCTCCTGCCATCTGGTTGTATCCATATCAACAATATGAATTTTGATCTTTTTTCCAATCACGTTTTCCTCGTCCCCCCAATCCGCTTCCCAATCAAACTCCTCATCATTGAGTTTAGCTTCTATACCGTCGTAGCTCGAATTTTCGCCATCTATAATACTTTTTAATGCCTGTTTAATTTGAACAATTATGCCATCCAAAGTAATTCGAAAAGAATCGACCGAACTTTCCAAACGCTTAAGAAGGTTAATTCTCATTAATATTCGTAAGCTATTATCCCGATCCGTTTGGGATAATTTACCAGCTCCCGAACGAACGTCTTTATCATATAGTCTAGCATACATTGAGACCTTGCTAGCTAAAATATAATTCAAAGGCGTATAAACGGAGAGGTTAAGCAAGATTAGTTTTTCAGCAATTATCTGATAACTAATGGAATCATCATTGGCAAGAGGACTTTGTATCGATACCGGCTTGGTGCGTTCGGGGAACTTTCCTATTGCCGACGTGTCATAATACGTCGTAATATGCTTCCTTGATCTCGCAATAGTTAGCGAATCTAGGATCTCAAAAAAATCAAAGTCCAACGCATCCAACAACTTCTCTGTCGTTCTTTCCTCCGTATCGTATTTACTCCATACATTGAATGCCTGTTGAGCTCTTCTAAATACCAAATCAATGCTTCTTTCCGTATCCAATTTTCCATCAATATTTGCTGGATTTCCCTCGTAGGCTAATGCCAATTGATTACGCAAATCATTAAAACGGTTGTTTACAGGTGTTGCAGAAAGCATTAGAACTTTGGTTTCAATACCTTCTTTAATAACTTTTCGCAACAACGTTTGGTATCTATTCTCACGTTCTGCATTTGGATTGTTATTCCTAAAATTATGGGATTCATCAATAACTATTAACCCATAATTTCCCCAATTGACATTCTCTAATAAACGACCATTACTTTCTCCTCGTTCTCTTGAAAGGTCGGTATGAAATAAGACGTCGTATCTGAAACGATCTCCTGCAAGAAAGTTATTTTTATCGTTATGTCGATAGGTATTCCAGTTTGCTTCCAGTTTTTTAGGGCATAAAACTAACACATCTTTATTACGCATTTCGTAATACTTGATTACGCCTAATGCGGAAAATGTTTTCCCCAACCCAACACTATCGGCTAAGATGCATCCATTATACTTTTCCAACTTGTTGATCGCACCAATTACTGCATCCTGTTGAAAATTATATAGCTTACTCCAAACCACCGTATCCTTAAACCCTATTTGATCGTTAGGTAAATTATCTAAGGATAAATCCTCCAAGAAATCATTAAAGATATTATAAAGCGTTATGAAGTAAATAAATTCTGGGCTATTCTCTTTAAAAGCACTTTCAAAGTAATCTTGAACCTTTTGGGTTACATCTTTTAAATCTTCTTCATTTTCCCATACCTGATTAAACCAGTCCAAATACGCGCTGCTATTAGGAAAATCAGTTTTTTGAATTAGCGTAGGAAACCCTTTTTTATGGGTCATCCCGAGATCAGCGGTCGTAAAACTACTGACATTCATATAGGCGTACTCTTCATCATCCGAATTATCCACATGAATCATCCCATTGATGGGAAGGTGATGGTGTTTATTCGATTTAAAAGTGACTTTTTCCTTTACCCATTTAGAGCACTCGCGAGCAATGGCGCGCTGGTTCAACTGATTCATCAAACGAAGCTCAAACTCACCACCACAAAGCTCGGACTCCTTATAAATATGAGGAATATAGAATAAGCGACTGTGTTTTTTAAAATTCTCTTCTATAAAAGTTGGCGAACTAAAAATAAAACGCAAATCATCAATTTTTTCGAGCTCTTTTTTTAGGGCTTCAAAAGCATAAATGGAAAAGGAGGAGGCAGCAATACTAAGCTTACTTCCCTTTTTTATGCTTTCCTTCAAGTCATCACCTAAGCGATTATTAACGTTATCTATTAGCTTCATCTTTTCGCCGAACTTCAATTCATGATTAACTTGTCTTCATAGTTACATACCTTTAACATACTTGCGTAATGATCTTCATCCAGTTTTTTTATAAGGCTTAAAACATCCTCGACAACATTTTTTCCTTCTTCAAGCAATGGTTCAATCGTGGTATCGAACGACTCAATTCTGTCCAAATGAGAGTATTTATTGAGAAAATAATATATTCTATCTCTTTGCTGAGCTGTAAGCCCTTTTTTCTCAGCTATTTCGAGGGCACCTATAAATCCACTACTATGAGGGGTTTTAAAGCTAGTAAACGCCTCCAATAATCTGCGAATCGAATTAGCCATTGTAAAGCAAATGGAATCGTCGAATTCCTCTAAATCTTGATAGCTAAGAACGCAATTAAAAACATATTGGTATTCAGAATGAAACTTTGTTAATGAACTCCCAGCATTAGAAAGTACCCCTTTTCTTACCACATAAAAATTGGCTGAATCTTTTGTCTTCGACATCCAATCACGAATCTGTTTGAAAAACCAAAAGTTATGAGTTAAGACAAAAAGTTGACTTGCATGTAAACATTGGTTCTTTATAAGGCTAGCGGCATTGAACAAATGGTTGCTATCAAAACTTGAGATCGGATCGTCTAAAACAATGATCTGGCGAGAAATATTAGCATCATTCTCTTGAATTTTAGAAAAAAAATATATCAATGAAATTGCCGTTTTCTCACCTTCACTTAAATTCCGGGCAATATTTTTCCCTCTCTTAAGCTGATATCCTCCTTCATCCTGTCGAATTAAAGCTATATCGTTTCTGCCAAGAAATTTGTGAAGTTTTGTATTAATTTCTCCAATAGCTAGCGTGTCACTCTTAAGTTCATCCTCAATCGTCTTTATGACATCATTTATTTTGCCTAGCTCTTCGTTCTCTTTTTTTATCTTGCCATGGATCTCATTCAGGGATTTTTCATTCCCCGGTAAATCATGCTCTACCGATAATTGGCTTACAAAATGAGATTCTATTTTCTTCTTAGCCTTTTCTGCTAGTTCAGCATAGGAAGAACTAATCTCATTGTGTTCAATAATTATTTTTTTGAGTTTATTTAATTCTTCGTTGAACTCACGAAAAATGGTGGCGTCAATAAGGTTAATTTCAAAACAAACAAAAGGGTTATCTCTCTTATCCTTAAGTTGCTCAATCCATTCGTTGATTCGTGCATTGACCAATTTTAGTTTATCATTGAGGGTTTCCAGCGCATTATTATAGTCGAGCTTCAAACTATCATAAAGCAAATGACTTACGATCGCTAGTTCTGAACGAATACCTTTCTCGAGTTTAGAAATCTGATTTGAAATTCTATCTTGTAAGGCAGCGTACTCCTTGTTATAATGTCCTTGCAGTGCATCGAGTCTCTCTGACTGCAATGCATTTCCACAAAACTCACAATTTTTACTTTGGGTGGTTTGATGCAATATAAGTCCCCTAGAAACCCATTCAGAAATTTCGGGATTTTCTTTTAACCTGTCTATTACTTTTGAAGTAATATTTACAGCAATCAACTCAGCAACCTCCCTCTCAACTTCTGAAATTTTTTCAAAGTCAATATCTATCGGCAGGATCGATAATGATATATTTTCTTTCTTACTATTTACTAAAGTGTAGCTCTTTTCAACAGAAAGTTCGGCTTCAGATAACTCCAAACCTTCAAGTTGATCATCTTTAGGAAGAGTCTTCCATATGGAAACTGAGGTATTTTTATTATATGTGACATTTGCATATGTAGTTCCTAGAAGAAAATCTTTAATGGACTTCCCAGAAGATTTATGGAGTTCATCGATTTTCTTTTCGAGATCATCCCTTTCTTCTTCCATTTTTATTATATCAGCTTTCTTCTCCTTTATAAGGACCTTTTGTCTATCCAACTCTTTTTTCTCTTCGACTTTCTCTTTGCTTATAAAGACTATTGGTTTTGTTTGAGAGTCAAATAAATTTATATTATCGTTGGCAAAATCTTGATTAAAAACCCTGATATCAAAACTATGTTCATAATTCTTAGATTCCACTTTAGTCTTATCGAGAAAATCAATTGAAAAATCACAATCACTAAATTCAATATGATTTGATTTCATTTCCAAACATCGAAACAGACGGGCCAAAGTGGTCTTTCCGCTTCCGTTCCATCCATAGACTAAATTATATCTATTAAATGGTTTTGCGTCTTTGGATTCGAAATTATCTAAAACTCCGAAACCGTTAACTTTAGTAATCTTACTTATCATATTAGGCTGGTTAAAAAAGGTTAATTTCAACTCATCTGCACGATCTCTCTCAATTTATCATACGTACTCACTCTTTCAAATCGTACTTCATTACCACTAATTTCCTTAAAGTGTTCTGTGGCACAATGTATTTTCAAAAGTTCAATAGCTTTTAAATCCATGTCCGAATCAGAGCCTTTCGTTTCTGCAACAAAGTAGATATGACGCACCTTATCCTTATCAAATACTATTGCCCAGTCAGGACTATAATTTGCTATAGGTGTCGAAATATAGAAACTTCTAGGCAGTTTGGCATATACTACCACTTCGGTACTGCTTTCCAAAGCTTTTGCAAATTCCGACTCTATCTTCGAATCGGTGGTCAAATAATCATAGATGTGCTTCTTTAGCAAATCCGAATTTCGTAAAGCAGACTTATCATTCGTAAATACTGTTTTCGCATCGTGTCTTTCTTCTATTTTATGATATACGATGTTATTGATAATCAACCCGGCTTTTGCCTCATTGATGAGTTTACTACATTTCGCAATAAACTCTTCTGGATTTTTACGAAGCAGTAAAAACTTCTCTTCTTTTATCGATTTCAAAATCGCTACTATGGTATTTCTTGTAAGATTGGTAAGTACTTCAATTTCTCCAATAATGTCATAGACTACGTTGGTATAAAGATCATTCTTAAGCTTCAAATATTGACGATCTGTTTCTTTTATCAAACTCCCCTCAAGCATCTGCTCTTTAGTACCATCGTGTAATTCACCCGTTTTTACTTCATAGGCTCGATCACCAATATTTAATTGAGCGTTTATTAAAACTTTACTATCATGAATCAATTTGTCCGTGTCGAAATTTACTTCATAGATCGTTTTCAGGTTTATCTTATCCCATAATGCTTGAAATTCCTTCTTTGTAAAATTATGATTGGTATTCAAAACGATGGTTTGGCGCTCATCTTCAGGTTTAAACTCTCCACCGGTATAAACCGCTTTTAATAAACTTAAAATAGAATCTTTATACACTTCAAGATTTTCAGGTAAAGACACTTTACCTTGCTCAATTAACTCCCTGCCAAGCTCTGTAATTTTATGTTCGTCATCAATGATTTCACCTTTAATCAACTGAAATTGAATCTTTTTCGCATCCGCCTCAGTAATTCTATATTCTTCCTCTTTTTCATTTCTCAATACTTTCCCTACAAAATAAGCTACTTCCGCTTTTTGAGGGCGATCTTTCAATGTTACTGCGATCTCATTTTGTAAACCTTTTGCAAAGGCTTCATAACTTTCGGAAGCGATTACTGTTAGTTTATTTATTTCATGTACCTGTTCTCCAACAGATTCAAAATCAAGACGTGTTCCATTTTTATTAACACATAGTCTCATTCCCCGACCTACTTCCTGCCTCCTGCGCGTTTGACTACCGCTTTCCGCATTTTTCAATGCACATATTTGGAATACGTTGGGATTGTCCCAACCCTCTTTTAATGCAGAATGAGAAAAGATAAAACGAGTGGGTTCTTCAAAACTCAACAGTCGTTCCTTATCTTTCATAATCAGGTCATAAGCCGAAATATCATCTGACTCATCACTACCACGTTTTACTTTAGGATCAACAGCTTTTCCTTTTTTATCTATCGAGAAATAACCCTGATGTACGCGATCAGCATCATCCCGATTTAAATATTCCATGTAATCCGTAGGCATGTACCCTTTATGTACTGTACCCGGATCAGTGCTCCGTAAGTAATCATTATAATCTTGTTGAAACAGATCCAAGAAATCGCTGCGAACCTTATTATACTCTTCTTCAAATATTCTAGCGTATTCACCTAAATCCTGTTCACCAGTCTCGTCATAAACGCGATATTTCTCAACACTATCAATAAAAAATAAAGAAAGTACTTTTATTCCCTTATCAAATAACTGCTTTTCTTTCTGAAGATGGGACATGATCGTTTCCCGAATTTGTATCCTTCGGAAAGCATGCTCATCCCTATCATTTAAAATATCACCTGGATAAACATCTTCACCAGCTACCACTATTTTATTAAGATAGCCATTGATTTCCGTTATCGTTTGGTTTTTATAAGCTGGCAAATCGCCTGAAAGCTGGTATAGATTGGCACCTTCGCTTAATTTTTGACGGACTTTTTTCACCCCTTCTCCGGCTCGCTTCTCAAATTCCACCACTGCAAAAGGAGGCTTACTCGTACTTAAGCTAATCTGTTCCAAATAGAGATACCCTGTTGTTCCTGTTGATCCCTTTAGATTAATCCCTTTTACCTGTATCTTTTTCACCAAATGTTTATGATAAGCATCTAGTGCATCCAGTCGATACACTTTATTATATTCAACTTTATGGGTTGCAGAATAACGTAAAGTAAACAAGGGTTTAAAATCTTGCATGCTTTTCAATGTTTGTTCTCCATCCACTGATTGCGGCTCATCAATAATAAGAATAGGATTCGTTTGTGCAATAATTTCAATGGGTCTTCGTGTACCAAACTGATCAAGCTCTTGATAGATTCTTCTGGCATCGGCACCCCTAGCATTAAACGCCTGAGTATTGATAATCATCACACTGATTCGACTATCAGAGGCGAAACTTTCAATATCCTGTGGGCGTCCGGAATTATAGATAAACGGATTAATCTTATGCCCATATAACTCCTGAAAATGATCTTGAGTTACCTGAAAAGACTTAAATACTCCTTCACGAATAGCGATACTTGGCACAATAACGATAAATTTACTCCAACCATAGTGTTTGTGCAATTCATACATGGTACGGATATAAGTATAGGTTTTACCCGTACCCGTTTCCATTTCAATAGTGAGGTTATACCCTAGCTTCACCCCTTTAGGTCTTTCAATCTTTTGACTCTCATGAAGGTCATTTTTCTTCTGAATGTTTTGGATATTCTTTTGAACCTGAGTCTCCGATAATTGAATAGCGCCATTCCGATAACCTATTTCTTCAAACACCTCAGCTTCAAAAGCTTCAGTTTGGCCACTTCCAGAAGCCGCCAACTTAGCCTTTCGAATTAATTCTTTGCTCCGTTCCAAAGTAAAATGGTTAGATTTCAAAGGCTGACCTTCAAAACAATCCACAATTGCCTTTACTGCATCTATCTGAAACTGTTGTTCTTTAAACTGTAACTTCACGTTGTGCTAATTAATATTATTTTATTTAATAAGGGCTAACAAACGTTTACCACTTTCTGTCAATTTGTATCTCTGATTACGATTTCTCGGATTTTCGGGAATCGTATAGGCTATCCACCCAACTTTTAATAATGGGTCAATAACCTTTTCTTTATTTTTCGTATGGTTAGTTAAACCAATATCTTCTAAAAGTATTCGTCTCGGTTTTGGGTTAATTCGAATATCGTTTAAAATATCTATGGTATAAGGTCCAATTTCATTAGAAACAATAGTGGCTACTTGGTCACTTACTTGGACACTTTCTTCGTCCCTTACTTGGACACCTACTTGGTCAATAATAGCAAAAATATCTTCTATTGAACTTATTGTCTGATAATTAACTGCAACACTTACTTGGTCACTTTCTTGAACACCAGCCTGAAAAAGCTCATGAGCAGGAAGTGTAACCAATACATAAGTTTGATCATCTGTATCAAATATGGGTGCAGGAGAACCATTGTTCTCCATCGCATCATAAATCGTAGGGAAACCTGTTCCACGACCTTCCGTAAGATGAAGTTCCTTTAGGAAATCGCCAATTCGTCTGTTTCTATTTTCTCTCGCAACAATCCTTCTTTGATTCTTAAGAGCATGTGCATTAACAGGTGGAACAGGCCCAGGAAAACTCAGGACTTGGATCTTATCCGGCCATACCTGTACCTCAATCGGTGAACCAATCTCATAACTTTTATGAAAAACACTATTCGCTAGAATTTCTTCCACTGCTTCATAAGGAAAGTTATAAAAACGATCGGCTTCAGCCCTATCTGGCCGCTTGACTATTTGTTCAGCTATAATATTAGTTTTCAGAAAGGACAAAGCATCTCTTAATTGCTTGTGCAAAGGTCCTTTGAAATAATACTCTTTGAATTTTCTACCCGAAGCACTTTCATGCCAAACCAACTCAATCCATGGTCTAGAAAAAAAACGTTCTGGCTCTTTTGAAAAGAAAAGTAACCCTGCATTAACGGGACGTAGATCTTCATCAGGGCCTTTTGCAATATACATAGCTCTACTGATATCTGCCAATGACATACTTAGACTTTCGGCATACAAACTGCTTTTCACTTCCTGCAGATAAGCCTGTATCAGGCCCAAATCAAAGTCTTGAATACTGGCCTGACTATTCGTCCGATCATCAAAAGGGATTCTTGCTGTTAACTCTTGCAACCTTCTCAAGTTTTCCCCTTTAGCGATAACTGTAGTAGCACCCAATCGAATATAAGGTTGGCGTTTACCATCACCGCCTAGAGATACTGGTGCCGTATAAGGCCGATTATCTCCAGCTATACACCAAAGTACCAACACATGTTTATCTTGTAATAAATAAGGTTGTACAATAGGGAAGTAATTGGGACTTATTTTATGCCCTAACTCTATGATTTTCTTTTGAATGCTATCCAACTGATTTTGCTGCAATCCGATTGGGGGCAAAACAGGTTGACCGTCCTTTTCATCCACTCCAATAATAATATAACCACCACCCCAGTTGTTCAGGTCATTGGCAAAAGCACACATGGAATGAATGACATCTTCAGGATTCCAGCCTTGTTTAAATTCAAGCCGCTCCCATTCAATCGTATTTCCATGTACAAGCTCTTCTATGTTAATCGGAAGTGCCATTGTTAAATTACTTTCATTTCAGTTTCAGGACTCAACTGTTTTAATAACTGCTTTACATTCACCTTAGCTGTATCATTTTTAAAGCCGCTATCCCGAAATACAACACGTAATGGAGCTTCTTTGGCAATAGTCTTGGCAAATTCTTCATCTATTCCCTTATCAAAACAAGCAAATAAAGAATCTCCAGCAACTTTAAAAACCTTTTTACCTGAGATAAAAGCTTGCTCTATTTTAAGTGAAAGAGGTAGCCCCCAGTCCAACATCACTTGAATTAACAAATCATCCGCTGTTCTATCCGGCTTTACATTATCAGCAAATAGATCAAGATTAGCTTGTTGGTAATCTTGAGGTTTATAATAGACATCCTGCATATTGCTTTCATCTAGCCTGAAAACCCGAAAACCATAATCTATATCAGCACCTGTTTCTTCTTTTATTTTACTTGCCGCACGACGAATACGCTCTTTACCTATTTCACAGATATTATTGTAACCAGCTTTAAAAGCTTCGCTTTTAAAGTCAGTTGTTTCAGGGAGCTGAACCATTATAAATTTCCGGTTACCATTATCGTTTGTATTGAGTTGCATAACAGCATGCGCTGTGGTGGCTGATCCAGAATAAAAATCTAAAACAATTTCTTGATTTGATGAGCCCATATTACAGACATCAATTAAGAGCTCCTTGGATTTTGGAAATGACATTACTGCTGAACCAAATATCGCTTTTACTTCTTGTGTGCCACTTTGATTGTTATAGGTTTTGGAATCCCACAAACTTTTGTATTTTCTTGTTCTTTCTGATCCTGTTTTTATTAAAAAGTCTTTAACAAAAACATCAAACTCATTTCTGCGTTCAATAAGCCTCGCAACTAAGAAATCAATATCTTTCTTACATTTATCTTTCCCCCACATCCAACGTCCTTCAGTATTATCTGATTTCTTAGGGTACACCTCATGCCATCCTTCAACTTTGTTTAAAGAGATCTTCTGGGTGTCAGGACAAACGAATATTGGAAAATACATATCAGGACGGTCCTCACGTCTTGAAGCTGAACCTCTTTGCCTTAAACCTAGCAGTCTATAATATTCTCCTTGATCATTCTTTAAATTAAATTCAGCTCTTTGTTCATCTGTAAGTACTTTGCCATTTAAAATAGCTTTGTCTATATTTTTCGCATAAACAAGAAGGTAATCATGAACTGACGCAACAAAAGTATCAGATTGCCTTCCTCTTGGATTACTAATTACTATCGAAGAAGAGACAAAGTTATTTTCACCAAAAATATTGTCGCATAGTTTTCTTAAATTATCCACTTCATTATCATCTAATGAAATAAATATTGCTCCGTCGTCAGTGAGGAGATTTCTTGCTAACTTCAATCTAGGATACATCATACTCAACCAATCTGAATGATAACGTCCTGCTGTTTCAGGATTAGAAACCAATCGTTGATTATACTCATCTTTCTGACCGCTTTCTAAAAGCTCAGTTTCTTTATCCCCAGTAAAATTATCCTTATACACAAAATCCTTTCCTGTATTATAAGGAGGGTCTATGTAAATCATTTTAACCTTACCTAGATAGCTTTCCTGCAAAAGCTTTAATACTTCGAGGTTATCTCCTTCAATATATAAATTTTCCGTATTGTCAAAGTCGACCGAATCTTCTCGTACAGGACGGAGCGTTTTAGTAGTCGGCAAATTAGCCGTAACAATAGCTTCTCGCTTACCTGGCCACTCTAATCTGTAACGTTCTTTATTACCTTCCACAACAGTATGGCTAAGCTCTTGCCTTAAAAGATCAAAATCTATTGCCTTGCCATTGGCGCTTTCTGTAACGCAATTAGGAAATAGATCTGCTATTTTTTCTATATTCTCATTCACAAAATCAGGAGATTGTAAATCTAATTTATCTATAATCATATCTTTGGACATACTTTATTTCAGGGTATTCAATACAAGCTTTAGTGCCTGCTGTTTATAATTTTCGTTCTCCATGGCTTTTAAAACCTTATCGGCTAACCACAAGGTAAGTAATTCCTCTTCGGACTGATTAAAAATCCCAGCCAATGCTTTTACATCATCTTTTTGAAAAAGACGATCACCCCTTTCCATTTTACTCAGCACAGCTGTATCGATTTCCAACTGGGCGGCAAGCTGCCGAAGAAGCATTTGATTTTGTTCTCTTAACTCCCTTATCTTATGACCTAACATTGGTGATTGTTTATTGATTGACTTGACAAATAATATCAAATGTAATAAACTACATTGATATTATCTCTCAAATGTTCATATAAGATTTGCAACGTATTAATTAGGCAATTGCAAGGGAAATAAAATGGATTCGGTTGCATGCATAGAGCCCCCTAGAGGATTCTGCGACTCTTTAGAACGTGCCAACGTTTGATCATCTCAATTGAAACAACTCCCTTAAATCAATTATATGTGATGGGTTTAATAGCAGTGACAAGCAGCGTAACGAAGTGATCAATCGCCGAGCTGCCACAACTTTAGATGTGGACTTCGTACTCTTTAAGAACGTCTCTCAAATCCCCTTTAAGCAACTTGTATACCCAGTTTCGAATGACACAATAATCATCCACTTTCGAAGTACGAAGCTTATCAAACGTTTTAATGGCGTTATGATAGTCACTCCGCAGTATATAATCTAGCGAAAATCCTCGTATACTTTTTATTTTATCTTCTTTGAAAGCAGTTTCCCAAGAGGTACCTCCTCGGAAATGAAACTTTATATTCCCGTCTGTAGAAGAACGGTAGCCAAGTGAGCCCCGCGTTAGGATATCTGAGTCATTCATGTAAAAAAAATACTCGTAAGGCATACCTCCGTAAAATTTCAGTTCTTCCTTGAATGTAGGAAAGTGATATTCAACGAAATCTTTATAACAGGCTTCTAAATGGTTAAAGAAACTTTCAGTGTACAATTTTGCCTGATCTGCTGTGTATTGAAAGCGTCTACATTCTCCCATGTCCCTAATGTTGTTCTCCTGAAAAAAAAGCTTTGCTTCGACTAGCGATTTGTCTGGGTAAGGTAAATGATGCCTTTCTAACCGTTGATATCCTCGTTCTTGCAGTATTGAAACTATTCTTGAAAGCTCTTCGAATGGAGGAAAATCTCCAGTTATATTCAACTCGGGAATATCAACATTATCCTGAACTGCCCTATCCACCATTTGTTTAATTGTGCTGGCTGGAATACTATAATCATTTCGTCTGTAGTACTCATATGCCCTAAACCGATATAATCTCTGTTGTAGATCCTCCAAGTCAATAGGATAAATCTGCTCGAACCTCGGGAGATACAGATCGTCTATAACATTAACATAACCAAGCTGCTTTTGATAATAGTAAATAACTAGCGAAACCTGCTCCATCAACAATATATTCGAGTTGTATCCGTTTAGTCTACCTTTTTGAATTATATCCTTTAATTGTTTGAATACTTCCTTTCGGACAACTTCGCTATGGTCAGGAACTAAGATTGAGTAATTGCTTCCATAGACTCTTTCTACACCGATTTCATACATTCGGCTGGGCCAATGATCAGCAGAAAATGCATCTTGGATATTTTCATGAAGAATGTTCTCTGTTTGTCTAGAATTCATCGGAAATAAAGCATAGCCGTCATCTTTTGAAAGATCTATGGGTAGCACAATGCCAATTTCACCGTCTGTCTTGGGGATATATAGTGTTTTTGAATTTTTAAAGTTTTTATCCAAAAAGGAGCTATAGCTCTTAACATATTCTATTGCTCTGTCTTTCTTATATTTAATCAATGTATATTTATGACTTTGACTAGCATTTTCCAAATAAAACTCAATAGCACTTTGACCAATGTAATTTCCATAGAAATCATCAAGAACACTATAGAAGTCATCATTGCTCAATTTATCTAGTTTATAAGAATGAAAGGATATAACGTAATCCCTTATCCTGGAGTAATAAAAAGAGATGTTATAAGATTCGTCTTTGTTTGATTTTGTAAGGATATTTCTCGCAAACAATTCTTCAGGGAACGACTCATTTAATGAAAAATTTAGGCTCTCCAGTAGTATTTCAATCTCTAGACCATCATCATGGAATGCATCTAATGTGCTATAATGATGATTCACTAATACTGAACCAATCTTAGAGAGAATTCTTACGCCAATTTGAAAGTCAATCTTCGATTTTTGAAAAGACTGAAGTAAGTAAGTTTTGATCAGGTTTTTATCATCTATTTTTTCAGGTATTTGCTTGTGGCTGTAGACTTCACTGAATATTCTCAAAAAAAAGCCGTTACGTAGTTCCTTTAAAAGAGATACAGAAATTTCTCCTTCAAAACCGAAAGCTTTTCTGTACAATGGTACTATACCTTGAAGTTCCTCGTCACTAAAATCATCTAAATGAAAACCTGGATTATTGTTCAACTTCAGATTCCTTCCATGAAATTTGTCAAGTTCCTCAAACAAATGTGTAGGTGTACCATTTATGTTTAGGATATTTTTCCAAATGTTGGACTTGCAGCTTATACAAAATTTAACCTTGCTTAAATTCCTTGTTGCTACCGCAAGTTCGCTTAGTTCTAGTGATATATTTGTGTTTATACTTTCATCAATCGCATCAATGAATATGAAGATAGTCTTGCCTACAAACCTTCCCAGTTCGTCTAGTCTTTTTAGAACGAGATCACTTTCGCTTTTACTTGAAAAAAATCCGTTTAAATCTTGCGCGATATGTTCTAAGGGAGACCTATTGATCATAGCTGCATTGTAGAAGAAAACAAAATTATCTTCTAAACACTGAAGCGCCAATGAGCATATAGTATTTGTCTTACCGACACCTGCTGTTCCTACAACAGCGAAAAAAGAGGCCTTGTTTTTAATGAAATTCTCAAATGATGCTTCTAAATTCTCTCTCTGAATATAGAGACTTCTTACAAATTTGGAGGTAGGTTCGTCAATATTACCCATAATCGGACCCATTCTATCCTGAACTTGGTTCTTACAGAAGTTTCTTAAATTTTCGTCTGAGAAGGAAACAAAATTTTTTAGTGCTTCATATCTAATCCTGAGTTCTTCATTCGTGGATAGGGTGTATCCATTTTTCCAAAAACTCGACTGTTCTGAAATTTTTTGACCAGTGATATCTAATTTCGATATAGCATCAAAAATCATCGTCGTTTTACCGTTAGTGATTATCACAAAAGGAGCTATATCGTCAGTAAGCGCCCTGGCATAAGAAATACCTTGATCTATATCTTTTTGAGAAATAGACACTTTTTCGCTTTTCAGTTCGATAACAAAAAGATTCTTTCCATTTCTTTTGCACAGAATATCTGATCTGCCCTTGACAATTTGTTCAGACTTTCCTAATCTTATAGCAAATGAAGTTTCTAATGAAATTTCGGATGAATCAAAGCCAAGGTCATTTAAAAAGGGCAAAAGTAACTTGCCTCTGATTTCTTCTTCATTCATTATCATATTAATATTACCGTTTTGAAATAGTAAATCCCAGCCTAAAATACGAATACTCTATGACTTTAGCTGTCAACACCTACTGCGACATTACGAATGTAAATCATCTTCACTAATCCATATCTGTATTTTTGTATAAACTAGCGTAAGACTAAATACCTTATTGATCATTTGAAATGTGTTATGAGTCTTGTCTCTTGTCCTGCAATAGAGTTTTTGAGAGAACATAAATTACAATCTACTCGATATGTTTATAATTTCTTCACGTAACCGCAAATATTCATTATCTGTTAATCGAACACGATTGAGTGTTTCAAATTTTTGACGGAAGTTGATTTCTAATGAGTTTCTGTCGACAATTTCAGGGCGATAGACATATTTAAGCCCTTTTAATTGCCCTATAAGGTTATCTTCTATTTGATTTTCTTTACTCATTCTTCTGTCATTAAATCTTTAGTGTTAACTTCTATATTTTTACAATCTGGTACAAATCTTCAATACTTGACTGGCTCATATTTCGAACATACTCGTGAATTGAATTGTAACTTTTATCCAACTTCTTAGTCAGCCAACCTTTGGCTACCTTTCAAAAATACTTTAATCCAGTCCATTGAAAGCCTAATTAAATTTGCAGTGTCAAATATAGCATTATACCATAGCATAGAGTGTAAATATTCATCTTATCATTAGGGACGTTGGGCTACATTGTCGGTATTATAGTGTATTTATTTTCAAAAAGGTAAATCTTCATCTTCAGACATTGACGTTAGTGGTATCAATACTGGTATAGATGGTGTTACTCCACTTACAAGACTTTCATCTTCTGTGTCTTCTTCTTCTACATGCTCTTCATTGGCAAAATAAAACTCTCCACTAGCTACTTTAACTGACTTTAAGTCTAGCTCTCTATTAGGCTTGTAGAATTCTATATTGTTATCTTTTAGAATTTTAAAAAAATGGTTATTGTCTAGGTAATTGGTATGTACGGATAACCACCCTTTTTTTTTGGCTTCATATGCCAGTAACCAATGTTCAGAATATAAGTTATCCTCAGTTGCAAGTGTTTCCCAAATAGATAAATTTAAGCCTACAGGTATCAAGCCCGCATTATGCAAATCTAATGCAGTCAGTATCACAATGTCATTTGTAGATTCCGATACGATTCTAGCTACGTTTTCAGAAAGTGAAATATCAAGTGATTTTAAAATCCATAACGACCATGAAACTTCAAAATCGTTATTTAAAGATGAATGAAACAAGATCATTTCCTCTAAGGCATCTTTAATAATCATTTTATTAAGTCTATAGAGTTGTTTATTGTAACTAAGCAGCATTTGAGCCACATATGGTAATACTTTAGATTCAACGATTAATGAATTCAACAAATAAGCCTGTAACATATTCCAGTTTTTTGGATTAAAAACCGTTGCGCGTATTTTAGACATAGCATAAGTTAAAACTAGATCATTTGGATATTGATTAGCAAGACTAAATACTTTGTCAAAGAAAGCAATAAGGTCTTTCCTTTGTGTTTTCCACGCATTACTAAATCTAAAATTTCTTAATTCATTAAACCAATTACTTTCAATAATCTCAGGAAGCGAATTCGTTTTCTCCTTACTTTGATTTAATTCTAGCTCATAACTCCTTAGGACTTTTTGTATCACTGCTTTCGCTATTTCTAAATCACCTTGGGTTCTAAAATATAAATGATAATCATCTATAACCCTTATTCCTACATAGTGTCCGATTATTGATTTAATTTCAAAATCAACTGCTGCTAAGATAATTTCGGAAATCACACGACTAGTATCCGGTCCGATTGGTATACCAACTGTTTGTCCGTCTTGCATTTTCCTGCAATCTTCATCAATGGCATTCCCGAAATAATTTCTTCGCCTGTTAGCTTTAGAAATTGGCTTTGTATGTAATGCCCAAGGTATGCTATGGGTGTAAATTGAATGATAACATCTTGTGATATCCAATTTCAATAAATATCGATGTCCTGTTGACCTAGTAATTTTTTCACGATTTGCTAAGTCAAAACTTGGTTTTACAATCGCTCGGTTCGAACCCTGATTTAATTTTAATTTGGATAAAGAAATGGAACTTTTATTACAATGAGTTACAATTTCACTCCAATGAGTACTTATAGTATTTGAAAGTCTAATATAATGCAACGGATTAGGAATGGCTAAATTTCTTCTGTATCCCTTTATTTTTGGAGTCGAAAAAGTCACTTGTTTACTTATAATTCTATTGCTTCCAGTCAAGGGATCTAATGTATCTATCTGCCCGAGAATTAAGGCTGAAATCGAAGCTAAATCTTCAGAAGTGAAGTGAGGATGAATTTCTTCAGGGAAATACCCTTTCGTTAGTAAATCATTTATGCCCATCAAATAATATCGTATTTTTATAAGCTAACTTATCATTTTAACCAGATGGAATCAAGCCATCTTTTCTAGAAACGATCAAGATATTAAATAAAGGTTGCTATATAAAATGGAATAAATTTTTATTTGTAAATTAACCCTATATCTTTGATACAGATACTAACTATATAATACTTACTAATTTTGAAAACAATTTACTTTCCTATATAATTTCCGTCTTTTTTAATCCGAGTCTCTAAAAAGAGAGTTGCTTTCTCATAGTGTATTATCGCAGGTATATCTAAATCCTATAAAGTTATACTTGATAAATGGAAGTATCTTTTAAAAATTTCTAGTTTATGCTAACTAAATTGTAGAAAATGGAAAAAGAAAACAATATAAATGACAATGAGATTAAAAAATCTGAGCCTTCTTCCGTTGAGGAATCTCTAGCATTAGAAGCAGTAAAATCTGTAGAAACGATCGAAATTGAAAAAGCACCTGATGAAAATCAGGAATCTCAATTTTTATATATAAACGGACCACATAAGAATGTAGTTGCACTTAATCCAAAGTTTGAAAAAGGGAAGCTAATATCATTGGAAAATTTAACACCATTTGATGATAAAAATGAGGATGGTTCACTTAAAACGCCTACTATTGAAGATGCCAATAAAATCAAAAGAAGCCTTTATAAAGACTTCCTACAGAAGCCCTTCAAGAATATCCTTATACTTTCAGGAGCTGGTTCTTCGGTTGATGTTGGGCTGCCTTTAATGTCTGATTTATGGAAAACAGTTGAAACCGAAGTTGGAGAAGATATACTTCTACAAGTAAGGATGGAAGTAAAATACAATGGTACTAATGATACGAATCTTGAAGTCTTAATTTCTCGAATAGAAGGTGTAATTAAATTTAAGGAAGATTGTGAGGTAGGAGATCCTGTTCAAAAACTTTCAGTGATCTTAGAAGATATTTTGAAAATAATAAGAAGGGATACGAAAGTGGCTAGGCCTCAGGGGGATTTTCCACATGCTAATATCCTCAAAAAACTCCTTCAAAGAAAGCAGACGAATACAAGACTGAAAGTATTTACATTGAACTACGATTTATTATTCGAGCACGCCGCAAACGAAATAAATGCAGTTATTATAGATGGCTTTTCATTTTCTACGCCAAGGACGTTCAGTGGACGGTTTTTCGACTATGATATAGTACAAAGAGAAGGCAGCAAACTAAAAGACGAGGATAACTTCATATCACGCGTTTTTCATTTATATAAGCTTCATGGATCCCAGAATTGGAAGCGAAATGAGGCAGATAAGAGCATTGCTATCGATGAGAATACAGAAGCTCCCTTGATGATTTATCCCAGAGATGCAAAATACAGGGACTCATATGAGCAACCATTTTTTGAAATGATGGCAAGGTTTCAGCGAAATTTAAGGCAAGATAATGACACACTATTAATTTGCATTGGTTATAGCTTTGGTGATAATCACATTAATGCAGCAATAGAAGAAGCGATCAACCAAAACCCTGGCTTTAGATTAGCCGTGTTTGATCCCTATTTCAGCTTCACCCAATCTACAGCTTTTAAAAACATCATTACTGAAGCCCAACAATCTGATCGTATCATGATCGTATCCGAAACATTTACAGATTTAGCTATTCATTATCCAGAATTGAAAACCTATGATAATGAATTTATAAATAGACAAGTAAACCTTCTTAATCGTGACAGGTAAAATAAATCCATTTAAGCATGATTATTTCATAGGGTATATCAGTCAAGTACTACCACAATTTGTTAAAATACACTTTCCTTCATCGGTTTTATTAAATAGTTTTACGCATTATGGAGAAGAGTATAATGGTGGTCTAGTAGGGAGCTTTGTAGTAATAGAAGGGGATAGATACGGTTTCCTTGGAAGATTAGTGGAATTGTCATTACCTGAATCTGAGCGCCTATCCCTTAACGAGAAAGCCTTCCAAACAAATAATTTTCATCCATCAGGTAAAATTGAAATACTATTATCGTTCGATTTGTACAACCCATTTAATGTAAAGAAAGGTTTGTCTTCCTATCCAAATATTGGAGCGAAGGTCTACGTTAGCTCAGGGGAGTTAGTGCAGAAGTATATGGAGAGGTTTGGTGTGAAGCCAGAGGAGGAAGTGAATACGATAACAATCGGCAAGCTTGTCTCAGATGCTAATGCCGCCGTAAAGATTAATATGCAAGCTTTGTTTGGACGGCATTGTGCTATTGTTGGCACTACTGGTGGTGGTAAGAGCTTTACCGTAGCTAAATTAACGGAATCACTAATAGGATCGGGAAACAAAGTGATTTTAATAGATGCAACTGGCGAGTATGAAGGATTTGATGCTTTAAAAGAGACTTGTGTCTCAAAGTTAGTCGACAATAGTATCCTGCACTATACTAATCTTTCCATTGCTGATTTATTTGTAATGTTTAGGCCTTCAGGTCAGGTTCAACAACCCACTTTACTGGAAGCAATCAAATCGTTGAGACTCGTGAGTATACTAAAGAGAGATAAGGATAATTTTGATGTAACCGTCGATGGGAATACGGCTACATTTTCGTTTGAGGGTAAGGGAGGAAGCACATTACACCTAGAAGTAACAAACGGATGTTTAGTCAAGTTGGGCAAAACAACA
This sequence comes from Albibacterium sp., assembly GCF_035514885.1. NCBI lineage: Bacteria > Pseudomonadati > Bacteroidota > Sphingobacteriia > Sphingobacteriales > Sphingobacteriaceae > Albibacterium > Albibacterium sp. The sequence goes on along the minus strand of NZ_DATJCH010000017.1, from coordinate 23,044 downwards.
TCTGCATATAATAGGTTGTGTGCACTATATGCGAAAGAACTAGAAGATCCGTTTAGTATCGTTTTTGATATTTCAAAATTAACCACCCAATTAAATAATGAGTGTTTATATTTAAACGGAACATCTTGGGGGGCAAATATTAATCAAAGTATTCAAGGGAATATTTCGAGTTTAATACTTCGAATTCATAATACCTTAAATGACGATGACTTTAAATCATTATTTGGTTTTGATAACATTCCTAAAACAGACGTTAGTGATAAGATCAATTCTTTTATAAAAGATCAAAAAGAAAATAAAAAACTGCTTAGAATAGCGTTTGATAAAGTACCCTTCTCATTCCAGGTAAGAGAGATTATAGCCAATTCGATAGGTTCATTATTATTGAAAAAAGCAAGAGAAGGTGAGTTTAATTCAAAGAATAAAGCTGGGAATGCACCAATAGTATTGATTATTGACGAGGCTCATCAATTCCTTAATAAGTCAGTAAAAGACGAATACTTTGAAAACACTAAACTAGATTCATTCGATTCAATTGCCAAGGAATGCCGTAAGCACGGATTGTTTCTATGTATAGCCACCCAAATGCCAAGAGATATTCCCGCTGGTACTTTAAGCCAAATGGGAACGTTTATAGTGCATCGCTTAATTAACCACTTCGATAAGGAAGCAATTGCGAATGCATGCAGTTCTGCCAATAGAAACACATTAGATTTCTTGCCTATACTTGGTGAAGGGGAGGCTATACTAACTGGTGTAGATTTTGCCATGCCAATCATTATGAAAATGGACAAGCCGAAGAATGAACCGAATTCCCATACACCGAAATTAAATTAAATCATGTGAATATTGAAAGAAAGTTGAATGTAACAGGGAAATGCGAATAAGCTTTATAGGGAATGTGCTTTGGCAAAAATGGAAATTTTATATCATTCGGTTTTTTCCAAATGTTTATAAAGTGTTTTTTTTATCCTTAAGTTAAGACTTTTAAAAAGGGGTTTCCCCCTTAAATCATTCCCTCATCTGCGAATGAATAATAACGGTCAGGTGTTATGATAACATGATCTAATACCATAATATCTAAATAACTTCCTCCAGTTTTAATCTTCTTGGTTAATTCAATGTCCTGCGGACTTGGTTGCAAGTTTCCAGAAGGGTGATTATGACTTAAAATGATGGAACTTGCACAAGCTTTCAATGCGGTTGAAAAAATCAGTTTTGGATCTGCAACTGTTCCAGCAACTCCTCCTGATGAAACTTGAAATATTCCAATCACTTTATTTGCTCGATTCAATAATAAGATTTTAAACTGTTCCAGTAGTTCGATTTTATCTAAATCCCAATTATTGTATAGGATGTCATAGGCGTCTTTGGATGACGTTATCTTTGGTCGTTCAGACGCTTTAAATTTGGGTCTGTAGGATAAATTGATTTCTGATACCTGGTACAATGAAATCTGATCTTGTTGCGTAGCCATAATCTTAAATTTTAAAAGTTAATAAATTAATTATGGCACTTTACCTGCCTCTATTAGGCACTAAGGGCAAGGTGGAGATTTTAAAAATGCGGAGGCTCCCTCTTCGGGGATACCCATTTTTCAAATACACCTTGGCGTCAGCGAACCTATGTGAGGAATAGGAGGCTAAATTGTGGGATAATTGATGTGTTAATAATATAACTCTTTATAAACCGTGAACTACATTCAGGGGAACTAATTACTATATACGTAATGGGAATATCCACTCTCGCTAAGGAGAACGTACGGAGACTTATAGAATAAATGGAGTAATTAAAAACTGGTGTGCTTTTTTTAACCTAAGAAGGTTGATTACGCATCAACCCGAAGCGGAGAAAATGCGGGTGATTTATCCAAAGGTGGAAGGTTTTTCGCTTTCTAGTTGAAACTTAACTAATTGGAATAATAAGGTGCGATCTTAGTCCTCCATCCATCATCATAAAGTATAAAGTCAACTTTACGAGCTTCATTATTATTCAAATTCTCCTTGTATAACTTAGAGAAAGGGCTAATATTCTTAAAAGATACATTATATTCCACAACAGCCCGATTTCCTCCTTCTAACATTTGAATACCTGTTACTTGATCAATTACTTCATCCGCAATTTTAACACGTTGAATCCTATCCGCTTTATCTTCTTCAGTTTGATTTATTAAATAAGGCAGAGATTTCTCAGTAAAAATAATTAGTGGTTCACCTACTTCGATTAGCTTTTGAGTACGTTTCACTTTTAATAATCCATCATCTTCCAATCCTGCGTCAATCATCCTTTTGGCGTAAGTTGGGTCAGTAATAAAAATAGAATAGGTGCTAACTTTTGAGTTTCCCTGGTTTTCTTTGAGAATTTTTAGAGCCGTTTCTCTATTTAATTTTTCTTGTGAACCACAAGATGATAGAATCAGTACGGAAATAAATAATGCGATAATATTTTTCATAACAAGCGGTTTATGAGGCAATAAAAAAACAATATCTTTTAAATTTAACGAATCATTTTTAAATTGAGAAATTACTGAAAAAACAAATGAGCCCATTGGGCTCATTCATGATCAAACACTTAATTTCTTTTTTCTTGTTTGCTTCTTTTTGGGGCCGCTGTCATCAACATCTTGTTTTTGCTCTTTTTTAGCCGCAGTTTTTTGACCCGTAGATTGTTCGATAATTGAATTCTCTTTCTGAACAGTTTGTCGTTTAACCATATTCATTTTCGGATCGTACACATTGATGTTTTTATATTGCGGTACCGCCTCAATGAAATACTTTGATTGACTCCCGTCCCTTTCCATCGTAACCTGCTGGACGTTACCCTTCTTCAATGAACTAATAAGCATCAATTTTTGTTCCTCACTACCCATTTCTTTGATTGGAAAATTAGAAAGTGTCTTTTCCAAATCATAGCCATATTGCTCACTAAACTGTTTTAACTTATGATTCCCCTTATCATCTTTATTTTCAAAGTCAATCTTTAACCAAGCACTATAGGGGTTTCCATTCCTGTTAATCAGATTTCTAAAGACGGAACGTCCCTCCAATAAATTATAGGCTTCCTTTGCAGTTACCCCATTTCCCTTATTAATGTAAAAGGTTTGATTCTTATTTAGTTCTGACTTATCATTTTGTATCGCAGCGTCATAGCGGTTAAAAAAATACATATCAGTAGAGTCTGATTTTTTAAAATGGAGCGTATAATCCATCTTGTTGTTGAAATGAGGAATTTCCAGTTTGAGCTGAAACTCTTTCTGTTGATCGCTAATGTTTTTTTCCAAAGCTTCATTAAGCTTGTCTCCGAAACCAAAATACTTTAAATTGGATTGCAGAAATTCTAGATTTTGTGTGTTCATAAATTTTATAATTAATAGATTTTCATAAATTATTCTGAGGGCATTTTTGAACGAACTTAGTCCTTGGATATTCTTTGGTCTATTCCCATCTGAGTCCCTGTTGAAGCACCATAAAGCGGCTATAACATCAGAAACGGGTTTTCCTTGAGTATTGATCCACGTTTTCTTTACATGTGCTTCCTTCCGAAGAAAGTCTAAAAGCTCCCCTCTTTTCTCTGCTGATAATTCGGGAGAATTATTGGAAGGATTTCGCATTCTCAATATCGGATTGTTTCGCTTTTAAATACAGGTGCCTCCCTCCATTCTTTTCATAAACCTCAATGAAAAGTGCTTTATCCTTTGTAATCGGAAATTTGTCGAGTGCAAAAACGTATTGACCTGAGCTCTGGGCATCAACAGTTTTATCATGAGTACCATATGAATACGACGGATACAATTCCCATTCCTGGGTAACTGTGCGTTTCGCCGTTTTCAAATCCCTCACATAGAACCGAATAAAATCAATGTCGAAATTAATATTCGACTGATTATTTACCTTTAGTTTATAGAAAAGCGTATTTCCATAAACCCAAAACCTCCCTAATTGAGCGGATGCTTTTCCATTTTTATCTCGATCACTTGTTTCAAATTTTCCTATACCATACAGTTTCCTGCAAAGATTCTCAAGCGAATAGCGATCTTCATCTGAATTCGATTTATTCTGGTGCCCTGTTCTTTCAACTCCAGCTTCTATCGGAATAATTCGATCTTGTGCGTAAGTAATCGGCTGAATCATGTACAGCATTAGTATTGCTGTGAATTTTAATGTTTTCATCAGAATTTTAGTTTAAGTGGCTATGAACCTATTATGAGCAAATATCCATCTCGGGTGTGAATTATTTTGTAAACGCTTATAATGGTTTCATGATATATTCTATTTAAATTTTATTTTTTATCTCGAAGCAATAGTTGGTAACCTGCTTTCACTTTAACCCGAACTTGTTTAACCTTTTTTCTAAAGAGGCCTTTCGTTGCATGAATACCAGCATCAGCCACCTGTGCAGAAAGCGAAGGATCTAAAGACATCATTCGAATACTTTGTATAGCATCGTTTATGCCTTCTTTTGATGCATCACGAGCTATTGCACCTGGAATGTATAAGCCTGCAAGCCCATCCAGATCATAAGCCGATAAAGAAACTGGAAATATGGAGTTTTGATACCGAAGTGAAGCAATCTCGATCTTTAACCGTTCATCATCAATCGCCGCCACACCATAAATAAAGCTATTTTTGGGGATCAGTGCTTCATTGACCTGGATACTGTCTAACAACCGTAGTTTAATCACAGATCCTGAAACAATATCCTGATCTTCATGGATGGTCGCCTGAATGGCATTTGATCGATAACTTTCAACATCATCAACATTCGGATCATGAACGGCAAAAACACCGCCCTCTGTGTTGATACCCTTTTCTTGAACAGAAGCCTTTTCGAAATCTGGATATTGAATCTTGATAATTTTATCCAATACCGCATTCAACTGTTCCATTTCTTTATCCTCGCCCCCATCCACTTGAAAAGACAACATTAATTTTTCAAGCCGATCCACATCTTCACTCATCTTAGAGGAAATTTCATAGGCATTAGTCGCTACTGGTGCGTAGGCATTTGATGGAAGTACTGAGCTATTGATTTGTGCATCAATTTCCGCAAGTTTTTCATTGATCTTTTCTTCATTGGAGTTAAGCAATGTTTCATTGGAATTGGGAAACGCCAACGAATTGAAAATGTCGCCGCCAGAATCATTGGTTAGGACATTGGTTTTTTCAGAGGCTTCATAGATACTTAGTTTATCCTGTTTTTCTGACTTGTCAAACTTTGCAGCAGGCAAATCCATATTAAAGCCTGTCTGATTCTCGGGAATCGAGGTGGGCATGGTGTTTTTGCCCCCTCCCAAAGACCAAAATGCCAAAGTAACAAATGGTAAAATGAGCAAGGGTAACACCATTAAAAATTTTCTTTTTTGGAGCGTTTCCGCTGATTGTTTTTTCATGATAATAAATTTAAAAGGTGAAAGAATCTGTTATAAGAGAGAATTAAAGATCAGGTAAAGACTTAGGGCACTAAAAAACACACTAACGATGAATAATAAAATCTGCTTCTGGGACTTGGTGTAATGCGCTGTTTTTACATTTAAAAAGTCCGCTATACTAATCTGAAATTTAATTATTTGATCGGCAATTTTTCTAGCAGCAACGTCCTGATCGACTTTTTTCAGCGGTGCTTTTTTCTTATTAAAAAACATATTAGTTAGATTCTATTGTCATATTATGGTTGCTTATGGTCTGCCACCGCTCAATCAAAAAGCCATGAGGATTATTGTCTGATCGACTTACATTTCGCAGATACCCTTCAGTTATCAGCATTCTGGTTGTGGCAGAGGTAGAGCGAATCAATTCCTGTGTAGCATAACATCGAAAAAAATAAGGGTATTGATCTAAATCGAGTTGAATGCTATCCACGTTGATCTTCTGGCTAATGTTCGCAGAAATCAGTTGGGAATAGTATCCTTTTTCCTTTAGGTTATCGTATTGAGACTTTGCGGAACCATCAGCCAAATAAAGTGCTTTGCTTACGTTGGTTTTAATAACTTGATCATCTGGATCCAGGGAGAAAAAATGTTGATGGAACATTTTTACATGATCCTTCGCTTCAACGGGAATATTTTCTTTTCTGCCAGCCGAAAAAGCTTCTAAGGCTTTTCCGTTAGCCAAAATGTAGATCCGATTTTGGGCAACTTGCACCGCTTGATAACTTTTCACCAATGAAAAGCTGGAAATGAATATACAGGCTATTATTAAGACCGCACTAAAAACCTTTATATGCTTAAATGCTGTATCGATGTTTTTTAATTGCTGAAACATATGCGTAATTGTTAAATTGTTAATTTCCCGTGGGTTTATCCTGCTGAAACTTGGATTCACCTCCTTGATCATTTCCGAAATAACCAGAATTCTGACCATAGCCAGCCATCCCTTGAGACATTTGTCCACGTTGATTTCCTAAGGAATCGGCCATCATCCCACCAGCTGCTACACCTGAAGCCACCACAGTAGTACCGGAACTAATGACCATGGAATTCACTTTCTGAAGGAGGCCATTTCCTCCACCTGCATGCACCACATAATTTGCAACACTGGGAACAGTAAAGTATCCTACAATCCCAATCAGCATGAATATGAGGTAAGCCGTATCGGTGGAACTAAAAAAAGTATCTCCTGATAGTCCAACTTGGCTAATATCCAGCTGCAACATGTTTTCTTGAATCTTCCCTAAAATGGAACCGAAAATATTGGCGATTGGCAGCCATAGAAAAACATTGATATACCTGGCCAGCCACACCGTTAAGGTGTGTTGAAAACCGTCAAAAACAGCAAAACCAAATACTAAGGGACCAAGAATCGCCAACACGATTAAATAGAACGTTCGGATTGTATTGATGCATAATGCAGCTGACTCATAAATGACTTGAAGTACTTCGCTCATCCATTGCTTGATTGAATTCCGAAAACTATAGGATTGTTTATCCATCCAGAATTTCATGTCGTTACCAATGCTTTCCATTATACTTTCTCCACTACCATCATTACTCTCAGGATGTGTGTATTTATACCATTTATCCCGATCACCTTGTCCATCAATACCAACGTACATTTCCCATGTATCAGACTCCTTTATTGCTTTTTCCTTCTGAGCGAGTAAAACGGCAATAGCCCTATCTGAATCTTTAACCATTCCAGACGTGGCTCCTACAATGGGTTGCAGAATTCCGTTCATTAGAGAGAGGACAGCGGGAAAAAGCAAAATAGCCAGCCCCAAACCAAACGGACGAAGTAATGGATAAAAATCTATGGGTTCTGCCGCAGCAATTTGTCGCCACACTCGTGATGCGATATACCACAAGGCCGCAAATCCTGCTATTCCCCTAGCAACGCCAATAAGTTTACTTGCCAACGGAATCATTTCATCATAAACTTGATCCAATACACTTTGAAGTCCATTTATATCACCTGCTAAACCTTGAGAAAATGAACGTTCAGGCAAGGAAATTCCTATCAGGACCACCAAGGCTATTAATAATTTTGAAATTTTCATTGGAATAAATTGTTTAAAAGTGGCAATGAAGCTATCATGAGTGGTTATTCTTTTTCAGTTTGTGAGTTTTTCGAACTCATGATGGTTTCATCAGAATATATTTTGTTTTTTATAGGCGATGAAGCTACCATGAGCACTATATTCATCGCTTTGTGTGAGTTTATATTAAGCTCATGATGGTTTCATAGCTGTCAATTAAGATTTAGTTGATAGAGTTTTTGAGACGATTCAAGGTTTCGGAATTCTTTACTCCGTTGCAACGCTAAAATTTTAGCGTTTTTATTGAACATTCGAAGAAACTGGAGTTTGTCTTCTGTTTCTGCAAAAATCCTGTCGATCGCATGCAATCGTTCATCATCACTCATGCTTAATTTTGAGGACGTTATCACTGTCGCCAATTCGTCAAGGCTCTTTACACTCTGATTGAACAAATTACTATAGACGTTTCCCATATATTCAATTTCACCTTCGTTGAAGAATCCACTTAACTTGAAATTTTTATAAGCATTTTTGTACTCTCGAATAATGTATTTCTGATACTGAATGATGTCGGGAACTCTCTTATAATTTTTTATTGCAGGACTTACAGAAAGCAGTCCCTCAATAAAGGCATCGTGGAGATTAAAATTCCCTTCCGATATATCCTTAATGGCTGTATAGCCGTTACTCACCACCTGATACCCTTTTTTCATGTCGGTTAGGATATTTTTTAGCTGGGTAAGCTTTTCATAATTCAACATTAACTGCTGAATTTCCTTAGATTGCGCCTTTACCGAAAGGTTTGTTCCAATTATTAAGATTGATAGCCAAATACACTTCATAATCGCTAGTTTGGGGTTTAGTGATTTTTTCGCATTCTTTGAATGCTTCGTTTTTCTAATTCGATCTGCTTTTCCAATACCTTGACCTGGTTAATGAAGACTTGCGTAAACTGGTATTTATCCTTCATGCTGTGATGAATCCTTTCTAAGCGTTTTAGCCGTTCATCATCTGACATCTCTAGTTCTCCAGATGAGATCAGCAGGAGAAGTTCCTCCAAATCAACTTCACATTCTTTTACTATTTTGTCTTTCACATTTTCAAAATAGTCTTTGCGTTGGTCATGTAGAGTCATTTTTGAAAGCGAGGAAAATTGCTTCTTAATCTCCACTTGCCAACCTAGGATATCATCAACATTTCCATTATTTGCAATGAGGGGACTAACTACCTTGAGCGAACTAAAAAAAGCATCGTGAAGACTGAACTCGCCATTTGCAAAAGACTCAATAGAATGAATTCCTTTGGAGGCAATGACATAACCGTCTTTCAGATAACCTGCATAGACTTTTAGAGCAACAATTTGTTGTAAAAGGTATTTTTCTTGGGTTTTCTTTTGTCTGAAAAATTCATTCCATGTTTGGGCTTGGCTGCTAATCGAGAGGGCTAAGAACAGGATGCAAATCAATATTTTCATGTCAATCTGCTTCTAATCCATATAAGCGTTGAACTGCTGCAACTTCTTCCTTACTTTTGGAACGTTGTAGACTCATCACGATACTCTGGTTATTAAACTGCTTAAGGTCGTTGTAATTGACATCAATCTTGTCTGCTGCATCATTGATAAGTTCCAATCGCTTGGCATCAGTCATCTGCGTTTTGAAAGAATTCACCACCAGCAGAATTTGATCCATATTGTTTACGCTCTCTTTTAAAATGCCCATATATACTTGATGCATATAATCTAGTTCCTCGATTGTGAAATTTTTGTCTTGTTGTGCGAGACTCCAGGCTTTTTTATATTCATCCACCAGGAAAACTTGTTTGGTCGTGACGTCTTTAATTCGTTGATAGTAGGAAATCGCGGCTTTAACTTTCCATAGATCAGCATAGTATTTACCGTATAATTCCTTTTGACGCTCTGTCCAATCCGCTATCTCGGTCAGTTTTAATTTGGATAACTGATTTTCCATCACTTTTTGGGCATTTTGCAACCAAATAGTTTCGTTCTGCATCCGCTGAATTTTAAGATCGACTGCTTTAATCACCTTTTTTACTCCTGCCTTGATCACTTCTACTATCGCCAATTGTGCGTTGACCTGCTTCATGGGCAAGGCGACCATCAGCACAATCATACTCGCAGGCATATAAATCATTAATTTCTTCATGTCTCATTAATTAGGGTTCACTATTCTGTTTTTAACTCCTTTGCCAGCATTTCAATTCCTTTTTCAGTGCTTCCAAATCTTCTCGAATACTCCTGTACTTTAAGCTTTTCGCTTTCTTCAGTAGTATAGGCCAAGTATTCTTCGGGGCTAACCTCTGTCCTGTACACTTTGCTTAACTGACCACCCAAGCTGATGAAGACCTCCTTGTATTTCAGTTTAGGATCATTGGCTTTATTCACCGATAGCACTTGAACCTTTTCCTTTTCCGTTAAGCCCAATAGATCCTGAATGATGTCAAACTTGTTTTGATACTTGGATTGATCCATTAGGATTTTACAATCTGAATTATTGATAATCGTATCTTTTAAGACAGTTGAACTGATAACATCATCCAGGTCTTGGGTAACAATAACAGCCTCCCCAAAAAACTTACGAACCGTTCTGAATAGGTATTTTATGTATTCTGCCATTCCCTCCTTAGCGATTGCTTTCCAGGCTTCTTCAATCAGGATCATCTTCCTGATGCCTTTCAATTTCCGCATCTTGCTAAGGAAGGTTTCCATGATGATGAGCGTGACGACTGGAAAAAGAATGGGATGATCCTTGATGTTATCTAATTCGAAAACAATAAACCGTTCGCTTAAAAGCTCTAAGTTTTCAGTAGCGTTTAATAGGTAGCCAAACTCACCGTCTTGATAAAATGGTTTCAGAACATACAGTAGGTTATCCAGGTCGAAATGTGTCCTTTTTACGTTGTCCTCATTAATCTGCTTCGCAAAATCAGACTTCAAGTAATCGTAAAAGGTGTTGAAGCAAGGAAATAGGTTGGGAGATTTCGACAATTTCTGATAATAGCCATGCAATGCATTTGATACTGCCACATACTCTAGCCGATTTAGCTTTTCATCTTCTTTCTTCCAAAGTGCTAGGATGAGGCTTTTTAAGCTTTCCTTCTTTTCCGTATCGAGTTTATAACCTTTACTGATGTAAAAAGGGTTGAATTTGATCGGGTTGGATTCTTCATAGGTGAAGTAATAACCGCCGACCAAATCACATAAACCCTTATAACTATGCCCGACATCAATCAGCAGAACGTGCGTGCCTTGTTCATAGTAGCTTCTTACCATGTGGTTAGTAAAAAATGATTTCCCTGAACCTGAGGGGCCGATAATAAACTTATTCCGGTTGTTGCAAATCCCTTTTTTCATGGGTTCATCAGAAATGTCTACATGCACTGGTTTACCTGTTAAACGGTCGCCTAATCGAATCCCTATTGGGCTTAAAGATGTTCGGTAATTGGTTTCTAAGTTCAAGAAACAACAGGCTTGCTCCAGAAAAGTATCAAAGGTATCATTCATCGGAAAGTCGGCTTCATTCCCAGGTATACCCGCCCACCATATTTGAGGGGCACCGTCCGTTTCCTGTTTGGGTGTTGCATCCATTTGTGCCATGGCGGAGGAAACATGAGTTCGCACAGTATTTTTTTTTTCATCTGGATCGTCACACCATGCTAATACATTGAAATGCGACTTTACCGGCAATCGTTGTTGGCTTATTGCTTCATTCAAGAATTCCTGTGTCGCATCACGAGCAATCGAGTTATCTCTTGAGTAAGCGGATAAGGATTGAAGTCGCAAGCGTTTACCTTCCAATTGCTTCAGGGTTTTCTCTGAGTCTTCAATGAAAATGTATTGATTAAAAATGTGGTTACAATTCAGCAATTGCCCGAGAGGAGAAGCGAATCCGATACTGCATTTTGTTCGATCCGTACTGTACATATCGTAATTGATGCGTGATCCACATAAGGAAGGTAGGTGCTCAACATCTGATAAACTAAAGAGTTGCACATGGCTATTACCTACCTTGATTTCATCTTTTAAATGGATATCCTTTATAGAAGCCTTCTCTGTTTCATTTAGCAGAAAACAGTACCGTTCAATCAAGCCAACTTTTGTTTCATCACCTGCCAATTGATCGTTGGTGAGACGATTTAATTGGACAAATCCACTGTCAAGCATGATCCGTTCAAACTGGTGTGCTTTGTCTAAAAAACCATTGATAATTCCTGCATTTAAGGTCTCATTAGGAACAATCGATCGCCGAAATAATCCAGAAAGTGCAGAATTTGCCGAACGTCTCTGCTTAGGTTTCTTGGATAAAAAAACATAACATTTATGGTTCATGAAGGGACGTTCATTAAAGAACCGTTCACTACTTTCAGAGAGAAAGCTCTGGGAGGGCAATGCTGACGTTTCGGTGTTTTCAAAAAATGGTTGATAGGTGTCTTTGATAAACCAGTCCTGTTTATGAAAGCAACTATGCTTAGGAAGAACCCGAATTGCCTTTACCCATGCCTGATGAAAAGTCTCATACTCATGATTGGATAATGAGAAAATCTCAGGGAGTATCACCTCGTAGGCCACGGTTATATCTCCGAATACAGAGATTATCGCATTGTTCTCCACTTTATAGATCGGAAATATATTTTCAATATCAATCGGCTTAGCCATACTTCCTCCTATTCTTTTGAATCACCTTAGGATCCAGATTAGTGAAAAATCTTCGGGATTTAAATCGGATAAATTCCGGAATATACTTTCTAGCCAGCCGCTTCAACAATCCATGTTCCCCATACTGGTGACTCAATCGATATACCGTCGCAAACAACCCAAAACCGAACCCACCTACCAGAAAGATGCAGACAAATAGATTGATACCTATAATATACAAGGATGCAAACAGGATGAGCAGTGCGACCAGACCAATCGCCAAATACGTAATGTACTGGGCTTTTAATCCCCGAAATTCGATGGGTTTATTAATCCCTTTGTTTATTCTATAAATTGTTGCCATAACTAGATTCCGAAAAAGGATTGCAAAACAGTAGCTACTACCACTAAAAAAACACAGCTTCCAAACCAAGCGGCTGCAACCTTTCCGGTATCATGATCACCACCGTTCCATTTTTGGTATACCTTAATCGCACCCACTAATCCAGAGACAGCACCAATGGCGTACATTAAGTCGGTGCCCGTAGTGAAATATCCTTTCACTTTGTTCGTTGCTTCGTTAATTCCAGCATTACCATCCTGTGCGAATAGACTTCCGGCGATTAGAACCAACGCTATGGTTACAATAATTATATTGACCTTATTGCCAATAAGTTTGAGTGAATTTGAGTTCGCTTTCATAAAAAATGTGATTAATGGGTTTCATCGATTAATTGATTGGGTTCCCTTGAAGAGAATTCAAGTTCTTCGGCATTGAAACTATGCTCATGCTGATCTTGTGCGATTGTTCCAAGCACTTCCTTTTTTTGCGAATGGGATTCGTGAAAAGGTTTCCCATTTTTAATGCGATGTAGGATGGCGAATAACTCTACCCTGAAATAGAGTAAAATAACCGCAGTGTAATAAGCGGAGGTCAAGATTGCTATGGCTTGCAAGTATTGCTGCCATGAAATGGATGTAAACATAATCCTTCAGTTTATCGAACAGCACCATTGCTGAACTGGAGGCAAATGTGGGGGAAGATTTTGTCAGGAGTTCACACCTTTAGGGTGAGGTGTGTGTTTTATTACTAAGTTCAAACACAAAATAGCTTGAAAACTAACTCGAAAAGCAACTTATATCAAAAACAATCAATGTATTCGAGCATATACATACTCATTCATTGATTGTTCTTAAATAATTATAATCAAATAGAAAATGTGCAAATTCATTGAATCAGATAGTGTGATATCTACAGTGTAATTGTCCGATCAATATTTATTTGTTCCAAAAAATATTCATCATGCGAAACAACAATTAATGTTCCTTGATAAGCATTAATTGCAGATGTCAAAATTTCTATATTCTGAATATCCAGGTTATTCGTCGGTTCGTCTAAAATAATAATATCGGGGGATTGATTGTTTATGGTTAAGCAACATAGCATTAAACGCATTCTCTCTCCACCACTTAAGGTACCACATACTTTGTTCCAGTCTTCTTTTGCAAACAGAAAACGATTAAGCCTGATTTTAATTTCATGCTCTAACAGAGCTGAGAGATTAAATGACTGAGCTTGTTCGTAAACATTCAGTTGATTATCGATCAAAGAATAATCCTGATCAATATAAACCGATTTATTCTCCGTTCGATAGATCGTTCCACTTAGTGGTTTCAAATCACCTAAGATAACTCTTATTAGAGTCGTTTTTCCTGATCCATTTTTTCCTGTTAATGCAACTCGTTCTCCACTTGTAAGTTGTAAACTTAATTTATCATTCCAAAGAGGTTGTTTATCATAAGTCACAATGAGATTATCAGCTTTAAACAGAACTTTACCTTTATGCAATGGGGAGTTATCAAAACCAAACTTCATTTTATCAATATCAGCCAAATTAGATCGTAGACCATGCAATTCCTGCGAAATTCCATCGATTTTTTCATGGTGAATACTTTTGATTCTTGATGTGCTATTTTCGGCATTATTCCGCAAGGTGTTCATCATTATTCGCGCGACACCAGCTTTTTCTTGTTTCCCTTTTCCACGAATGTTTAATTTCTGTTGTTGCTCCAATGTTTTTCGTTCCTTTTCTTTTGCTTTTCTGAAGGCTTTTTCTTTGCTGTGTATGTCCTGGCTCAAGGCAGTACTTTCTATTTTCTTTTGCTCTGTATAAAACTCATAATTACCGCCATAAATTTTAATTCCTTGTTTACTCAATTCATAAACGGTGCTCAGAATATTTAATAGTTTTCTATCGTGACTCACTACAATTAATGTACTTTTTGTTGCTTTAATAAAGTTATACAATAGTTCTCTGCCTGAAACATCCAAATGATTACTAGGCTCATCCATTAAGATCAATTCAGGCTGGTGAAGGGAAATACCTGCAAGAAAAACTTTTGCTTTTTGTCCTCCACTTAAAGTTCCCATCCGTTCCGTCAACTTTAAATCATATAACTGCCAATGTTGCAAACTTTCATGACAACGCTCTTCGATTGTCCAATTATCGTCAAGTAAAGTATAATTTTCTTCGGTAGCGTTACCATCTAATATCTCGGTTAATGCATCGAGTTTATCGTCAACCCCAAGTGCCTGGGCAATGGTCAAATGATTGTATTGTCCAAAAACTTGGGGAATATAGTAAGGTTTAGTATCTACATTTAATTGTCCATCAGAAATTGGTAGTTCGTTGGCAATAATTTTTAATAGAATGGATTTTCCTATACCATTGTTTCCGATTAAAGCTACTTTTTGGTGATTATTAAGAATGAGATTTAAATTGTCAAACAATAAATCTTTATTGGGATGTGTATATGAAATGTTTTGTATAATAAGCATGTTCTTTTCTTTAAGATTATTGAAAATCGCAAACCGAATGGTTCAGAGTCTTTAATTTGTCTAAAAGAAATTAAATCACATGTTATACAGTTGTTTGATGGTGGTTACAAATATACAAATAGTTTTTATTTTCAACCTTTATGCTCTCTTTTAATAAACAAGGAATTTGCATATTAATAGTGTAGAAATAATGAATGTTTCATAGACATAATAATAGAACCCGTTAAGGTCCAGTTCTCGTTTCACAAAAATCAGTCAAAATTGGCCAACCTTATGAAAAATGAATCTTCTTCAGCTCAGGCTGCTTTAACTCGTTTTTACTATCCATCTTTCTAATCAAGCCAGCTTTTAGTTTATCCAAAAAAACAGTCCTTTCCTTTTTTCGATTCGAAATATCAGTGAACTTATGATAATAATATTTCAGGTCTACCTGAAATATTGTTTGAAAATATAGAATCACCGTTTTGATCTTCACATTTCCATTGTTAAAAGTCCCACTCTCAACCAATGCATATAGAAGTTCTACCAAATCAGATTGGTTACCAGTCCAAACGATAGGCGTATCTGTGAGAGAGCAGTCTTGATTAATCTCTTTGCATTTCTTAATCAGAAACTCTTGGTACTGCTCATTGGCCAAAACTTTTGAAATTTTATAATCGTGGCTGGTAGAAAAGCTTTCGTCACCCTGAAAGTCTTCCAACTCTGAATAATCATTAAAGTCTCCTCTCGTAAAATAGAATGTATCAAACTGAGTAGCACCAGAACGATAATATTGATAAAACACCTGATTCCTGTCAAAATAATGTTTTAGTTCAGCCAACTGTGAAGTAATGAAGCTTTTCAATACTTTATTGCTTCCGAGCGGTTTACTGATATGGTAATTATAACGGTAAATATAATAGATATACTTGCTATAGAAGACAGGCTTAATGGTCTTAAAAAACTCAACCTCTTCTTTCATTGATTCAAAAAAATAACTGGACAGGTACCGTTTGAGAATAGTTAACGATTTCTTACATAAAAAAATAGCCTCTTTTAATTTTTCACTTTCAGAAACAGGTTTTACTGTAACGGCATACAATTCTGTTTCAAGTGCGTACGATAAACGATCAGAAAATTGCTTCATGGTAACATCATTTAGAAAATGCCAGTCGCTAGGCAGCGGCATAGGTGTTAGAAAATAATACCAAACAAAGTTGCTAAAAGAAATCTTCTTGAAAAATACTTTTTAAGTAGGATTCATGTACCTAAAAAGGAGTATCTTTTTCAAAAATGAGGTGTTTTAATGTTTAAATAAGCCTTTGTTCCAATTTATGGATCAGTTCTACCCGATTACAAGAGCCCGTTTTCTCGTAAATATTGCTGACATGTTTTTTGACAGTTGATTCCGTAATAAAGAGTTTATCGGCAATCGTTTGATATTTATTCCCCTCCCGAAGCAAGTGAACAATCTCAATCTCACGAGTTGTCAGATTATAATTTAAGCTATTTTCTTCAAACACTGATGCTTTATCCCCATACATCGACAATTCCAGCAGCAATTGATATTCACTTCGGGCGGTTGTAACCGACTTGTTTAAGAACATAAACGTAATGATAATTAAACCACTATTTGAACATAAGACTTCGACACGTTGCCCAAGGTCAAAATAAGCTATCGCTGGCATCGCTGCCCATGGAAGAACTGCTCCATAGACTGCAATAACTTCGACGAAAGAATCCTCATTCCAGTCATTGTACTTTATCCTTATCCCTCGCAAAATTTCCCAAAGGATGACAATCGAGTAGAAGAAGGGAATGACCACTCCATTTCGCACAACATAATCTAGGTTATGATTAAAGGAGTAAACAATGACAAAAAAGATCAAAAATGGCAATAAGAAGAATAACAATACGCCATAGATCGCATGAAACCTAAGAGTTTCTAGTTCAAATCCTTTATAGAAATAATACGGAAAATAGGATGCCATTAAGAATCCGCTACCATATGCAATGCTATTCTGGGTGACGATTGGTATATTGATGTTCGGATCAGGGAACAATCCGCCTGTAATGTTATAAACGATTAAAATCAGCAATAAAATTAAATAGTATAGCCGCTGTTTCTCTTGAGGTCGTGACAAGTAATAAATAAGCTGATAAAAAAACATTATTAACTCGATAACCACGAAAATGAATGTTTCAAGAAGCATTTCTGTATCAAATATTTCCATACCGTACTGTATTGATTATTCCCTTTTCAAGAAATAAAGTTTATATGCTAATTCTAATTCGTTATAAATATCAAATCCAAACTTCTTATACCACGGGATATTAGCGAGTGTAGAAGTTTCAAGGTATACGGGTCTTTGGTGTTTTTCGCTTTCTTTGATCAGTTCATTCATTAATTGAGAGCCTATACCATTGCCTTGAAAATCTGGATGTACGCCAATAAACCAGATATAATACATGGGTATTTGTGGTTGAATCTTTTTTATACTAGACTCCCTTTTAATTGCTTTCGCAATGTTAGAAACACCAATACAATTATAAATCAGTTTGAAATCTAATAGAATAGAGGAGAAATTGGATTTCTTCTGTTCAGGGTAAAGAACCAGCGCAGCAGCCGTTCGATCATCAGATATATATACCTCTCCAAATTGATGACATATTTCAAAAGAATAATCCATTAAATAGCGGATGCGATCCAATTTTCTTGGACCTTCCTTTGCCATGAAATTGACACTTTTATTATTCTTGAAAGACTCTGATAAGATATTTACAACCAGATTTTTATCGGCATAGTTTGCTTTTGTCATATGTTTTCCTGTTGATCGGTGTTGAAAGAATCAAAAAGCATTCCATCAAATAACGCAACTATCTAAGAAACAATTAATTGAATTTCAAAAATCCTTTCTGAGTGCTTGAATCGAGGTTTATATTTGCATATTTCTCATTTTAGGAATTTTGTTTGATCCAGCAGAATTCTCGGATTTGTCTACAAATTGTGAATTTAAACCAAGCTCAAAAGCAATTAATTCTTGGATATCTTGTTTAATTTGGAAGTAATTCATTTCGATCATTTCCGAATCAATGCTTCGGATTTTAGGAATGGGGTGATAACCTCTTTCCTCCTTTTTTAAAGCAACATGATCATTTTGGATCTTGTTGTGAAAAATCTTCAGGTTTATTTCTTCTTGAGGATCATCTGCCACCATCCCTACAAATTCTCCCGACGATAAAGTAGCGATTTTCGATGCAGGTACAGCATAATCCAATTGCATTGATTTACTCAATGAAGTATCAGAACTATTAATTGAAACGCTTTTCCTTTGCTGTTGAATTTTTCCAAATCGCTCTGACAAGTGCTTTGCTGTGTCACCAGTAACTTGTCCAGAGATTACATTTCCAACAATGTTGAAAATCACTTCGGCTTGCTCTCTTCCATAATCTTTTTTCAACTGGCTATAATCCTGAACTCCAATAGTTGTCGCCACCTGATTGGAACGTGCCGTAGCGATCAAACTGTCCATATTATTAAAATAGATCGTTGGAAATTCATCAAAAATTAAACTGGATTTTTGCTTCCCCTTTTGGTTAACTAATTTGATCATTCTTGATATATAGAGGCTTAATACCGCTCCATACACTTGTTGCTTTTGAGGATTATTGCCCACGCAAATCACTTTTGGATCAAGTGGATTATTCAGATCTAAGGAAAAATCATTCCCCGATAAAACATAATAAAGAGCGGGCGAAGACAACCCGGCCATACTGATTTTGGCGCTTGCGACTTGACCTTCCAATTGGTCAAAAGCTTCATTCTTCCATGCCGAAATAAAAGGATTGATCAAGACTTCAATTTCTGGTTCACGATTAAGGACGGCAAAGAGGTATTTATATTCCACTTGCATCAGTTCAATCACATGCGGCAAGGTGCAATAAACGCCATCTCTGAATTTTCTTAAGTACCAGATAATAGCAGTCAAAAAATTGATAGGCGATTCCACAAAGAAATCACCCTGTTTTTTGATCCATTCCCGATTGAGTCCTAACATGATCGTTCTTGCAGCTTCTGTAGCGTCAGTAAGGTCACTCATTTCTTTTGGATCAAGTGGATTACAACGATGTGAATGCGACAGCTTCTCAAAGTTTATAACATAAAATTTTGCTGGGTTTTTATCCCTCAAAAGAGTATTATAGGCAATACGGGTCAAATCATCATATTTAAAATCATAAATAAACATGGAGAACCCTTTCTTAATGTGTTGGGTGATGATATGACGAATGGCAAAATATGATTTTCCAGAGCCTGGAGTTCCCAAAATCAATAATCCACGGAAGGGATTGATGATATTGATCCAGCTTGGTCGATAACTCCCATTCAGGACATAACGTGCTGGAAGATTTATTGAATAAGGGTTTTCTATCTTTCGCTGCTCCTGGGGAAAGGTTTCATTGTCTTTATTAAAGATATCACTTGTTAAATTTAATCGAAGAAATCTGGATAACCGCGTTCCACTGGTTAATATTAGCAGGTAGCCAACCGAACAGGAACTGATGTAAAGTAACACCAAAGTACTTAATTTCAGTTCTAAACGAAAACAGTAAACACTTCCATAATAAAGTACTATTCCGATAAGGATGCCTATTGTCCAAGTTTTCAGGTTGGTCAGTTCGTCCTTACGACCTTTAGCCCCCATCAACGAAATGAACAAGAGCAAAAAAGCGACGGACTTGCTTAATAATCCGGAATCAAAAACTCCAATCAATGAGATTTTTGAAAGAATTCTATCGGTTATTTCCGAGTGAAATCCTGCTGCTTCAAAAACAAAATAACAGGATAAATAGAAATGTAGCATGAGGATCGCTATGGATAACAATCTTGTATAATCTAAAATTTTCCTTAAGCCTTGTTCATTTTCTCCAGTTCCCATGTTCTTCCGTATTAATTGGTGATTTTTTTACGTTTCTTCTTACGTTTATTTCTAAACATACCTTCTGGCAATGCTTCTTCATGAGGATCGGTTCGCATCAAATCATCTAGTAGGCTATTTGAATTGTTAAAAGCACTAACCAGATTTCTAGAGAAAGATGGGGATTGTGGGAAATGAGCACTAGTTTCTTTCGATGGGTCACGCTGTCTTTGAGTTGTTTCAACGTGCAAAAACCCTTGGCTTAAGGCATTCGCACTATATGCTTTTCCCAAATCACTACCATTGAAAACTGTTTTTGAGTTGTGATCAATATAAGTGACACCATACAATCGTCCTTGTTCGTTTCTACGAAATACCACATCAATGCCTTTTGAAGATAAAGCCTGTTGAAATCCTGCTGAACTTGCTTTTGCTTTCAACACATGATCGATTGAATTTTTCAACTGCTCTTTATGCGGCTTTCTCAGCTCCCTATTAGATTCAAACTTGGGTTCTAGTTTCTTTAAGGTAGGCGAGCCATAGATACTACTCGCTTTAATTGGAACTCCAACCTTTACCCCTTTCTTGTCCAGCGCCCAATACAAAAGACCATTTTTGGCATACATCGTTGACCTTTTATGGCCGCGATCAGCCTGAACGTTATATTTGGATAATACAGCATTAAGCTCAGGTATACTTGTATACTTATAAGAATCAACTATCCCACGGACCACATTAGAAACCGCCCTTTTGGTATCATCCTTTCCGTAATTGACTTTAGTTAAGATTATTGATTCCTGTTTTTTAAGTTCCTTGTGATCCGCACGAACCAACCCATATTTGATCTCGATATTTTTTCTAGCTTCTTCCGACTTGGTTCTACCCAAATTATGAAGGCTGATTCGTTCCCCTGTAGGTTTGATATTCGTCGTGACAATATGAATATGAGGATGTCCTGCATCCTTATGCAAATAGACCAAGTAAGGCTGATTGCCAAAATCAATCTGATCCAGGTATTGATTGGCAATTTGTATCAACTTCGCTTCGTGTATTTTCTCACCGACCGCAAAGTTCAACGAGATATGTACCGCATTCGTTTTCGTTCGTTCATTGCGTATGGTGAGATCATTAAAACGTTGAACCTTATCGTAGAAATTCAACTGTTGGATGTCCTTGTGAAAACCGCTCTGCCAAATCAATTCAGCTTTCCCCTGTTCTACTTTTTTCTCATTGTAATTCAATACGCCATTTATATTTTTTCCGCTGATAATTTTTGCGACCATAGCTCAGAGTAGTTGTTCAATTTGTCTTTAATCTGTTTCATCGAAGGCTCCAGTTGATCCCTCAGAACGACGAGCATTTCCTGCCACAATTCTGCATCGGGCATTCCCATTACACTATTGAGTTTATAGACCGCCTGATTGAAGTTATTCCCTATATAATTCAGTTCCTTCCGAAGCAAAATCAATTCTTCCAAAACCTCATCCATTGACCGATCGCGATACGTAATGGTAACTGGTTTTTGAAGCAACACGTTACGATTATATTCACTCATTTTCCGAAACCTAGTTTTTCGAAATCTTTTCTCTATGATCTCATACTCATCAGGTTTAAACCGAAGTGTTATTCGTCTAGTTCTGTTCTCCATCATTTTGCTGTTTTCAGCTCTTAAAAATCCGACTTCGAAGGATTTTATAAAAGTAACTGACTTTGGAAGGCTGCTTTAAATTTCCGTTTGTCTGACAAACGTACATCTTGCTATTACCTTAGACGGTAATTAATCGCGTTCTCGAAGTCCTCCTTTAAGTCCATTATTTGTGATTGTGTTAATTCGATTTATATTTTGTTTTTGATTGTCAAATGAATAAGTTTTGTATGCGGATCAGGGTGAACTTTACATCTTGCCAGGTAAGACCTTTCATCAGTATCAGTCCCTGTTCTTGCGTACATGTTGCTAAATGACCAGTTAGAATTTTAGGCACGGGCCTTATAATAGTTTTAGTCCAGCAACTTTTTATTAATCCTTTAAACAATCTATTATGCATTGCAAAACCTTTGTTGGTATTGATGTATCAAAGTCAACTTTTGATGCTTTCATTCATGGTACCGATCATCACAAACAGTTCCCTAACCTTGAAAGAGGATTCGAGTCTCTCTGTAAATGGATAGGGCTTTTACAGCCCGGCACTGAGCTTAAAGATGTCCATGTAAGCTTTGAACATACCGGACTTTATTCACTACCGTTGGCCATCTACCTGGAGGGTCGACAAATCGCTTTTTCCATGATCAACGCCTTGCAGATCAAAAGATCTTCAGGCTTGGTTCGGGGCAAGAATGACAAGATCGATGCGAAACGTATTGCTGAATATGCTTACCTGCATCGTGAGAAAATGCCTCTTACCAAAATGCCATCCCGGCAGATGATACAATTACAGCCGCTATTGGCTTTACGAGATCGCCTCGTTCGTCAGAGGGCCGGTATGGAAGCCACCCGGCATGAACAGGCCCGCTTTCTATCTAAAACCCACGCGATGGATATGTCAGATATTTATGACCATGTGATCGATACATTAAAAGAACAAATTCAGCGTGTTGACGCTGCCATGAAGCTTATCATTGAACTCGACCCTGAGCTAAAACTAACCTTTGACCTGATCACCGGTATTAAAGGTGTTGGAAAAACAGTCGCTATTTACCTTATTGTCTATACCCATAACTTCACCCGGTTTGCTACATGGCGTAAATTTGCTTGTTATGCGGGTGTTGCTCCCTTTGAAAACCAGTCAGGCACTACGTATCTAGGCAAAACAAAAGTTAGTTCACTTGCCAATAAGCAGATCAAAAAAATGCTTCATCTGGCGGCATTGAGCGCTTCGAGAACTGATGCGGAATTACATGCATACTTTGTCAAACGTGTTCAGGGCGGGAAAAGCAAGATGGCAACATTAAACATTATACGCAATAAGATCCTTTCCAGGGTATTTGCCGTTGCCATGCGTAAAAGCCCATACGTAGACATCGCTAAATATGCAGCATAGCTAAAGGGCTTAAAATGCTTTTTTAACGCTGCCTTGAAAATCAGCGTAGGCATTTCTTTTGCTCTATTGTTGTGGTTTTTAAAGCAATTTCCAAACATTTTAAAAAATTTTATCTTTTTGTTGATAAAGTCTTAGAATACTGATTGCA
>NZ_DATJCH010000016.1:0-123362 GCF_035514885.1 Albibacterium sp. | reverse complement strand
CAGAGGAAACAGTGGGATCTTTTTAGCTGCTACCAATGGTAATGCAGGCGGCTATGAGCTTCAAGTTCTTGATGGGTATAACAACGAGAATAAGACTTATGTTAATGGAATGGTCGGAAGTATTTATAAAGAATCCATTCCGTTAGTGAATCCGGCTAAAAGACCCGGAGAGTGGAATGTTTACGACGTTGTTTGGACAGCTCCTTTGTTCAATGCCGATGGAACCGTGAAGGCAAAAGCAAGAGCGACTGTGTTTTTAAATAAGTTATCGAAATATTTGGTTAAGAAAATTGTAGATTCTATAGATTGTTGAACATTTATCTTTCAGATATATATTTATATAAGGAAGATAAATGTTCATTTATTCCACATTTCTCATGTTTTTACTAAACAATGTAACGAAACGTTGGCGTTGCTTTCTGATAGAAGATAGTTAAAACTAACGCATGCTTGGGCTATTTATTGCAATATATTATTATTAGGGATTGATGTAGGAACATCTTCGATCAGGGATCAATCTCTGAAGTTTTGAGATTGGCTACTTATATTTATATTGTACATTAAATACTAAGAATGTAATGATGAAAAGATTTCTCTGGCCTGCCCTTGTTCTTATTGCTTTGGTTGCTATAAGTATGATCATAGTAGCACCCCCAACAAAAAAGGAATATTCCAGTTGGACAACAATGACTGGCTCTAATGATGGGATACGGTACTCTTCAGGCGAGAATATTACAAAAAAAAATGTTGGACAATTAGAAGTAGCCTGGGTATATGATACACATGATGAAGCACAACGTACTACGATTCCTACAACACCCTTAATGCTAGATGGAGTATTATACGGAGTATCTCCTCAATTAAATCTTTTTGCTATTGATGCTGTAACAGGAGCTGAGAAATGGGTCTTTAAACCTTTAGATCCAAATGCCAGAGGATCCGTTCGGGGGATATCTTATTGGCAAAGTGAGAGTGGTAAAGATAAACGCATTATTTATTCAACAGGCCCGTATCTATATGCTGTAAATGCTTTTGATGGTAAGGTTATAAAGAGTTTTGGTAAAGGAGGGTTTATTGATCTACGTGAAAACTTAGATGGAGATTTTGAAAATACTTCCGCTGCGGGTAACGCTGCCCCAATTATATATAAGAACTTATTGATTACATCTATGCGTGTTGGAGAGGAAAATGACGCAGCACCCGGACATATTCGTGCTTTCGATATATTAAGCGGAGAAAGAAAATGGATCTTTCATACCATTCCTCATCCGGGTGAATTTGGATATGAGACATGGGAAGATAAAGATGCCTGGAAACGAGTAGGCGGAGCCAATAATTGGGCAGGGATGGCATTGGATGAAGAAAGAGGAATAGTGTATGTTCCAACAGGCTCGGCAACACCAGATTTTTATGGTGCTAATCGCTTAGGGTCTAATTTATTTGCCAATAGTTTGATTGCTTTGGATGCTGCAACCGGTAAATATATCTGGCATTATCAAGTTGTCCATCATGACATATGGGATAGAGACTTGCCTGCTAACCCAAATTTGCTGACCATAAAGAAAGATGGAAAGTCGATCGATGTAGTTGCCCAAATCACAAAGCACGGTTATATATTTATGTTCGATCGTGTTACCGGCGAATCAATATTTCCAATTAATGAGGTTCCTGTACCTCCATCTGATTTGCCCGGTGAAGTAGCTTGGCCTACACAACCGATTCCTGTTCTTCCTGAACCTTTTGCCCGTCAGAAGTTTGGTCCGGAAGATGTCAGCGACCGGACTTCTGAAATTCAGAGAGATTTGTTAAATCAATATTATAAGTACAGAAACGGAAATTTATTCATTCCTCCTAGTTTACAAGGTGGTTTTACTTTTCCTGGTTTTGATGGAGGTGGTGAATGGGGTGGCTCAGCGGTTGATCCTGAAACGGAAATCATGTATATCAATACGACTGAATTGCCCTGGTGGACTCAGATGGTTCCTAATCCCGCATTGAATCGTGTTGTCGGTACTACGTTTAAAGAAGTAGGAAAGAGTGTTTATGCTAAATCATGCGCTAGTTGTCACGGTGCTGAGTTAGAAGGTATTGGTGCAGCATTCCCTTCACTGGTCAACCTTAATAAAAAATATAATGAGCAGGAGGTTCGGTTAATACTTGATAATGGAAGGAATATGATGCCTGCATTTAAATCGATGCCGGAATCAGAAAAAGCTCCTTTAATAACTTTCTTGCTTGATTTGGAAGATAAGGAGGCCATGCCAGCTAATCCTGGACGACCAGGTGTAGAACGGATTCCGGCGAGAGACATTGTACCAGCATTTTCTATGACAGGCTATCATCGCTTTATGGACTCTGATGGATACCCTGGAATAAAACCGCCTTGGGGTACATTAAATGCAGTAAATTTGAATACCGGGAAACTGCTTTGGAAAGTGCCATTGGGAGAGTTTGAAGAATTGAAAGAACAAGGGCTGGCAAATAGTGGAACTCAAGTATATGGAGGACCGGTGGTGACGAAGGGCGGAGTGGTGTTTGTTGCTTCTACCGAAGATGAAAAAATACGTGCTTTTGATAAAGATAATGGTGCGTTATTGTGGGAGGCCAAGTTGCCTGCAGCAGGTTTTGCTACACCGGCGGTTTATACAATCAATAAAAAACAGTATGTTGTGATTGCAGCAGGAGGAGGAAAGCTTGGTGCTAAATCGGGAACTCAGTATAATGCGTTCGCTTTACCTGATAAGTTTAAATAAAACATGTTTAAAAAAAGAGTATTTGTGTATTGTACTGCCATAACAGGGAGTATATGTCTATTGTTTTCTGTTGCTAAAGGTCAAACAGCTTTAACACCAATAGATACAGCTATCCGGTTGGATGAAGCTATAGTAAGAGGGTATATTTCGCAACAGCCTCTATTACAGACTCCTGCATCGGTAGGGTTAGTGAGTAAAAATCAGCTTATAAATCATTCAGGAGAGACTGTATTGCCTGCAATAAATACAATCCCCGGTGTTAGGATGGAGGAGAGGTCGCCGGGTAGTTATAGATTATCATTAAGAGGAAGCTCATTACGCTCTCCCTTTGGTATAAGAAATGTAAAGGTTTATTTAGATGAATTTCCTTTGACTGATGCTGGTGGAAATACTTATTTGAACTTGATAGACAGTAAATCAATACAAGGTTTGGAGGTATTAAAAGGACCTGATGGTAGTTTATTTGGAGCAAATTCAGGTGGTGTAGTTTTAGTTGATGTTACGGGAAAGCAGTCGGATGATAGGTTGCTATCTGTGGATGTTAACGGTGGTTCTTATGGACTTTTTCACCAAAGTGCTTTCTTTCAGAAGAAATGGAATGGCTCTCAGTTAAATGTTAATCAGGGTATTCAGCGATCTGACGGTTATCGGGAAAATTCAGCTATGAAGCGATACTATCTACAACTTGCTCACCAATGGCAATATACATCAAGCAGTCGGTTAAAGGTATTAGCATTGTATTCGGATATGAATTATCAAACTCCCGGAGGGCTGAATGAGGCTCAGTTTTTAGCTGATCCAAAACAGGCTCGTCCGGCTGCGGGTCCAAATCCGGGAGCTGTATCTCAACATGCTCAGATTGATAATAAAACTTTCTTTGGCGGGATTTCGAATGAGACTCAATTAACAAGTAGCTTAAAGCATATTGTATCGATATTTGGTACGCATACTGATTTTACAAATCCTTTCATTACTAATTACGAAATGAGAGATGAGGATAATATTGGATTACGCAGTTATTTTGATCTTTCAGGAAAGACGTTTTCCGAATCAATTTCATGGAGATGGAATCTTGGATTAGAATGGCAGAAATCCTATCATGATATCTATAATTATGATAATAATGGAGGCGACCGCGGTTCTTTGCAAACGGCTGATGGGATTAATTCTGATCAGCATTTTTATTTTACACGGGTAAATGTAAACGTGGCGGATAGATTAATGGTTGAAGGGGCTATTAGCCTTAATTACTACAAGTACATATTTGAAAGTATACCGCCTACTGATGCAGAGAAGGGCAAAAGAAATTTTCCATCACAATGGATGCCTAGGGTTGCTTTATCTTATTTGTTAACACCTCAATTTGCATGGCGCGCTTCTGCAAGTCGCGGTTATTCAACTCCTACTACAGCAGAAATCAGACCTTCAAATACCATTATTAATACAGACCTGAATGCTGAAACTGGTTGGAATTATGAAACTGGATTTCGTTTAGAGACATTTAATAATCGCGTTCAGGTGGATGCATCCGTATTTAATTATCAAATGGAGAGTGCTATTGTCAGACGTTTAGATGAAGGTGGAAATGAGTTCTTTACCAATGCCGGTGGTACGAAGCAAACCGGTGTAGAAGCTTTGGTGTCTGCCTGGCTCTTACCTGCTAATAACTCGAGATTTGTTCGCGGTCTGGTAGTCAGATCTAGTTATACCTATAGCCATTTTGAGTTTAGAGATTATAGCGATGCTGAACATGATTATTCTGGCAATAGACTGACGGGCGTTCCAAGAAATTCGGTTGTTTCTAACTTTACTATTCGCTTTCCTAAGGGGTTCTCATTTTTCTCACAATATAATTACACAAGTAAGATTCCTTTAAATGATGCAAATAGTGTATTTGCTGCTAACTATAATTTATTAGAAGCTAATATAAGCTGGCAGGGAATTGTCGGTAAGAAGACAGGGATGAGGGTTTTCTTAAGTGGGGATAATTTACTGAATGAGACTTATAGTTTAGGTAATGATATTAATGCTTTCGGAAATCGGTATTATAATGCTGCTGCATTACGTAGTTTTAATGTAGGAGTAACGATAAGCATATAGGTATTTGGAGTTCAATCATTAAAAGATTGAATTCCAAATAATTCGAATACTGGAAATAATAACGATAATCCCTACTCCTAGAAACATCTTTTTGACCGGGAGTCTTCCAACAAGCTTAGCAGCTAGAGGAGCAGCAATTAGCCCTCCAACAATTAGGCCCAAAACGGTATCTATGTGACTTACTCCAAGAATAAGAAAGAAAGTCATGGCACTTGAGAAGGTTACAAAAAATTCAGTCAAGCTAACCGAACCTATAACATATTTCGGACTTCTTCCTTTTGATATTAAGGTGCTGGTTACTAAAGGCCCCCAGCCTCCTCCTCCAAAAGAATCTAAAAAACCTCCGGCACCAGCCAGCCAGCCAGCATGCTTTACCTTTTGAGATTTAATTTGTTTCTTGAAGGCATTGATCAGTATACGGATTCCCAGAATAAGGGTGTATATAGATAGGATAGGTCTAAGCCATCCCGCATATTTCTCCCCAAAGAAACCTAAAAGAAGTGCGCCACAGATAGCTCCTATTACCCCTGGAATTAGTAGAGTTTTGAAAAGTTTTTTATTTACATTTCCAAATTTATAATGACTGTATCCTGAAGCTCCACTAGAGAACATTTCTGCTGTGTGGATACTGCCGCTAACAACCACCGGATTAACTCCTCCTGATAGGAGAAGGGTCGTTGAAATCACTCCATAACCCATTCCGAGTGCTCCATCTACCATTTGAGCTACAAAACCTATTGCTAACATCCAGAAGAATTGCTCGTCGATTTTTCCTGGAAGAGCCTGGATGTAGTTGACAACTCTATCACCTGGAATATATGCAAGTATGGCAAAAATAATGAACAATAAAGCCAGAGTTATTAAGCTCCAGTTGGCAATACGTTTCCATTTTTTCTCTTGTGTGCTTGTTTTGATGGGTGCTTTATTGATTATTACATTTTCCTTGGGTTGCTTCGCCCCCAAGAGGGTTGGTTCGGCATTTATATTTGTTTCCCTAATTGCGGGCTGAGTCTTTTCAGGCATCTGCTAGATATTATTGTCTATTAAATCAGTCGACAATAATACGTTTTTGTTTTTTTAAACACAAGATTTTAAATAATTTTTTACTTGTATTTTTTTGTAGCTGTACTAAATTATAATCTATTCTTAATATTTAAATGACATTTCTTAGGGTAATTGGTACTCTTTTTGAACATATTTTTAGTATAATAATAAATATGAATAGAATAATTAAAAAGCCAGTACTGTTAGATGGGAAGTTTGCGGATGCAAAGAAATTCAGACCGATACCACCTCCTGTAGGCAAATGGCCCTATAATTTGGATATAGAAGAGGTAGAGCCTAAGGTTTCAGGAAAAGGGAATGAGTTAGTTTTTCATATGGTAGGTGATACCGGTAGCGCGAAGGATTTAAGTTTTCAGCGGTTATTAGCGCTACAGTTAATCAAGCAGGCCAGGGAGGATAAAAATAAAGCACAGTTTTTATATCATTTGGGAGATATTGTTTATGATCATGGAGAAAGGGAGGAGTATCCTGCTCAATTTTTCAAACCTTTTGAAGAGTATCCTGGTCCAATATTCTCCATTCCTGGTAACCATGATGCTGAAGTTAATCTTTTAAATGAGTCTCCTTACGAGAGTTTAGATGGTTATATGGATGTTTTTTGCGATTCAAGACAGCGATATGTTAAGTTTTCTGAAGGAAGTTCGCGTAAAAGTATGATACAGCCCAATGTATATTGGACATTAAACACTCCGGTAGCAACAATAATAGGACTATATGGAAATGTCGCTAAGTTTGGTGTAATTACTGAAGATCAAAAAAAATGGTTTGTTGAGGAATTGAAAAAGCATGCTTTGGATTCGGAGGGAAAAGTATTAATTGTGTGCTTGCATCAATCTCCTTTTTCGGCGGATATCAACCATGGTTCGAGTTTGGCGATGATTAAATTTCTTGAGAGTGCATATATAGAAGCTGGAGTGAAACCTGATATTGTTTTCAGCGGCCACGTACATAATTACCAGCGTTTTATTCGCAACTATCCGGATGGCGCGAGGGTTCCTTATATTGTTGCTGGTGCAGGTGGGTATGCTATGCTTCATCCCTTAGCGAAAGAAGGAGATCGAATGATTAGTACTGATCATAATTTGCTTAAAGATGTAAAGCTGGAAAAATATTGTTTTGAGCAATATGGCTTTCTCAAGATTAGAATAGTTAGAACTGAAGCAAAACTGAGCTTGATCGGAGAATATTATACCATCCCTTTAAATGCAAAGTATGATAAGGATTTTGATGCTACATTATACGACCGCTTTGAGATTTTATTAAAACAGTCAGAAATGACTTTGTGCTAATATAATTTTCCCCTATACGAGGGTTATATCCAAGAATTTATTTTCCGTACTTTTGCAATTCTGAGAAAATAAAGACAACGATGCTGAACCCCGAAATAAAGAAAAGACGAACTTTTGGAATTATTAGTCACCCTGATGCTGGAAAGACGACCTTAACAGAGAAGCTTTTGCTTTTTGGAGGTGCTATTCAAAAGGCAGGAACGGTAAAGCGTAATAAAGCAGAGAAGACCGCAACCTCTGATTTTATGGAAATTGAGAAGCAGCGTGGAATATCCGTTGCTACTTCTGTTATGGGCTTTGAATATTTAGACCATAAGATAAATATTCTGGATACACCTGGGCATAAGGACTTTGCTGAAGATACATATAGAACATTAACTGCTGTCGATTCTGTGATCTTAGTGATAGATTCAGTAAAGGGAGTGGAGGAGCAAACCCGCAAATTAATGCAGGTTTGTAGAATGCGCCACACACCGGTAATTGTTTTTATTAATAAAATGGATCGGGAAGGAAAGGAACATTTCGAACTTCTTGAAGAAATAGAAAAGGAATTAAACATTTCTGTAAGGCCTTTAAGTTGGCCAATAGGTATCGGAAGTAGTTTTAAAGGTGTGTACCATCTTCATAAGCATAAGCTGAATCTTTATAGTGCAAATAAGAAAAACATTTCAGATGACTATATACCTATTGAAGATTTAGCAGATACACAATTAGATGCTATATTAGGTGAAAAAGCAGCTAACACACTACGGGATGAGGTAGAGTTGGTAGATTCAGTTTTTGAGCCGTTTGATACCTCTTTATACCGCTCTGGCTATTTGGCTCCCGTTTTCTTTGGTAGTGCAATTAATAATTTTGGAGTTCAGGAACTACTTGAAACATTTATTGAAATAGCTCCGGAACCACAAGGTCGGGCAACAGATACAAGATTCGTTGAACCTAATGAGAAGAAGTTTACAGGTTTTGTTTTCAAAATCCACGCTAACTTAGATCCTAAGCATCGAGATCGAATCGCCTTTTGCAGAATATGTTCAGGTAAATTTGAACGGAATACTTTCTACCACCATGTGCGCTCAAATAAAAACTTAAAGTTTGCATCTCCAACTAGTTTTATGGCGGATAGTAAGAGCTTGGTAGAAGAAGCATGGCCAGGTGATGTAATAGGTTTGTATGATTCTGGCAATTTTAAGATAGGGGACACTTTGACCGAAGGTGAAGTGATGAATTTCGTAGGAATCCCTAGCTTTTCTCCGGAGATATTTAAGGAATTGGAAAATGCAGATCCTTTTAAAACTAAACAATTAGAGAAGGGAATCACTCAATTAAGTGATGAAGGTGTAGCACAGTTATTTGTTCAAAATCCGGGTAATCGAAAAATTATTGGTACAGTTGGAGAGCTTCAGTTTGAAGTGATACAATTTAGATTATTGCAAGAATATGGTGCTTCTTGCCGGTTCAGACCAATGAATACCCGTAAAGCGAACTGGGTATCTTCTGAAGATCCTGAAGTTTTAAAGAAATTCCTCTATAGTAATGCATCAAAAATTGCATATGATAAAGAAGATCGTCCGGTATTTTTAGCTGGTTCGCAATGGGATATTGATTATGCTTTAGGGCAATATCCTAAAATCCAATTTCATGAAAATTCAGAATGGGATATAGTCGAGGTTAAGGTTTAATCTTAGTCTCTATTTCTTCAATGATAAATATATAATAACTTAGCAATATGATTGCTAAATATATCTATCCTTTCTATATAATACTATTTCTCTTCTTAATAGGATGTAAAGCTTCTGACACTTCTATTCCTACCATAGGCTTTGTGGATGCTTTTGAAGATGCTACGATTTCTCAAGCTCATGATGGGTTCATTGATGCATTAAAGCAACAAGGGTTTAGCGAAGAGGAAAAAACATTGAAAGTTTTATATCGAAATGCACAAGGGGATATACCTACCTTAACTCAAATTGTCAACTATTTTGTTTCTCAAGATGTTACTTTAATCGGAACTAGTACCACCGTAGCGACTATCACAGCCGTTCAGCGTGCAAAAACTGTCCCCATTTTTATGATGGTTTCGCCTGAGCCCAAACGAATGGGAGTGGTCAACGACGAAGGAGAAGCTCCTGGTAATTTATTTGGAGTAGGAGAGTCTCTCGCTTATATAGATACTTCGTTTGCTTTGATTCCTAAATTTATTAAGCCAAAAGGAGATAGACTTATCGTGGGGATGGTTTATAACCAATCAGAACCTCAATCTCAAGATGCCCTTCAAAGGGTAAAAGCAATGGCGGAAAAATTAAATATCCTTATTGAAGCTATGCCCGTTAACAGTTCTGCAGATGCTCAATTAGTTACTCAGTCGTTGTTGAATAAAGGTATTGATGTGTTCTTTGCTAATCCTGATAATACAGTTTTTGCTTCTTTCGAAACTATTTTGAAGAATTGTAATGAAAAAAATATTCCAATTTTTACCAGTGAAGCTGGTTTAGTAAAAAGAGGTGCGGTTGCTGCTTTTGGAGCTGATATTTATCAGTGGGGTTACCAAGCTGGTGAGCAGGCAGCAGAATTCCTGAAAAAAGGAGATACCTCAGGGTTAAAGATCGAAATGGTTAAGCTCCGTAAAAGGGTTTATAATTCGCAAATTGCAAAACACTACAACCTTACTTTTCCAGAGAACTTTGAGATGATTGAATAATGGATTTTTACCTTACAGCGCTACTTCAAGGATTATGTTTATCAGGGATCGCTCTTGGTATATATATATCCATGAAGATATTTAACATCCCGGATATTACAACAGATGGGAGTTATACGCTTGGAGGAGCCGTTACGGGTATGTTATTGTCGAACCATTTGCCAACAGGAATTGTTCTTCCCATTGTTATTATAGCTGGAGGACTGGCTGGGATATTTACCGGTCTAATTCATACAAAACTGAAGATAAACCCTTTGCTTTCCGGTATATTGGTAATGACTGGCTTGTACTCAATTAACCTCAGTATAATGGGGCGATCAAACATTCCCTTACTTAATTATAAAACTCTTTTTGATAGCTTTCATTTTATTGCCGATTTGAATTTGAACAGTTTGGTTATTCTTTTACTTATCGCAACTCTATTAATCCTTTTGATTGGCTATATTTTAAAATCAGATTATGGTATAACCATGCGTGCTACTGGGAATAGTGAGAAAATGGTGAGTGCGCTAGGGGTTAATATTGATAGAATTAAGATTGTCGGACTTGGTTTTGCAAATGCGCTGACTGCTGTAAGCGGATTTTTAATGACACAATTCCAGGGTTTTGCAGATATCAATATGGGTATAGGTATTGTGATCGTCGGATTGGGATCTGTAATAATTGCTGATACTTTTATTAATTGGATGAATATAAATTCAATCTGGACAAGCCTGATTCTAGTTTGTTTGGGTGCTATTCTCTTTCAACTGGTTCTGGCTTTTACATTGAGTATAGGCGTTGATCCAACTTTGTTGAAATTAATTACTGCATTGTTTGTTTTGTCTATCGTGAGTTTGCCAAGGCTTAACTTAATTAGGAACTAAATGATTGAATTTAATCACGTTTATAAAAGCTTTAATGTAGGCAGACCTAATGAAATAGCTGCTTTACGAGGTATTAATTTACATATTGAAGCCTCAGAATTCTTGGTTTTGGTGGGTTCCAATGGTTCTGGTAAATCTACTCTGTTAAATCTTATTGCTGGTAATATTTTTCCTACAAGTGGTAATATTAAGATTGCCGGCCAAAATGTAAACAAACTCCCTGAATACAAGCGAAGTAAATGGCTGGCAAGAGTTTTTCAGAACCCACTTCTGGGAACAGCTCCAGAACTGAGTATAGTAGAGAATTTTCGTTTAGCTTCTTTAAGAACATCATCAAAAAGTTTAAAGATTGGTTTGAATGCTAATTTTAAAGAGGAGATAAGTGATCGTATTGCAGTTTTGGGGTTAGGTCTTGAGAATAAATTGCAACAGGCTATGGGAAGTCTTTCCGGAGGACAAAGACAAGCTCTTAGTTTATTAATGGCGGTAATGGCCGATATTCAGATTTTATTATTGGATGAACCTACTGCCGCGCTGGATCCACGATCGGCGACAATTGTTTTGGAGACAGCCGACAAACTTATTAAAGACTATTCGATAACGGCGATTATGGTTACACATAATCTCAAAGATGCTTATCAATATGGTTCACGAATTATCCAGTTACATGATGGTAAGATCAAGCGGGATATCAGTAAGGACAAGAAAGAGCTGTTGAGCTATGTAGATATGTATGAATGGTTTATCTGAAATGTAAAAACAATTTAAATATTTAATCCTTAAATTAGTATAAGTTATTTTGTTACATGGAATTTATAGATTATTATAAAATTTTAGGAATTGATAAATCTGCAACAACTGCAGATATAAAAAAAGCTTACCGTAAGGCCGCTCGAAAACACCATCCCGATTTAAACCCTAATAATAAAGAGGCTGAGAAAAAATTCCAGCAGATAAATGAAGCTAATGAGGTTTTGAGCGATCCTAAAAAGCGGGAGAAATACGATCAATATGGTAAGGACTGGCAGCATGCAGATGCTTATGAACAAGCTAAGCAATCGCAAGGGGCTTATCAAGGACAAGGTTATCAAGGAGGATCAGCAGGGAATCCTTTTGGTGGCTATTCTGGGTCAGCAGATTTCGGCGGACAAGATTTTTCAGATTTCTTTTCCTCTATGTTTGGCGGAGGCGGAGGCTCTCGAACTAGACAAACTCAGTTTCGGGGTAATGATCTGAAAGCAGAGCTTCATCTTAATTTTAGAAAAGCTGCAGAAACTCACAAACAAAGTATAACTGTTAATGGGAAGACAATCCGGATTACTGTTCCTGCCGGAGTATCAAACGGACAAGAGATAAAATTAAAGGGCTATGGTGGTGCAGGAATTAATAATGGACCCAATGGTGATTTGTACATAACATTTGTTATCGCCGATGATTCAGATTTTAAACGCATAGGAAACAATTTATATGCTACCGAAGAAATTGATTTGTATACTGCTGTTTTAGGGGGCGAAATATACGTTAATACACTTTCCGGTAAAGTGAAGTTAAAGGTAAAGCCGGAAACACAAAATGGTACAAAGGTGAAATTAAAGGGAAAAGGATTCCCGGTATATAAAAAAGATGGAGAATTTGGAGATTTGATTATCACCTATCAAGTAAAGATTCCGACAGGTTTGAATGAAGAGCAAAAGGAAATATTTAGAAATTTAGCTAATGAGACATAATATGGAAAGCTCAGTAATTAAAATTAAAGAATATTGTAGTTATTATAAAATAGAACCGGATTTTGTAATTTCTTTAGAAGGTGTAGGTTTAATAGAAACCCTTATAATTGAAGGTGAGCGCTTCATTCACGAAGAGCAGTTGAGAGATCTGGAAAGATATACAGCCTGGCATTACGAAATGGATATTAATATCGAAGGAATTGATGCCTTACGGAATATGCTTTCTAATTTAGAGCACTTACAAACTGAAATTCAACACCTTAAAGAAAGACTTCGGATTTATGAGTAAGGTGGGTGAACTAAGTAGATTAATTTCCACCAAAGCTAAGGTATTTTATTTCCATGAATTCATCTAAGCCATGCTTAGAGCCTTCGCGTCCAATTCCAGATTGCTTGATTCCTCCAAATGGAGCTGACGCTGTTGATACCATTCCTGTATTTATTCCAACCATGCCTGATTCTATTTGTTCTGCAACACGCCAACAACGATGGATGTCTTGGCTATAGAAATAGGCTGCTAGGCCAAACTCTGTATTATTGGCTAACTCTATGGCTTCCTTTTCATTTTTAAATCTGAATAAAGAAACCACTGGTCCAAAGGTTTCTTCGCGTGCTATTAATGATTGGGTAGAGACATCAGAAAGGACCGTTGGTTCAAAGAATAAATCTTTAATTACATGACCTCCTATCTGTATTTTTGCTCCACCTTCAGTTGCGTCTTTCAGATGTTCCTGAACCTTTTCTAATCCTGATTTATTAATTAACGGACCAACCTGCACATCCTTTTTTAAACCATCTCCTGTTTTTAATTTGCTGACGGCTATCGTAAGTTTTTTGGTAAATTCTTCAAAAATTGAATCTTGAATTAAGAAGCGATTTGCAGCAACGCAGGTTTGACCTGAATTTCTAAATTTTGCAATAAGAGCACCTTTTACTGCTTCATCAATATTGGCATTATCGAAAACAATGAAGGGTGCATTCCCTCCCAATTCAAGCGATACCTTCTTAATAGTGTCAGCTGCTTGAGACATAAGGATTCGTCCAACCTTTGTTGAGCCTGTAAAAGAAATTTTTCTCACTAATGGGTTGGTGCTTAGCTCTTTGCCTATGCCAGAGCTGTCTTTTCCAGTGATTATATTTAGAACACCTTTAGGAAAGCCAGCTTCTTGTGCAAGTTTACCCAAGGCCAAAGCTGTAAGCGGAGTCTCTGAAGCAGGTCTTAACACTACAGTACAACCTGCAGCCAGTGCGGGTGCAACTTTTCTTGTAATCATGGCCAGTGGAAAGTTCCAAGGCGTAATGGCTGCAACAACGCCAATACCTTGCTTTATCGTAACAATTCGATTTGTCGGATTAGAAGATGGAATGGTATCTCCATAAGAACGTTTTCCTTCCTCTGAGAACCAAGATATAAAAGATGCGCCATAAGTGATTTCGTTATAACTTTCAGTTATTGGTTTTCCACATTCTAAGGTCATGATCTCTGCAATCTGATCTTTATTTTGAATAATAAGGCTATACCATGCATATAGTAAATCTGCTCTTTCTGCCGCAGTAGTATCTTTCCATTTTTTCCATGCTATGTTCGCAGCTTTTATCGCTTGCTTTGCTTCACTTACGGTTAAATCAGCCACTTTAGCAACGGTTTTGCCATTTGCCGGATTATTAACATCAAATGTTTTTTTGCCGCTGATCCATTTTCCATCTATTAATGATTCGGTAATGAGGAGATTATTTGTTGCTTTCATTCTGTTTTATTTCTATAGAAGAGGAGGGATTCTTCTAATTTTTCGAGAAAGGTTAAATTTAACTAATTTAAACCAATAACTTTATAGCGATTTTCATTTCAAACATTCATGAATAAGTATTTGTTTTTATTCTTTTTTTGTTTCCTGTCGCTTGGTACCTATGCCCAAGGTGATATCAATCAAAATGAAATAAAAGCTGTAAAACCTTTAACATACCGTGAACGACTAGATTCCATTCGACTTGCTAATGCTTTAGAAAAAAAGCGGATTTATGACTCAGTAAAACATGTTCAGGATTCTCTCCAGATGCAGTGGGTGAAAATGCCAGATGCTAATAGACCTAATATCTTTCTGGATAGTTTAAAAGATCTTTATACGGTTAAAAATGGTGATTTCTTTACTTGGCATAATCAATTTAAAGATAGAATTGAACATTTTAAAGCTGGAACTCCTAAATATGGTCGAGATAATTGGATTGTTGCGGTTATACTTTCATTGCTCTTGTTCTTTGCTATAATTCGGGTTAGTTACCCTAATGAGATTATTGTGATGATTCAAGGTTTTTTTAACAATCGAGTATTAACTCAGATTAGTAAAGAAGAAAGCCTGTTTAATTCATGGCCCTTTGTCTTTCTGTATTTATTATTTGGATTTACAATCGGGCTTTTTCTTTATTTGGTAAGTACATTCACCCAGTTGGGTGGTATAGCTGAAGGTTTTAATCTATACCTTATATTCTCTATAAGTATTATGGTCTTATTTAGTTTGAAGATTATAACCTTGAGGTTTATAGGTTTTCTATTTGATGTGCCAAGGTTGGTGAGAGAATATGTTTCTATTCTATATTTGAGCTATTTTAATACGGCTCTTATGTTTTTACCAGTCGTAATTATTATGGCGTTCTCCCCAAAAAATTTAGTGGGTT
This sequence comes from Albibacterium sp., assembly GCF_035514885.1. Taxonomy (NCBI): domain Bacteria; kingdom Pseudomonadati; phylum Bacteroidota; class Sphingobacteriia; order Sphingobacteriales; family Sphingobacteriaceae; genus Albibacterium; species Albibacterium sp. The sequence goes on along the minus strand of NZ_DATJCH010000016.1, from coordinate 108,191 downwards.
CCTTTATGATATTTGGGGTGATGATACTTGCTGTGATTTTCTTTGTACAGGTTCTAAGAGCAGGCACTACGATTTTTAAAACGTATTCCCTTTCAAAGTTTTATTTATTTCTGTATCTTTGCACCCTCGAAATAGGTCCTATTCTTATTTTAGTGAAGGTATTAGGTTTTTAATAAAAATTATAAAAATGCAAGAATCAGTAGACAGAGCAAAGAAAGTAAAAAGCATTTTGGTAACTTTACCAAAGCCTGAAAATGAAAAATCGCCGTACTTTATACTTGCTAAGAAGTATAATCTGAAACTAGATTTTAGGGCCTTTATTCACGTAGAAGGTGTTCCTGCAAGAGACTTCAGAAAGGAAAAAATAGATCTTGCTTCGTTTACATCGATCATCTTTACAAGTAAAACTGCCGTAGATCACTTTTTTCGGATATGTGAAGAGATGCGTTATGATGTTCCTGCTGATTTAAAGTATTTCTGTCTTTCTGAAACAATTGCTCTCTATCTTCAAAAATATATTCAGTATCGCAAGCGTAAAATATTCTTTGGTAAGCAAACAGCCCAGGATTTAGAAGATATTCTTAAAAAACACGCAAAAGAAAAGTTCCTTTTTCCGTGTTCAAATGTTGCTGGAGAGGAAACTCAGAACTGGCTTACAGAAAATGGCTATGACTTCACGCCAGCCGTTTTGTTTAAAACAGTAGTAAGTGATTTGTCCGATTTGAAAGACGTTTTTTACGATATTATTGTTTTCTTTAGTCCGTCAAGTGTTCAGTCTCTTTATGAGAACTTCCCTGATTTCGAACAGAAAGATACACGTTTAGCAGCCTTTGGAGCAAGCACTCATCAGGCAATTTTAGATCGTGGTTTGATTTTAGATATTGCGGCTCCAACTTCTGAAGCGCCGAGTATGACTATGGCTGTTGAGCAATACGTAACACAGGTGGTTAAATAGTATTATTGCTGCTGAGATTCTTGTTGACCGAAGAAGAGTAGAAGTTTATCTAATTGCTTTCGATTTATTACTTTAAGCAAATCATCCTCTGAAGATTCCCGAATTCTTTTAACTGATTTGAAAGTTTGTAAGAGCTTTTCTGCAGTCGTTTTCCCTATTCCCGGTATCAATGTCAGTTCAGTTTGAAAGGTCTTTCTACTGCGTTGGTTTCTATGGAATGTAATGCCAAATCGATGTGCTTCATCTCTTAATTGCTGAATAATCCGTAAGGTCTCTGATTTTTTATCTAAGTAAAGTGGAAACTGATCGCCGGGATAGTAAATTTCTTCCAACCTTTTTGCAATTCCTATAATCGTAACTTCTTTTTCTATTCCTAGTTTTTTTAAGCTTTTCATGGCAGATGATAGCTGCCCTTTGCCGCCATCAATTACGATGAGCTGAGGTAATGGCTGTTCTTCGGCTAGCAGCCGTTTATAGCGTCTGTAAACCGCCTCTTCCATGGTTTTAAAGTCATCAGGTCCCTCAACGGTTTTAACATTAAAATGTCTATAATCTTTTTTTGACGGGCGCGCATCTTTAAATACAACAATGGCGGACACCGGATATTTGCCTTGAAAATTTGAATTGTCAAAGCACTCAATGTATTGAGGAAGCTGATTCATTCGTAAATCTTTTTGCATTTTTTCTAAAATGCGTTTGGTACGGCTTTCCGGATTTAATTTCTCGTATTGTTCCAGCTTTTCTTTTTTGAAATACAATACATTTTTTTGAGATAGTTCTAATAGTTTCTTTTTATCACCCTGTTTGGGTACCGTAAACTTTAGATATTCAGTGTTTTCTATTTCTAGTTTAAAGGGTACAATTATTTCTTTCGAGTCACTTTCAAAACGACTTCTCAATTCAGGAATTGCAAGGGCCAGTAATTCCTCATCACTTTCATCCAAGCGTTTCTTGATCTCTATTGTTTGCGTTTGAATAATGGCTCCATTCATTACCTTAAGGAAATTGACAAATGCCAGTTCTTGTTCAGAAGCAATGCTGAAGACATCCAGATTGCTTAAGGAGGTATTTACGACTGTCGATTTACTTTGATAATTAGATAATAATTCGAGCTTCTGTTTTATCCTTTGAGCATCTTCAAAACGGAGATTTTCTACTGCTATCTCAAGATCTTGCTTTAGACGATTGAGAACAACACCTATTTTCCCTTCCAGGATATTATGGACTTGTTCAATATTAGCCATATAATCCTCTTCTGATTGAAGATTTTCGCAAGGCCCCATGCAATTGCCAATCTGGTACTCAAGACAAACTCTGAATTTGCCTTTTAGTATATTCTCTTTTGATAAGTTCAAGTTGCAGGTGCGTAATGGGAAAAGCTCTTTTATAACTCCTAATATGGCATGCATCATACTTACGGAAGCATAGGGACCATAGTATTTTGATCCATCTTTAATGATTTTCCTTGTCCAGAAGATTCTGGGAAAGAATTCGTTTTTGATGACAATCCATGGATATGTTTTATCATCTTTCAGCATCACATTATAACGCGGTTGATGTTTTTTGATCAGGCTATTCTCAAGTAACCAGGCATCAATTTCTGTATCTACAATTGTAAACGTTATTTTATGAATCTTTTTAACCAGAACTCGTGTTTTGGTATTCAGGTTCTGGTCGTTTACAAAATAAGAGTTAATGCGATTTTTTAGATCTTTGGCTTTCCCGATGTAGATCAAATTGTTCTTGGCATCCCAATATTGATAAACTCCAGGCTTATGTGGAATGTTACTGATTGTTTCGCGATAATTGAATGGTGTCATAGATTCTCTCCGTTACCAAAGTTAGGGAGCTTGTTTTGAATTAAAGACTGATTTGCATTTAAAATTCTTCGCATTAGTGTCATAATTCGCATCCTTTTACTTACTATCGAATAGTATTGATATTTTTGTACAGGTCAATTTGTTAAATTCTATGCTGCGTAAACCGCTTTTTCTTTTTTATTTCTTGTTTTTTTATGCTGTAACCCAGCTTATTTGGTGGGGTATACTTCTTATACAGATGGCTCCGCAAAGAAAGGGGATGTTTATTGGTGAGGCAATATTCTTTTTTATCATCTTTATTTTTGGTGCTATTAAGTTAAAGCAAGCATTTGAAAGGGAGAAAAAACTTCATCAGCAGCAGCATAATTTTATGCTCTCAGTAACTCACGAACTGAAATCACCCCTGGCATCTATAAAGCTTTATATCCAAACTATTTTAAAAAGAGAGCTGGATAAGGATCAGCAACAACAGTTTATGCGCAATTCATTGAAAGATATTGAACGATTGGATGATTTGGTAGAGAATGTATTAATTGCCACTAAACTAGATAGTGTGCAGGTTCAAATGCAAAAAGAACCGTTTAACTTCTCTGAAGCTGTAACCAAAATAGCAGATCGTTTACAAGTTTACTCTTGTACTACACAGAGTATAAAATTAAATGTTGAGGACGATATCTATTTGAGAGGTGATAGTTTTACCTTATCTTCGGTTGTTACTAACCTTTTGGAAAACGCTATTAAATATTCTCCTCCTTGTGAGCAGGTTTCCGTTAAGTTATACAAGGAAAAGGATGAAGTTATTTTATCGATTGCTGATTTTGGTATTGGAATTCCAGAAAGTGAGAAGAGAAATATATTTAATAAGTTTTATCGTGTGGGAAGTGAAAATACCCGCAAAACAAAAGGTACCGGTTTAGGGTTGTTTATCGTCAAAACCGTACTTGATAAACATCAGGCGCAAATTAAGGTAAAGGATAATAAGCCATCCGGAACTGTTTTTGAAATAACATTTAATAATTATGCAGACTAAACAACGAATCCTTCTCGTAGAAGACGAAGAACATTTACTCGAAGCAATTAAGTTAAACCTGGAAATGGAAGGCTATAAAGTTAGTACTGCCACAGACGGTAAAAAAGCACTTAAGGTGTTTAAAGAGGAGCGATTTAACTTAGTCATTTTAGATGTAATGATTCCTGAAATCGATGGGTTCCAGGTTGCTGAAACAATTCGTCTTGAAAATACGGAAGTGCCAATAATGTTCTTAACCGCAAAGAATACAAGTGAAGATAGAGTAATGGGCTTAAAAAAAGGTGCTGACGACTACCTTGTTAAGCCATTTAACCTGGAAGAATTAATATTGCGTGTAGGGATTCTTGTTCGGCGGGGTTTAACGGGTCATGATTTCAAGGAGGTTAATACCTATAAAATCGGTGACAAAACCATTCATTTCAATTCTTTTGAATTACACAATGCAGATGGTAGCATTACAGCTCTTACAAAAAAGGAGACGATGTTATTAAAATTGCTTGTAGAAAGAAGGAATGAAGCTGTATCAAGAGAGCAGATATTAGAAACAGTGTGGAATTATGATGTATATCCGTCTACTCGTACCATAGATAATTTTATCCTCACATTTCGTAAATATTTTGAACGCGATCAGAAGAATCCTATTTATTTTCATTCGATCCGCGGTGTAGGATATAAATTTACGGATCACACGTAGTTTATTTATGATGACATCTAGATGGCGATGGATAATTATTGTTATCGCAATGCTGTTATTAGCATGGGCGGTATATCATCGGTCGTATCAAGTAGGTTCTTTGCTGATAGCTATAGTGGCTTATATGGTTTGGTCTCATTTTAAGGAGGGAACCGTTGTATTAGCTTCAGAAGCATTTCAGAATAAAGAATACGATAAAGCCAGAAAGCTTTTGGCTGATATTAAAAATCCGGAATATCTTAGAAGGAGGCGAAGAAGCTATTACGAGTTTATAAATGGTAATTTATATCTCCAGCTTCTGGATGATAGTTCAGCTGAAAGGCACTTTCAGCTAGCATCCCGTTTGCCTTTCCGTAGGCCAAATGATAAGGCTATTGTATTTGTACATTTGGCAAATATAAACCTTAGGAAAAAAGATTATGAACGCGTCAGAGCTTACTTAGCTAAAGCTTCTGAAATAGAAGTTAGTTCAAGAATTGCACAGATTATTAATAGAATAGAAAACGAAATACCAAAGAAGTGAATCAAAACGTAGAGAACAGTCTGTTTATTCGTGCTGCACTTTCGCAGCAAACTGAGCGTCCGCCAGTATGGATGATGCGTCAAGCAGGGAGGTTTATGCCCGAGTATTGGGAAATTAAAAATAAATACTCCTTTCTTGAAATGTGTAAAACTCCCGAAATTGCGGCTGATGTAACCATGTTGCCCGTTAACTTGTTGGGAATTGATGCTGCAATACTGTTTTCAGATATATTGGTTACTCCTGAAGCTATGGGTGGAGATTTAAGCTTTAAGGAAGGGGTAGGACCTCGGTTCTCAAATCCAGTACGTAACAGGTCTGATGCAGAGGCTTTAGAAACTGATGTTATTGATAAGCTGCAATACGTTGCCGAAGCAATTAAAGAAATTCAAAGCAGATTAAACGGTTCAATCCCTTTAATCGGTTTTGCCGGAGCACCATTTACGATATTGAGTTACTTAATTGAAGGGGGCTCTTCAAAAGACTTTAAGAAAACAAAATATCTTTTACACAATGACCCTGAGCTGGCTCATTTTATTCTTGCTAAGATAGCTAAGGTAACGGTTGATTACTTGAATATGCAGATCGATGCCGGAGTAAATGCATTGCAGTTATTTGACAGCTGGGCACAAGCACTTTCATGGGATGATTATAATGAATTCTCACATCAATATAATAAAGAAATAATCTCTAAGCTGAACCGTAAAGGTGTTCCGATTATTTCCTTTGCAAAAGGAAGTTCTGTTTTTTATCCTTTGATGGTTGAGTCCAGACCAGATGTGATTTCTGTGGATTGGAATGCAAACTTGAGAAGTTTAAAGGATTCTCTTCCTGCGGGGATTGCAGTTCAAGGGAACTTAGATCCATACATCTTTTATGCGGATAAACCGGTGATAAAAAAACGCATCGAACAATTGTTTGAAAGTATGCGGGGTGTAGATGGCTATATATTTAATCTTGGTCATGGTATTATGCCAGATTTCTCATTCGATAAGGTAAAATACGCAGTAGATTTGATTAAAGAATTTAGATATTAATTACTATCGTGATTTACCTATACGCTAAATCTATTCATATCATTTTTGTCATTTGTTGGATGGCCGGACTTTTCTATATAGTCCGGCTTTTCGTTTACCATACCGAAGCAAAACTGAAGTCTTCAGATGAATACATGCTTCTTCATAAGCAGTTTATAATTATGGAGAGTAAACTGTGGTGGGTAATAACAACTCCCGCAATGTATTTAACAGTAATCGCTGGTTTAGTTATGTTATATATTAATCCGGCACTCTTACAGACTCCATGGATGCATGTAAAGCTTTGTTTTGTTCTGGCACTGCTTGCATACCATTTCATTTGTCAGCGAGTTATGCGGAATTTAAAAGATGAGCTTAGTAAATGGACTTCAACACAACTTCGATTATGGAACGAGGTTGCCACCATTATACTTTTTGCAATTGTATTTATTGTGGTGTTAAAGAGTGCTGTTAACTGGATTTTTGGTTTAGTCGGTTTAATCGCTTTATCCGTTCTCTTAATGATGGCTGTGAAAATTTATAAGCGATATCGTAATAGAAACTCTTAATACAATACAGTGAATTTAAACTCAAGAGGTTTAAATTTATGAATTAGCTCCTCAATAAAGCTATCCCCGTATTTTACATAATAAGGCCCAAAGTTTTCTATCCGTTCTTGTAGAACTCCACCAGGGAAAAGAGCTTCCTTTATTCTCTCAATTTGATTCAAAGCTTCTTTGTAATTCTTCTGATCGGCCTTTAGCAATTTCTTTTCCAATCGGTTAATAGCCTTTTTCAATCGTGCTTCAATGGCATCTGTACTAGGACCTAAGGTAGGATCTATCTTATAAGCCCTGAGTTTAATTTTCTCGAATAGGGAAGTAAACTCCAGCCATTCATCATTCAGGTTTAAACGATGTTTACTATGTACGCGTACGTATTCTTTCTTAAGAATCTCGGTGTTTTTGAAAATACTTTTATACGTAAAATTAAGTCGATATATTTTCTCTCCAAGCTTGCCATCGGCTATCATCGCAGAATTGCGAGGTATTAATATAGGGAAGTCTACTTGATAAAAATCAAATACGCCTTTCAGTTGCATCCAATAATTTATCTCAGCACCTCCTCCAATATAAGCTAAATTAGGAAGGATGATTTCTTGATAGACAGGACGCATAATAACATTCGGACTAAAGCGCTCCGGATGTTTGTCTATCTCTTTCAGAAGTTCATCTTTAGAAAAATATCGTTGCTGATTCAGGACCTCGTAATTTCCTTCCTTATTTAAAATGATTCGCTCTCTAAAATTATCCTTTAAGTAGAAGAAGTTGATATCTCGTCCATGAACCTGGGTTTTAAAGCCAGCATCTGAAAGTTCCTTTGATGTTTTTTCGACCTCACGAGAACTGTTTTGTTCAACGATATCTTCTTTAATTATAGGGATAAAGAGCTTTTTTAACTCAACTTGGTCTGCATCTATTACTACCAATCCATAGTTCCCGAATAGTTGATTAGCTAAGCTGCGGGTAGCATCAGCAAGGTTAGACTGCTCTAAATAAGCTTTCTCTATTATTTTCGCTAATTTAGTAGAGTTATCTGATAAGCCCAATATATTCTGATAGGTTTGTACAGCCTCCTTAATATCGGCTGTAGACAAGCGACCAGTTGCTCCGGTAGCCACTTTATTCCACTTTATTGTATGCTTAGAAATATGAGTGTGGTTAATTTCGTCAAAATCATGATCCTCGGATGCCATCCAATAAACAGGAATGAAATTACTAGATGGAAATTGTTCCTTTAAATCCATTGACAATTTAATAGCAGTAGCTATTTTGAAAATAAAATACAAAGGACCGGTAAAGATATTTAATTGATGGCCGGTTGTAATCGTAAAGGAATTTGCTTCCTTTAGTAAATGGATATTTGCTAAAGATTCATCAGAAGTTTGACAGTCTTTTTGCTGTTCCAGAAGAGCATCAACTAATACATTTCTATGTGCAAAAGATTTGTTATTGATTTGCTTTGAAAACCCTTCCTGATCTGGTCTATTACCATAAAATGCTGCTAGTTGGTCGTTATTTTCGAAATAGTTTATTAATAAGGACGAGAAGCTGAGAGTATCGCTATAATCAATATAAGTTGCCTTCATACTGCAAAAGTAATATTCTGGAAGTGAGTATAAAGTTTATCATGATTATTTTACAATTGAACCATGTAAGTCGAAATCATCTGCTCTATTTATTAAAACATTCGCATATCTACCCACCGTGACATAGCTGTCTGACTTTGGAATTAAAACTTCATTATCAACTTCAGGTGAATCAAATTCAGTTCTACCTACAAAGTAATCACCCTCAATTCTATCAATTAAAACTTTATAGGTTTTACCTACTTTTTGTTGATTTATATCATAAGAAATTCCCTGTTGAATTCCCATTATCTCTTCTAATCGAGCTTCCTTAACTTCAGCCGGAACATCATCAATTAGGCTATGAGCATGCGTATTCTCTTCATGTGAATAGGTGAAGCAACCTAAACGGTCAAATTTACTTTCAGCAACCCATTCTTTCATTTCTTCAAAGTCTTGCTGAGTTTCACCTGGGTATCCACAGATTAAAGTGGTTCTTAAAGCTATATTTGGAACTCTATCGCGGATCTCACTTACCAAATCAAGTGTTTTCTGTTTGGTAATACCTCTTCGCATGGATTTGAGCATATTGTCAGAAATATGTTGAAGGGGCATATCCAAATAGTTGCAAATATTGCTTCTTTCATTCATAGCATCCAGAATGTCCATTGGAAAACCTGAAGGATAGGCATATTGCAGACGTATCCATTCAATTCCTTCTACATCAGAAAGGTTACGCAGTAAATCTGCTAAATTTCTTTTTCCATACATATCTAAACCATAATAGGTTAAATCTTGAGCAATTAAGATCAGCTCTTTAGTACCATTTTGAGCTAAAAATTTTGCCTCCTTTACTAAAGCTTCAACTGGTTTTGATACATGCTTTCCTCGCATCAATGGAATGGCGCAAAAGGAACAAGGTCTGTTACAACCTTCTGCAATTTTAAAGTATGAAAAATGAGACGGTGTAGTTAATAGACGCTCACCTATTAACTCATATTTGTAATTGGCTCCAACAGACTCCAATAGATTCTCTAAATCGTTAGTTCCGAAATAATTATCAACATTTGGAATCTCCTTCTCAAGTTCAGGTTTATACCTTTCAGAAAGGCAGCCGGTAACGATTACCTTTTTTAATTTTCCTTCGTCTTTTAATGCACTATATTCCAGAATTGTATCAATCGATTCCTGCTTCGCATTATCAATAAATCCACAAGTATTAATAATTACAATATCCTCTTCCTGTACATCATCTGATTCGTGTACAACCTCCATCTTGTTGCCTTTCAATTGTCCCATTAATACTTCACTATCGTGAATGTTTTTAGAACAACCTAAGGTTACTACATTTATTCTCGGTTTCCTTTGGATGGGGGCTTCCGCTATCTTCGTTTTCATTCTATTTGAATAGAGAGTTTACAAACTCAGTTTTATTAAACAACTGCAAGTCATTTATTTTTTCTCCAACACCAATATATTTTACTGGTATTTTAAATTGATCGGAAACTCCAATCACTACCCCGCCTTTTGCTGTGCCATCCAGTTTGGTAAGTGCTAAAGCATTTACATCTGTAGCTTCTGTAAACTGTTTACATTGCTCAATAGCATTTTGTCCGGTAGAGGCATCAAGCACCAAGAGTATTTCATGAGGGGCATCAGGTACCACCTTCTTCATGACATTTTTTATCTTGGTTAATTCATTCATTAACGCAACTTTATTATGTAAGCGCCCGGCTGTATCAATTATTACTACATCTTCGCCATTTGATACTGCTGACTGCAAAGTATCGTAAGCCACAGAAGCAGGATCAGAGCCCATGGGTTGCGCCACAACTCTTACTCCAACCCGTTCTCCCCAAACTTTTATCTGATCAACAGCTGCAGCTCTAAAGGTATCGGCAGCGCCTAAAACTACTTTATTGCCACTTTCCTTTAATTTGTGAGCGAGTTTCCCAATTGTTGTGGTTTTACCTACACCGTTCACGCCTACCACCATGATTACATAGGGTTTATGCTTACCATATTCAAAATTAGCAAAATCATCGCTGTTGTTTTCTGCCAATAAGGCCTGAATCTCTTCCCGAAGAATCTGATTCAACTCAGAGGTGTTTACATATTTATCGCGTTCTACCCGTGCCTCTATTCTTTTGATAATCTTAAGCGTTGTAGTAACGCCCACATCAGAGGTAACTAATATCTCTTCTAATTCGTCGAGAACAGCATCATCAACAGTAGATTTTCCTACTACTGCTTTTGATATTTTTGCAAGAAAACCTTCTTTAGTTTTCTCTAAACCCTTATCAAGGGCCTCCTGCATTTGTACAGTGGGTTTTTCCTTCTTTTTAAAAAAATCAAATAATGCCATAAATTATATATGTATTATATAAAGGTAAGGATTTTGCGTAGGTATAAAATAGAAAAGCCCTTCCAAATTATCGGAACGGCTTATATAAGAACTTTAAAATGTTACTATTCAGCAGGAGCTGAAGCTACAAGATCTTTTGCAACCTCTACTGCTGCTTTAATCTGATCATTGTGTGCTATAAGCTCTTTGAAAGAGTAAGCACCAGTCTTTGGTGACCGAGCAGCTGTAATAACTTTTGTATAATCTTTACCTTTTCCTGATTTCAGGGATGCGATTGATTTCTTTGCCATTTCTTTAAGCTTTTATGCGCCAAGCGCGTAAAAAGATATTATTTAATTTCTTTATGAAGAGTAACTTTACGAAGCACAGGATTAAATTTCTTTAATTCTAAACGCTCGGTGGTGTTCTTCTTGTTCTTAGTGGTAATATAACGAGACATTCCCGGTTGACCACTTTCTTTGTGTTCAGTACATTCTAATATTACTTGAACTCTGTTACCTTTTTTAGCCATTATTGTATTTCTTAGATTCGTTCTCTGCTATAATTGAACGATATATTTTATATATAGATATTCTGAAAAAGCATTTGTTTAGTGGAATACTAAATAAAGCCCTTTTTTACGAATTTATCAATTACTGCTGAGATACCCAGTTTATTGATGGTTTTGATTGCCGAAGTAGATACTTTTAAAGTAATCCACCGGTTTTCTTCTGGAATAAAGAACCTTTTTGTTTGAAGGTTCGGGTAAAATCTACGAATGGTTTTAACGTTTGAGTTAGAAACCCTATTCCCCTTTAATGCTGTTTTACCTGTTAAATCACAAACTCTTGACATGACTAATGCTATTTCGTTCTATTAATTCTCAATTATTTAAGAGTTTGCAAATATCGAAATTTATTTTGATTATGCAATTATATTTTGTTTCTATTTTTTTATGAAAAGATCTGTATTAAATAGAAACCGGATTAAATAATCTAATTAACCATCAAAAGAATTGATGCTTATCTGCTTTTCAGTATCTTTATGCTGAATTCCAGAAATTCAAAAATACCTAAAATTATAATACTCTAAGAATTATTTTACATATGGAACTACAAATTAAAGATTTTGAGGACTATGAAAAGACTTATCGTTATAGTGTAGAAAACCCAGAAGAATTCTGGGCAGAAATTGCCGATACCTTCTTTTGGAAAAAAAAATGGACAAATGTTTTAAATTGGAATTTCGAAGAACCCAATATAAAATGGTTTGAAAATGGAAAGCTGAATATAACGGAAAACTGCCTTGACCGTCACATCTATAAGAATGGCGATAAACCTGCAATTATTTGGGAACCCAATGACCCAACAGAAAGTGCACGTATCTTAAGTTATAAACAGCTGTTAGAGAAAGTTGAGCAGTTCGCAAACGTCTTAAAGAATAACGGAATTAGCAAAGGAGATAGAGTTTGTATTTATTTACCCATGGTTCCCGAATTAGCCATTGCAGTTTTAGCATGTGCGCGTGTGGGAGCTATCCATTCAGTGGTATTCGGAGGATTCTCTGCACAGTCCATTGCCGATCGAATTAATGATGCGGAATGTTCACTAGTAATTACTGCCGATGGTAATTATAGAGGAACCAAGCTTGTTGAATTAAAGAGCATTGTAGATGATGCCTTGGTTCAATGTAAGACTATTAATAGAGTTATTGTTTTGACACGTGCGCGTGTAGGAATTTCCATGATTAAAGGTCGCGACGTATGGTGGGAAGATGAAATCCATAAAGTAGAGAGTCAAGGGAACCCATCTTATCCTGCTGAAGAAATGGATGCCGAAGACCCATTGTTTGTATTATATACATCCGGTTCTACGGGCAAGCCAAAGGGAGTAGTTCATACTACTGGTGGCTATATGGTGTATACCGGTTATACTTTTAGTAATGTTTTCCAATATCAGCTAAATGAAGTTTTTTTCTGTACTGCAGATATCGGTTGGATAACCGGCCACTCTTACATCGTTTATGGACCCTTATCTCAGGGCGCTACCTCCTTAATGTTTGAAGGGATACCTACCTGGCCTGATGCTGGCCGATTATGGGATGTAGTCGCAAAACATAAAGTAAATATCTTATATACTGCACCAACTGCCATTCGTTCTTTAATGGCTGCCGGAGATGAATACATAGATAATAAAGATCTAAGTAGTATTACCAAACTGGGTTCTGTAGGTGAGCCCATCAATGAAGAGGCATGGCATTGGTATAATGAGAAAGTAGGAAAGGGAAAAGCACCAATTGTTGACACTTGGTGGCAGACTGAGAATGGAGGAATATTAATTTCTGCTATTGCTGGTATTACGCCAACTAAACCTGGTTATGCCATGTTACCCTTGCCTGGAGTACAGCCTGTACTAATGGATGAGAATGGAAAAGTATTAGAAGGCAATGGTGTTAGTGGTAATTTATGTATAAAATTTCCATGGCCAGGTATGCTTCGTACAACTTGGGGTGATCATGAGCGTTGCCGTTTAACATATTTTTCTACTTATAAAGGAATGTATTTCACGGGTGACGGTTGTTTAAGAGATGAAGAAGGATATTACCGAATTACAGGTAGGGTAGATGATGTATTGAATGTTTCCGGACATAGAATTGGTACTGCGGAATTAGAGAATGCTATTAATATGCATAGCGATGTGGTTGAATCTGCTATTGTTGGCTATCCGCATCCTGTTAAAGGACAAGGAATATATGCCTTTGTAATTATAGAGGAGGGTCATGAAAAAGATATGGATTTAACTCGCAAAGATATCAATGCTACCGTAGCACGTATTATCGGAGCCATTGCCAAGCCAGATAAAATACAATTTGTAAGAGATCTTCCTAAAACCCGGTCAGGGAAAATAATGCGTAGGATTTTACGAAAAATTGTTGAGGGAGATTTTGCAAATGTTGGAGATATTTCTACCCTATTAGATCCAACAGTTGTTGCAGAAATCAAAGAAGGTGCAGAGGCGATGAAGGGTTAATTTTAGATTTTTTTAAAACAATTCCTACTGGCTCATGTTGTCTTTATAATTAATAGAGTATTTATTCTAAACGAGAAAAAAGATGGCAGAGTTGAAATTAAAAGGAGCTTGGAATCAAATTAAAGGAAAAGCAAAGCAATCATATGCTGATTTAACAGATGATGATTTGTTATATGAAGAAGGGAAAGAAGATGAATTAATAGGTCGTTTGCAAAATAAGATCGGTAAAAGCCGTGACGAGGTTGTGAACTGGCTGAATGATTTGTAATCAATATCCCTGATTTTTAGAAAAGCGTCGTGACTTATTAGTTGCGACGCTTTTCTTTTGTTATTTTCGCGTATGACTTTAAAAAAACCAACTATTTTGATCGTTAATGACGATGGAATTACAGCTCCTGGCATTAAAGTTTTAATCGAGGAAATGCAGAAGATAGGAGACGTTACCGTTGTCGCTCCTGACAGTCCTCAGTCAGGAATGGGTCATGCAATAACAATTGGCAAGCCATTAAGGATTGATGAGGTTCATCTGTATCCAAACGTTAAAATGTATAAATGTTCCGGCACTCCTGTAGATTGTGTAAAACTTGCTGTTAACAGGATATTCAAAGGTAAACTTCCTGATATTTGTGTGTCGGGAATTAACCATGGCTTAAACAATTCCATTAACGTTCTTTATTCTGGAACCATGTCTGCTGCGGTAGAAGGTGCAATCGAAGGAATTCCTTCCATTGGATTTTCTTACGATGATTTTGCTCACGATGCTGATTTTGATCTTTGCCGTCCTTTTGTTGGTGCTATAACCAGAGAAGTATTGAAAAATGGATTGCAAAAAGGCACCTTATTAAATGTCAATTTCCCGAATGTTAATCAAATAAAAGGTATTAAAATCTGTCGGCAGGCTAATGCAAAATGGGCAGAAGAGTTTGAAGAAAGAACAGATCCATATAACCGACACTATTATTGGTTGACGGGTGTTTTTAAATCAGACGATCAAGGAGAAGATACCGATGTTTGGGCATTAAAGAATGGTTTTGCTTCCATTGTTCCGGTTCAGTTTGATATGACCGCTCATCATGCTATCCCTGAATTGAATTCATGGGCGTTTGAAGTAGGTAAAGAGCAAGGAGAACATGGAAAACACTTAAAAAACAATGGACAAACTTTTGAATCTAATCCTGGATTAGGATAATAATATTTTGAAGAAAGACAATTTTATTCTAGGATCTATTTTGGGCGCAATAGCTCCAGTCATAGTCTATTTGTTGATTCATTTCAACATGGGTAATTTAATAAATAATAAACCATTTGCATTGTATGGAATTGCTGTTGTATTAAATCTACTAATAACGCGTTATTTTTTTCATTTAAAACTAACACGCAGCGCCCAGGGTGTAATATTGATAACCTTCATTATAACAATGGTTTTGTTATTTTCAGGAAGTCTTAAAATAGCGATATGAAATACTACCTTATAGCAGGCGAAACTTCGGGCGATTTACATGGTGCTAATTTAATCCGGGCACTTAAAATTGAGGACCCTCAAGCTCATTTCCGCTTTTTAGGTGGCGATGCGATGGAGAAGGAGAGTGGCGAAAAGGCTGTCATCCATAGTTCTGCTATGTCTTTTATGGGTTTTATAGAAGTTCTTGCCAATCTATTTACAATTCTTGGTAATTTAAGTAAGGTTAAAAAGGATCTATTAGCTAACCGTCCGGATGCACTAATATTAATAGACTTTCCTGGGTTTAATCTTAAGATAGCGGAGTTCGCCAAGAAAAATAACATTGAAACTTTTTACTATATATCCCCCAAGGTATGGGCCTGGAATCAGAAACGGGTATTAAAGATCAAACGCATTGTTGACCATTTATTCTGCATACTTCCTTTTGAGGTAGAGTTTTATAAAGAATGGGGGATGGATGTTGACTATGTAGGAAACCCATTGTTAGACGCAATCGGCCGTTATTCAACCAACCCTGAATTTCGTAATGATGCTCAATTAAACGAGAAACCTATCGTTGCATTATTGCCTGGAAGCAGGAAAATGGAAATCACTAAATTGCTGCCTTTAATGGCAATTTTACCGAAATCTTTTCCAGGCTATCAATTTGTAGTCGCAGGTGCTCCTGGTTTTTCTGATTCTTTTTATCAGAGTTTCTTTCATCAACAACAAATTCCTGTAGTTTTTAATCAAACATACGATCTCTTAAATAATTCCAAAGCAGCTATTGTTGCCAGTGGGACAGCTACTCTAGAGACTGCACTTTTTCATGTACCACAAGTAGTAGTTTATAAAGCAAATCTTCTTTCTATCTGGATTGCTAAATTGGTAATCAAGGTTAAATACATCTCGTTGGTAAACCTGATTATGCATGTCCCTGTAGTTAGAGAATTAATACAAGATGATTATAATGAAGATATGGTGAAAGAAGAGCTTGAGCGAATCTTACATAATGAACCTTACCGAAGCAATATGTTGCAGAACTACAAAGCTCTCGACCATAAGATGGGTGAAATAGGTGCATCCGAGCGGACAGCCAAATTAATCCTTCACTATTTAAAAGAGTAAACTAATTTCCGATTTTACTCGAAGTCATCAAAGTCGCTTCTTTGATAAGCTCCAGGCGAAGCATGATCACCTGCCTCAAATATGAAGTTAACCGTTTGGATGGAATCGAGCGCAGTAAACGCAAAAGTAGCTTCTGCCATATAAGCATTGGCACCTGCTGTTCCAATACTTTGAGTTAAGTAAGCAGCATCATCAATATATACATCCAGTGTATCATTCCTTCTGTCACCAACATGAAGGCTTATCTCTGGATATTTATTTTTAAGTGCAGTTACAAGCTTCTCACCACTAAGTGAGCTTGTTCCAGCTTCGGGGTTTTCAACTATTGAAAAACGAGCCGTTTCCTCGTTGTAATTAACCTCATACGGCAGCTGTACACGCTCATTATCTACTTCCTTACTTTGTGTACTTAGCGTATCCGTAACCCCATCTTTGTTCTCGCTACTATCACTTATACACCCATTCAATAAAATTAGCGTACTACATGTTATTAGCAAAAACTTAACTCTTAATCTATACATACAATTATATTTAAGGCGTGCTATGTGCTACAGGTATTATTTTACCATTAAAGAATTTATGTCCTGTTAATGCAAACTGCGCAATATACTTACCCATTTCAAAAGCAGCTACAGGAGATTTAAAATCAGGAAATGCTTTCTCAAGCATCTCTGTCTGCGCTGAACCTAAAGCTAAACAATTAACATTGATCTTTTGTTCTGCTAATTCTGATGCCAGGCATTCTGTCATAACATGTAAAGCTCCTTTGCTAGCTGAATAAGCACTTAATCCAGTAAATTTCGCACTTCCCTGATAGCCTCCCATACTTCCAATATTTACAATATGAGAGTTCTCATTCATTAAAGGTACAAGGTTTTGAATCATTTTTATATGCCCTAATAAGTTGCTTTGCAACATTTCAGCAAAATCAATCTGATCCAATTCCATAAAAGGTTTGTTAATTAATGCTCCTGCGTTGTTAATTAATATATCAACAGTCCCTAATCTTTGCTTAAGAAAAGGCACTAAACCCCCTTCATAATCATCATGAACAATATCAAATTGGGTAGAATAAAGCGTGCAATCCGGATTTAACCCTTTAGCGATATCAAAAAGTGTTTTTAATTTATTAGCTGTTCTTGCTATGGCGACGACTTTATTATTGGAATTTAAAATCAGTTCTAAAACAGCTTCAAAACCAACGCCGCTACTCGCCCCGGTAATTACAATATTCATTATGTTTGGCTTTAATTATATAAAGTTACGAATTTGAAAACTATTCTTAATCTTCTTCTTTCTCTTCTATATCGCTTTCCTGAGGTAACTCCTTCTCTCCCAAAGCTTGCGGATTGAAAATAAAATAGGTGCCAAGGGTAGACATTAATGCAGCAATAAAATAATATAGTAAACTTATCAAAACAGCTAAATGAGGATCCAGATTAAAAATGTCGGCCCCATATAGAAATACTACTTCCCTTGCACCAAGTCCTCCAACTGTAAAAGGGAAAATAGCTACTAAAGAGGAAACCAAGAACATAAAGAGGTAGGGAGAAAACTTACCATCAAAATGTAAAGCATAAAGCAAACATATAGCACTTATCAGTTGCAGCGATTGCACACAAAGTGCTTTAAAGTGGGTAAGATATAATGACTGGCTATAGTCGGCAAAAAACTTCTTTAAAACAACGAAGTAAATAAGAGTACCACTTAAAACAAGCGCTATAGGCATCCAGGATGGGATTTGTAGTTGTGGTATGAAAATAATTAAGGCTGCTGTTATCAAGCACAGCGCCCATAAACCACTTAACCTATCGAAGAAAATAGCCATTAATAAGCGCCTTCCTTTAATATGGAATTTACGACGCAAGAAAAATATTTTATAGCCATCGCCGCCTATTCCACCCGGTAAAAACAGATTATAGAACATGCCCAACAGGTAGAGCTTGAAATTGTACTTCTCAGAAATATGCAAGCCAACTCCTTTGAAGATGCCATTTAAACGAGTTGAAGTAATGACTTGAGAAATGAAGAAAACAATAAAGGCCAGAATGAAAAAGATGGGATCAGATTCAGTTATTGCTTCTTTCAAATCTTTAATAGAGACCTTGCTAAATACCAAGTAAAGAGAAACAAGCGTGATGCCGATTTTAAGAATGAGCTTGGTTAGCCCCCATAATTTCTGTTTCGTCATTTAATAATGGCTGAATAGATGATTTGGCCAAAGGTAAACAAAGCTATATAATTTGAAAGAGTTTGATATTATAAATAGCGTTGCTTCTTCTTCATGGTATGGTTTTTGGTAATTTAATTTGTAAACTTGTAAAATAACATCCATGATATGAAACGAACCATTCAACTTTTTTGCCTAATAAGCATGATTGCATTATTGGGAGCATGTACAGCTCGACAAGTCAACAATTCTCCTACGGCTTCTTCTTGGCGTAATGGAGTTAAAGGACAATGGACATTAAATTCAGTTGAAAAAGAGAACTTTCCAACGGGAGCATCTGTAAAAACTATTTTTGATGAAGCCGCTGTAGACTGTTTCATTGGAAGCACATGGAATTTAACCGGTAGCGGAAAGGGATCAATCACTTTCAGTCAATCAGGAAGTTCATGTTCTCCAGGTGCAGTACGCGATATCTTTTGGTCAATTAATCAAGATCCTGGAACAACTAGCTTCCAATTTCAATTTAAGAAAATTATGCCCGGCGATCGTGCAAAAGATGTAACAGCCGGATATAGCTTAGATTTGGTAAGTGCAAACAATAATGGTTTAGTACTTAGTATGCCCTTAAATGTTAACGGAGAAACTAGTTATTTGGTTTTCCATTTTAGTAAGAACCAATAAGAGCAGATATCTGTAGTAATTACAATATATAATGTAGAAAAGCCTTCAATTTCATGAAGGCTTTTCTTTTTATTAGAAAATAATTTATTGAACAATAGCCGGTTAAGAATTTTATTTCAAAAATCTTTCTTAATATTTTTGAAATATAGAATTCTACTCTATATTTGCAATCCCAAACGGGGAGATTAGCTCAGTTGGTTCAGAGCATCTGCCTTACAAGCAGAGGGTCACTGGTTCGAATCCAGTATCTCCCACCAAAAAGGTATAATAAACCCAACAAAACCCTGTAGATAAAATATCTACAGGGTTTTGTTTTTAACAATGATTTCTAAAGTCATTTATGGATATCTTACCATAAAATTCTGCCTTTGTATTTGCTGCCAATTCACTTAAAAGCATAGTCAACAGCACAAGTTGCAACCTCTAGACAAATTTTCTCTTTCTTTTTAAGTCTTTAACCTATTGATAATCAATAGTACATTACTATTGGTATGTAGAGTACAAAAAAGTATATACTTGCCAAAAATATACAGATGCTATACTTTTGCAACTTAATAAAAGCACAAATAGTATGAGTTTAGATAAAAAAGGCAGACCTACTGTTATGAAAGCAATCAGACAACACGAATTTGGTGGAACTGAAGTTCTTCGTTATGAGGATGCACCAATACCAGAAGTAAAAAAAGGAGAAGTTTTAGTAAAAGTCAAATCGATTGGACTAAATCCTCCCGACTGGTATTTACGTGATGGATATAAAATGCTACCTCCGGAATGGCAACCTAAAGTTCCATTTCCTATTATTCTTGGAACAGATATTTCGGGAGTAATTGTTGAGGTGGATGAAGATGTAAAGGAATTTCTTATAGGTGATGAAGTTTATTCTATGGTACGATTTCCAAGTTACGGTCCAAGTCAAGCCTATGCTGAATACGTTAGTGTTCCAGTTTCAGAATTAGCATTAAAGCCAAAAAATATTGATTTTATTCAAGCCGCCGCTGCACCCATGTCATTACTTACAGCATGGCAATTTTTGATTGACCTTGGGCATAATGAACCTAATCCTCTTCAACCAAACCAACATGTGCCGGTTCCCCTCGCTGGCAAGAAAGTACTTATAAATGGAGCTGGTGGAGGAGTTGGGCATTTTGTCGTACAACTTGCGAAATGGAAAGGAGCGCACGTTATTGCCGTTGCTTCCGGAAAGCAGGAAAGTATTTTGCGTGAAATTGGTGCTGATGTGTTTATTGACTATACTAAAAATACTCCTGAAAATATGGTATCCGATATTGATCTAGTTGTTGATTGTGTTGGCGGTTCAACTACGGGTCGCTTTTTAAAGACACTTAAAAAAGGAGGTGCATTATTTCCCATTTTTCCTTTAGGTTTTTCTGGTGCCGATGAAGCGAAAAAATTGGGTGTTACGGTATCTGCAACACAGGTGCGTTCTAACGGCTCACAGCTTTCAGAACTTGCTGATTTGATTGATAATGGTACAATTAAAGTTATTATTGATAGCGTTTTTCCTTTATCGGATGCTAGAAACGCACATGAAAGAGCTGCAGAAGGACATATACAAGGAAAAATAGCACTTACAGTTTAATAAATTGGATATGAACATAAAGGAATTAGAAGACAGACTTGCGCTTAAAGAGCTTATTGATACTATTTCAATTCTAGGAGATAAAAAAGATTTTGAAAATCAAGTACAGCTATTCTCAGCAAATGCTATATCTGAAACGATATCAGAAGGGAAAACGATATTAAGACTTGAAGGCAGAAAAGAAATGGCACAAGCATTTCCAAAATTCCTTCAAGACTTTGAAACTATTTATCATTTCAATGGTCAGCAGGTAGTCCAAATTGATGGAGATAATGCTACAGGAAAATGTTGTTGTTTAATTACGCTGATAGCCGCTGATAGTGGCAAAAAAATAAAAACTACAATTGGTGCTACCTATGAAGATAACTACATCCGTATAAATAACCAATGGTTAGTTTCTAAAAGAGTCGGTCGCTTTATGTGGCAAGATAAAACGGAAATAAAATCCTGAAAAATTGACACTTTACCTAAGTACAAAGTACTGTCTGTAAAAGTCAGTACTTTGTACTTAGGCTTTTCAATAGTATAATCCGTAACTCTCAAATCGACCTATTGAGATTTTGTATCAGAACAAATCGACTACTTTTGTAAATGACAAATTCACTCGGTCATAGAAACATTATTAATATACCCTTAGCTTTATTCCACCATTAATTACCAAACCATCAACTGGTGCATAAATATCCCTAAAAACCGGGGTGCTTATGCTACCCGTATATATCGGATCGAATTTTGTCTGGAGAGTATTGGTTAGGTTTTCGAAGTTGATGAAAATTGAGAAACGTTCCCACAGCTTTTCAGCCATTAAGCCAGCTGTCCAATACGCGTTCCCTATAGTACCATCATTTAGCTTTTGTTTACCAAAATAATAGGCTTCTGCACCAATCTTCCATTGGTCTTCCACTTCATACATCAACACATTATTCAATCGGTGTTTAGATACAAGGGGATAAGAGGTACTGCTATTTCCAATGTGTTGATTTACATCAGCAAATGTATATCCGACAAATAATTTAAAATCCCCATAAGTGATTTTGGCATTGGTTTCCAGTCCTTTTGTATCCAGATTACCATCTGGTTGTAAATAAGTCAGATCAGTACCTGCTGCGGCTGTTAAAAGAATAGGATTATTGATTCTTGTATAGAAAAATAGCTGATTAATGCTGAACCCAACTTCACCATCCAATAACGTTGTGCGGTAATTAATATCATAATTAGCACCATAAGATCGTTCGGCTTTTGTATTGGCAACATCAATGGGCAGAACATTCCTGAATTGTACTCTTTCTGCATCCTCGGTAAAAACACTTGGTGCTTTATAGCCTAATCCTCCGCCTAAACGTGTGGAAACATGATCATTGATTTTCCATAGGCCGGAAACTCTTGGCAGTAAAAAGAAACCGTATTCGTTGTGATAATCACCGCGAATACCCGATTCAATTGTAAATTTCTCGGTCGCATTCCAGGTATTCTGCAAAAAGCCCCCGATCGTTTTGTAGTTATAATCTCTTAAAGCAAAATCGCTGTTATTGTCTTCTTTAAAGTTATCTGTAAGAAGGTTGATCCCGGCTACGAAATCGGTGCTTTCACTATGCCGACTGTAATTGGCTTCACTGTAAGTAGATAGCTGCAAACCGGAAAATGAATAATCCGGAAGACGGATACTGCGATCATAATAACTTACTGAATTTCGAAAGATTAACTTTGCTTTATCGTCCAGGATATGCTCAAGTTCAACTTGTGTACTGTAACGTTGTGTTTGATTTTCCTCAAAATAAGAATGAGTCGTGTTGCCATTACCTTTGAGATATTCCATATCACCTCCTATTCGCTTTTCTATAGTCGTATTTAATCCTGCGGAGAGTGTGGTGGCACCATTAAAATATAGAAATAATTTCGGGTTTAGGGTGAACCGATTGAATTTCGGGATGGCTGAAAGTCCTATATCTGAAGGATCATAAGCTGTTCCTTTATTATAAGCGGCATAAAGGGTTGCACCTGTCTTATTAAATTTTCGGGCGTAAAAACTACTCACATCAAGGCCTAAAGCGGATGTTCCGTTTAAAAGAATATTTAATTGAGGCTCTTCCGTTGGCTTTTTAGATACTAAGTTAACAAGCCCCGCTATGGCACCACCGCCATATAAGGTAGATGAAGACCCTTTAATTACCTCCACCTGCTGCAGATCCAATGGTGCAATCTGGAGCAATCCCAACCCTCCTGAAAAACCTGAATATAATGGAAATCCATCGCGAATCATCTGGGTATATTTTCCATCAAGTCCTTGAATGCGTATGCTTGAATTTCCACTAGTAGCAGATGTCTGCTGGGTTTGGATACCGGTACTTTCTGCAAGCAACATGCGGATGTCTCCTGGTTTCATATTACCCTTCTCATCCAATTCTTCTCCGGCAATAACTTCTACACGGGTAGGGATATTATCAATGGTGCGGGTGCTTCTGGTAGCAGAGATCACTACTACGTCCAGTTCCTCATGCTCGCTGGTAGCTTCCGGCAGCACAGGTGTCGGAATCGTATCGTTTGTTATGGTTAAAGTATCCGCTTGGCTGATATAGCCATCTTTTGTAATTGCCTTATTGGTGTTTTGGGCATAGGAAGATGCTGAGAGAAACAGCATAGCCATTGTCAGTAATTTCACAAAGCAAAGGTATCGATTTAATGATTAAAAGCGATTGTAATTCACTTAAATGAGATTAAAAGTATTTTCAGGATAGTGCATGATAGATACGTAAGCTAGAAAATTATATTTGTATTAATTAACCTAATTAACCAAATTATGAATCCAATAGACCGGAGAGATTTTCTAGCAAAGCTCTCACTAACAACCGCTGCACTCTATATACCAAATTATGGTTTTTCATCTTTCAAAAAGCAGGACGAGTTTATTGATGTAGAAATTGCACATGGTAAAATAAGAGGAGCTAGAAATGAAGGTGTTAATGCATTCAAAGGAATTCCCTATGCCGGGCGGGTTTCTGGTGATAGGCGCTTTCGTAGGCCTGCTCCCTTAGAATCCTGGACAGGTGTGCGAGATGCATTACAATTGGGCGCACCAACAATTCAATCTCCAAGACAGAATGAACCAGCTCCTTCCGAAGATTGCCTTTTCTTAAACGTCTGGACTCCCGCAAATGATAATAAGAAACGGCCGGTCATGTTTTACAGTCATGGAGGCGGTTATGTTACTGGTTCTGCAGGCTCAAACGGACAGGATGGAAGCAATTTAGCTCGTAATTTTGATGTTGTTGTGGTAGAAACGAATCACCGCTTAGGGTTATTAGGATTTCTCTACTTGGATGAAATTGCCGGATCAGAATACAAAGGATCTGGTAATAACGGTATGTTGGATATTGTGGACGGTTTAAAGTGGGTAAATGAGAATATTTCTCAATTCGGAGGAGACCCTGATAATGTGATGATTTTTGGTGAATCGGGAGGAGGAGGAAAAACATCTTGTTTATATACCATGCCTGATGCTTCACCCTATTTTAATAAAGCGTCTATTGAAAGCGGCCCGGGTGTTCGTATGATGACAAAAGAAAATGCAGTTGAGACTACGGCTATACTTTTGAAAGAACTTAATATTTCTACTAGTGACTGGAGGAAACTACTTAGTATAAGTGCTGGCGATTTATTGACTCTACAGAATAAGTTCTCTCCTGTACCTCCTTTCATTGAAGAGAATCCTAATCGTAAATTAACAGGCTTTGGCCCGGTGGTAGATGGTGTAGCTCTCCCTCATCATCCTTTCGATCCAACGGCACCGGCAATATCAAAAAACAAACCTCTATTGGTAGGATGGAACGAAGATGAATACAATTTCTTCGCTTGGCAGTCAAAAGATACTGAAACTTTCAAACTTGATTTTGATGGTATTGAAAAGAAACTCGAACCAAGATACGGAGAGAATACTAAAAGGATTATCGACGTATACCGTAAATCTCGATCCAAGGCATCTGCACCTGATATTTTTGTAGCAATCTCCTCCATCACAATGATGGGTTTAGGCTCTGTTAAGATTGCAGAAAAGAAGAATGAACAGAATGGTGCACCTGTTTATTTATATAATTTCGGCTATAAATCTGAGACGAAAATTCCCGGCACAGACTATCCAATGGGTACTCCGCATGCAATGGATATTTCTTTTAAATTTAATAACGAAGTTCCATCAAATGGTTCTAACACAGGCAGCTTTTTTGGCGGTAATAGACCGGAAAGGTTTACTGCTTCTCACAACTTTGCAGAACTATGGACTACCTTTGCTCATACCGGTAAGCCCGCAGCTGTAAATGCACCAGAATGGCCTGCATATAATCTCCAAACTCGACCAATGATGCGAATCGATACACAATGTGAAGTAATTAACAATAGATATAGCGAAGAACTTGCTATGTGGAGATCTATTGGAAAATTATAGGAACCGTAATTAATCAATTATGAAAAAAGAAGTACTCCTGTTTATCTGCTGTTTTCTTTGTCTCTATGCTGCTGCCCAGAAGCAAAATGCGAGTTATCGATATAATATAAAGAAGGCCACTTCACCAATTGTGATAGATGGGTCGATTGATGAGCAAACCTGGACAGAAGCAGAAGTTGCCAAAGATTTCTTTATGATTTTACCCATGGACACCAGTTTCGCTAAGCAGCAAACAGAGGTTCGTATGACCTACGATGAACATAATATTTATATAATTGCTATAAACCACGATAGAGTGCCCGGGCCGAATGTTGTTGAATCTCTTAAGCGCGATTTCTCATTTTTGAAGAATGACCTGTTTCAGGTTTTTTTTGATCCTTTTGATAGTCGCACAGATGGCTTTTCTTTTGGAGTGAATGCTGCCGGGGCACAAATGGATGCTGCACAATCTAACGGTGGTAGAGAAGATATGAGCTGGGATAATAAGTGGACATCGACTGTAACGAAATATTCTGACCGCTGGGTTTTCGAAGCTGCAATTCCATTTACAAGTATCCGCTATGCAAAAGACAGTAAGGAGTGGGGGATTAACTTTGCGCGTAACGATGTTAAAACAAATGAAAAATCAAGTTGGGGCCCGATCCCTCGCCAGTTCCCGGCAAATTCACTAGCTTATACGGGTGTACTTGTATGGGATCAGGCACCTCCCTCTGCAGGTACCAATATTTCCATTATTCCCTATGTTTTAGGAGGAGTTTCAAAGGACTATGAAAATGGTACTTCTACACATTATCGTAAAGATATAGGAGGTGATGCAAAAATTGCCATTACCTCATCGCTTAATCTGGATCTTACCGTAAACCCCGATTTCTCACAGGTTGATGTGGATGAACAAGTGGTTAATCTAGACCGGTTTGAACTATTCTTGCCAGAAAAACGGCAGTTCTTTTTAGAGAACGGTGACCTGTTTTCCAATTTCGGATATGAAGACCTTCGTCCGTTCTTTTCAAGACGGATTGGCTTAAATGCGCCAATTCGGTATGGAGCGAGATTGTCTGGTAAGCTCGATAAGAACTGGCGAATAGGTTTAATGAATATCCAGACCGGCGATGTACGGGAGGATGACGTTTCTGCTCAGAACTATGGGGTGCTTACCCTTCAAAGAAGAGTGTTTTCACGTTCGAACATCTCCTTAATGGTTATCAATAAACAGGCAACCAATCCTCTTTCAACAGACATGTCAGATCGTTATAACCGGAATATAGGATTGGAGTATAATCTTGCCAGTTCTAATAACTTATGGAATGGGAAGGCATTGGTAATGCAGTCTTTTTCACCCGATGATAATAATGGACTGGTACAAGCTGCCCATCTGGAATATAAGAGCAAAGCATGGAACTTTTTTCTGGAGGAGCAATACGTAGGTCAGAATTACATATCTGAAGTCGGCTTTATCCCTCGAAACGGGTATATTAAGATTAATCCAAGAGCTGGTTATCTGATGTTCCCGACAGAAGGTAAGATATTAAGCCACGGGATTCGTTTCTCATCTGATCAGTTCTTTGATACAAAAATGAATTCCACAGATAATCAATCTCGCTTAGCTTATGAGTTTAATTTCCGTGATCAAAGTGTTTTGGAAATGGACATTGAACATAACTATGTAGAGCTATTGCACCCCTTCGATCCTACTAACAGCGGAAAAGGTTTCCTGACAACAGGCACTAAGCACCGGTGGAGTGCTTTTGAAGTGGAGTATGAATCTAGCCCAACGAAAGTATTTACCTATGCACTCGAGGCATCCTATGGAGGTTATTACGCCGACGGAACACGAACAAGTATATCCTCAGAAATGGGATATCGCTTTCAGCCTTATGTACTAATCGGATTGAAAACTTCGTTTAACGACTTGCGATTACCAGATCCTTTCGGACATACATCTTTTTGGCTTGCTGGTCCGCGGGTTGATGTTTCCTTTACCAATACACTTTATCTAACAGCATTTGCACAGTATAACCAACAACGCGATAACATGAACCTGAATACCCGTTTGCAATGGCGTTACAAACCTGCTTCCGATCTCTTTATTGTGTACGGTGATAACTACGATCCTACATCTTCATTTAATGTTAAAAACCGACAACTGGTCGTAAAATGGACTTATTGGTGGAACCTGTAAGTAAGAGTTTTACAAATACCAAACTGGTCTATTCTTCGCATTTTAATTGAAAAGCTTTACCCATAACAGGTAAAGTTTTTTTGTGTACCTTCTTTTCCTCATATGGGGATTTCATAGGGACATTCAAGGGACATTGTTCGGACTTCCTAGGGGCCAATGCCTTGAATGTCCCTTGAACGTCCGAAGAACATATTTAGAATGTTCGAGGGGAATATAAAGGAGGTGCGATTGGTTGTTTTATCGTATTTATAGAAAGCAGAAAACAATCACTATCTTAGGTTGAGAATTAAATTTGGTTATATCCTATAAATCTGTACATTATGAAATTAAATCTAAGAGGAAGGCCGGTATTGATGCTGGCATTGATGCTTTCCGTTTCGTTAACGGCAAACGCGCAATCTACGTCCGCGCTTAACGGATCCTGGCAATCACAAGAGGGTGATACCAAAACGGTTCTGCTGTTTCAAGATAATTATTTTACGCAGAGTGTATTTACTCCCAATGAGTTTATTATGACTTTCGGAGGTCCGTATTCGGTAGAGAATAATACAATTAAAATTCATGTTGAGTTCAATTCAGCAAATGCAGAAGAGGTTGGAAAGCAATTAGCATCAAACTATTCTATTAATGGTAATAGCCTTCAGCTTGCTTTGAATAATAAGTCAGTAAGTTTACAGCGTACAGGCGATGGAAGTGCTCCTTTAGATGGAGTATGGCAGATAACGGGTAGAATGCAAGAGGGTAAAGTAGCTCCGATTCATCAAACGGGTACGCGTAAAACATTGAAGATGTTAACGGGTGGTCGTTTCCAATGGTTCGCAATCGATCCAGCTACTAAGATGTTTTCAGGAACCGGTGGAGGAACGTACAGCTTTGTTAATGGCAAATACACTGAAAATATTGAATTATTTTCAAGAGATAATAAGCGTGTAGGAGCAAGCCTTAGTTTCGATGGGAAACTTGAAAACGGTGAATGGCATCATAGCGGATTAAGCTCTGCAGGCGCTAGTATCTACGAGGTATGGGGCCGGGTTGAGTAAATTCTTTTGATAATTAATCCTATAATGCAGAAGAAATAAACAGCTGCTGCGCCAATAACGTTAAGCCACAGGAAGGAAATAATATCCAGACTGTAAACAATAATTACAGTTAATTCTGCTAGAATAGCAGCTACAAAAACATTAGGGCCTTCGACCTTCTTAAAGTAGAAGGCCACTAGAAATATTCCTAAGATAGGGCCATAGAAAAGAGAGCCGAGAATATTGACAGCCTCAATCAATGATCCCATCTGGGTGGCAAACATGGCTACGCCTATGGAGAAAATAGTCCAGACGAGTGTATGCAGGCGACTATAAATCAGTTGCTTTTTGTCTTCATGCTCTCCTTTGTAAAAGCTTAGCTGGATATCTTTATAGGATGATGTTGCCAGCGAGCTTAGGGCAGCTGCAATGGAGCCCCAAGAGGCCATAAAGATAACCGCAAAGAGCAGTCCGATCATACCCGTTGGCAGGATATTCTGGACAAAATAGAGGAAAATATAATTGGTGTCTGTTTTCTCGATACTGATTTTCTTTTCATTAATGGTGGTTTCAACCTGTCCATGTAATTCCTTAATCTTTTGTTGGTTCAATTTGTATTCCTGAACGGTATTGTTGAGGGCATCTGAACCATTATCGCGTTCTGCCAGAAGCTGATTGGAGAGGGCAATTTGTTTATCCTGCAGGATATTATGCTCAGCAGTAAAATCGGAAGCAATTTGAGGATAGTTGTTTTCAAGTAAATTAAAGGAGCGTTCGTTGAAATAGACCGGTGCAGGTTTTAAAGCAAAGAATGCGAACAGGAGGGCTCCAATCAATAGGATGCTGAATTGTAGCGGTATCTTCACTAAGCCGTTTAAGAGTAAACCGATCCTGCCCGTTCGGGTGTTTTTTGCAGATATATAGCGACCAACCTGGCTTTGATCGGTTCCGAAATAGGAAAGGGCAAGGAAGAATCCGCCAATTATTCCGCTCCAGATATTATAACGATCGTTTAAGTCGAATTCTGTTGTAATTACATTAAGCTTTCCTGATTTCCCGGCGATAAATAAAGCATCGCTGAAAGATACATTTCCAGGGAGGTTTTGGATTAATAGAAATCCGGCGAAAGCCATGGTTCCTAAAATAATCAGGAACTGTAGCTTTTGGGTATGAGCTACTGCTTTAGCACCTCCGGTATAGGTATAGATCAGCAGTAGTCCTCCGGTAAGAATATTTGTTAAATAGATATTCCAGTCCAGAATAGTTGATAGAATGATGCTGGGTGCATAGATGCTTATACCGGTTGACAACCCTCTGGAAAGCAGGAAAAAGAAGGAGGTAAGGACACGGGTTTTCTGATCGAATCGCTGTTCCAGAAATTCATATGCGGTATAGACTTTTAGCCGTTGAAATATGGGTATAAAGGTGATGGAAATGACGATCATGGCCAGGGGTAAGCCGAAATAATATTGCACGAAACGCATTCCATCTGTATAGGCTTGTCCGGGTGCAGAAAGAAAAGTGATTGCACTTGCCTGAGTTGCCATAATACCCAGCATAACGATATACCAGGGCATTTGCTGACTTGCTAGCAGGTAAGTATGTGCGTTTTTCTGTCCGCGCCCCTTGAATATTCCATATATGATGGTTCCAACTAAGGTTGCACAAAGAACAATCCAGTCCAGATTACTCATTCCCAATATTTAGTAAAGAAATAATACAATATAATTTGTGCAACTAATGCTATAAATAACAGAAAGTACCATAGATTCCAACTTCCATAATTCTTCTTTCTCATTATTTACCAATTGAAAGCATGTTAAAGAATAGCTTGGTTGCACCCTGATTGCCAATGGTTAGTTGTCTGAAAAAAGCCAACGGAGTATATATAAAGTAACCTTTTCCATATTGAGCATAGATGGTTCCCCCTTCAAGTGGTTCCTCTCCCGTATCATTCATTTTGAATAGTGGGGTATAATGTTCATCCCAGGTGTTTAGAAAATATAGACCTCTTTCTTGAATCCATCCTTGAAAATCTGTTTGGGTGATTTTGTTTGGCGTGTTTAAAAGCGGACTTGCTGGAGCAAGGAATTCAACGGGTGAATTTTCTTCGGTTACCCGGTTTCTTCCAATGGTGAAAGGATAGGGGCCGATGTTGGTGGTCGACATATCTTGCAGGGTATTGAACTGCATAATTACTGTTCCGCCGTTTTGAATGTATTGATTGAGAACAGGCATCCATTGCGGCATTCTTCTTTCTACGTTTATAGCTCGGATACCTGCTATAATGGCATCAAAATCTGCAAGTTTTCCAACATTAGCGAAGTCGCTTTCTTGTAGCATCGTAACCTCAATTCCTGCTATGCGTAAGAAATCGGGAATGATATCTCCAGCTCCTTGAATATAGCCAATTTTATGGGCCTTCACCTGTATGTCTCCATTAACAAGCAATGTGTTTGCCTGGCTGAAGTACTGTAAGGTTGGTATATGGTTATAGCGAATAATGTGTTTGTCTTTGGTATAGGATTTATTTCCAACCTGTAAAACAGCTTCCAAAGAAGGATTAACCGTGGTGGATTTGTGGCTTATTTCGTTTGGATTGATTTGGATCTGTATGGTCGTGTCCGAATTGGCTCTTAAATGAATGTTGTTTAAAGTAGATAAAAGTTGATTGCCACTTTTAATGTTTAAGCTGGCATTGTTAATGTCTTTTTCAGAATGAAGAATAACTTTTATGTTAGGATCTGTATTCTGGAAATATAATGCTTGCGAAAATTTAATGTTTACTGCAGGTATAATCCTTAGCGGCTCTACTAAATCACCTTTAATAGGGTCTAACTTTTTGTATGAGAAAGGCACGTTAAGTTTAAACGATTCATCACCAATAAGCAGTGATAGCTGTGCATTTAAGGAAGATGGCGCCAATGGTAAACCTATAAGGGAGTCGACCTGGACGTCGTATTGTGCGGCATTTTTGAAAGGGTGTTTTAGCCAGTAAGGTTCAGAGATTTCGCTGTTTTCCGGAATCTGTACCTCGTAGCTAAAACTAGTTAACGAATCAGGGAATAATTTTTTATCCACCTGTTCTATATGATTGGGATACTGTATTTTTTGGATGATTACCGGACTTTCTGATCTGCTGATTACATTCAGTTGGAAGTCTTGTTTATCACCTGCTACAGCTTCCGGTACTTTTGTTACCATTTCTGCCATGAAGCCAGAGGCACTCAGTATAATTTTATCGAGCGCAAGTAATTTTTCTTCTTTAAGCTTTTTATCGTCAATGCTATGGATGAGTTTTCTTAGTGCTAATAGTTGCGGAAGGCTTTGACCTGGTTTTCTGAAATCATATTGTGCAATCAGCTTGTCGAGCGCATGATCGATTTCAGGCTTTTGTATGTCTGTCCAGCTTGTTTTAATACCATCGAACAGGGAGGTTTTAATAGGATCACCCAATACCGGTACGAAGTATTCGGTCCGGATACCGGCGACAGATGCGGTGCCGGCCCCTTGACTTTGATGCATACTCCTGCTTAATCCGGCCAGTTCGCCATAGCCCATTCCTAATCCTGGATCGTATTGTCCGATTGTAATTTTAAACTGATCTTCGCTGGTGGTATTTTCACTTCCAAATCGGAATGTGTTTCCTACAAGTCTTTTTGCTTGCCATACATCTACTTTTTTTAGTTGTTCAGGGTAGCGGTTTTTATCGGCTGCAGCTTTAAAAGCTTCTTCAGCCAAGATCGCAGAAGACCAATGCTGGCCGTGGCCGGCAGCTGCAGTTGGTGGAAATCGGGTAATAATAATATCCGGACGAAAGTTTCTGATTACCCATACGATATCTGCAGTAATATTATCAGCATTCCATTGTTTAAAGGTGTCGTCCGGGTTTTTGGAGAAGCCAAAGTCGATAGCCGTTGAAAAGAATTGCTTGGCACCATCAACTTTCCGAGCTTCCAGCAGTTCATAAGTTCTGATCAGACCCAGTGCCGGACCTTGTTCACTGCCAATCAGGTTTTGTCCGCCATCTCCTCTGGTTAGCGATAGATAGGCAGTATTGATATGTTGTTCATTAACCAACCAGGCTAGTAATCCGGTGTTTTCATCATCCGGGTGTGCTGCTAGATAGAGCACTCTCGGTAGCTTTTTCAGCATGTTAATTTCCTTATAAATACCATCGGATGTTGCAGGGCGAATTTGTTGAGAAAACGCACTAAAAGAATATAATACAGATAGTATAAGGAGGAAATACTTCATATTGGTTATAATTAATTTGTTAAAAATAGGTAATTGCAGAGGTAATCCAAATCATTCTCTTAAATAGCTGTGTAACAAAATTGTATATAAAAAAAGCAGGCTGCCTCATTGAGACAGCCTGCTTTTCACCGTATTAAAATTCTTTTTTAGAATGCGAAGCGGATGGATAATCCGAATCCTTCTGCATCAAAACCTGTATCCGGAGTAAGTTCAATTGCTGGTTTCCAATCCAATGAAACATTGATAGGTACCCCGGTAAATTTATAATCTAGACCTAACACACCGTCAAGACTTAATGCAACATCAGAGTTATCAGAGATTTTATTATTGTAAACACCAATACCACCCCCAACACCGTAGTACCATTTAAGGCCGGGTGCGTTATTTATTGGATTGTGGAATTCATATAAACCAATAACACGAAATGTAGAATAAACATCTTTTTTGCTTCTGAAGTTTACAATAAAGTCCAACGCACGGTCATTGTCAACAAAATGTTTAAAGGTTATACCATTCGCAACTCCGAACCTACCACCAATTGCATTTCGGTATTCAGTGCCTAATTCTTGAGCCTGAGCTTGTTGTTGAGATAGACCGAAGACTCCGATCGTCAAAAAAAGTAAAAATAATTTCTTCATGTTTGATTTTAATTTAATAATGCAGTGTATACTCCAAATTTAATGCCAAGCATCAAGAAACACTGATTTGTCTTTGAATTTTGTGGATATTTTGTTTTGGAGCAAGCTTTGTTTAAATAAATTATTAAATTGGGGTAGGTAGTTTAACCGTGCTAAATTTTCTAAAATGGCTGAAATAAAAAGAGTATTCGATTTGCTGAAAAATTATAAAAAGCATTTTTCAAAAGAGGTTATGGTTGCCGGAAAGTTGGATGGGAAGTGGCAAACTTATAGTACAGAAGACTTTATACATCGGGTTAATGATTTGAGCAGAGCTATCGCTTTTAAAGGAATTGTAAAAGGTGATAAAGTTGCATTGATGTCTGCTAATCGGCCGGAGTGGAATTTTTGTGATTTTGGTGTTATGCAGTTGGGAGCAGCCATTGTTCCATTGTATCCAACTTTAGCAGAGCAGGATTTACAGCATATTTTGAAGGATGCCGAAGTGAAGATGATTTTTGTATCAAATACTGAACTGTATGCAAAGCTTAGAGTTGCTCTAGATGCTACTTCATTGGATATTCCTGTCTATTCTTTTGACAGAATTGAAGGGGTGGATTGCTGGCTCGATTTGCTGGAAGAAGGAAAATTAAGCGGTGTAGATCTGGATGAATGCAGAGCTGAAGTTTCAGAAGATGACCTGTTAACTTTGATATATACATCGGGCACAACGGGTAAACCTAAAGGTGTTTGTTTGAGCCATCTGAATTTGATGAGCAATATAACCGCTTGCCAATCTCTCTTCCCTTCAGAATACAAAACGGCTGTGAGTTTTCTTCCTCTTTCACATGTTTTTGAAAGAATGGTGGTTTACATCTACTTCTCTCTGGGGATATCTGTTTATTATGCAGAGAGCATGGATACCATCATAAAGGATATTAATGAGGTTAAACCGAATGGTTTTACAACGGTTCCCCGGGTTTTAGAGAAAGTGTATGATGCAATCGTTGCTAAAGGAAAAGCGCTAAAAGGTATTAAAAAAGCAATCTTCTTTTGGGCTTTGGATTTGGGGTTGAGGTATCAGGAGCCTCTCAAAAACGGTGCGATCTATAATTTACAATTGAAAATAGCCAGAAAGCTGGTGTTTGTTAAATGGCAGGAGGCTTTGGGTGGAAATATTGTTGCATTGATATCAGGAGGTGCTGCTTTGCAGGAACGTTTGGCTCGGGTTTTCTGGGCTGCAGGTATACCGGTTTTAGAGGGTTATGGACTTACCGAAACTTCGCCTGTAATTGCAGTGAATGGAACCAGAGATGATGAGATCAGGTTTGGTTCCGTTGGAAAGGTGCTCCCCAATGTGGAGGTGAAGATTGCTGAAGATGGTGAAATCTTGTGTAAGGGCCCGAGTATTTTTAAAAGTTATTATAAAAATGAACAGGCTACTTCGGATGTGTTGGATGAGGATGGCTTTATGCATACAGGTGACATTGGTGAACTTAGTAAGGATGGCTTTTTGAAGATAACCGATCGCAAAAAGGAAATGTTTAAAACGTCTGGCGGGAAGTTTATTGCACCCCAGGTATTGGAAAATAAGTTTATGGAATCGCTCTTGATTGCTCAGGTGATGGTGATAGGAGAAGGCAGACGTTTTCCGTCAGCACTGATTGTGCCTGCGTTTGAGCAATTAAAATCCT
Organism: Albibacterium sp.; assembly: GCF_035514885.1. NCBI lineage: Bacteria > Pseudomonadati > Bacteroidota > Sphingobacteriia > Sphingobacteriales > Sphingobacteriaceae > Albibacterium > Albibacterium sp. The sequence continues at coordinate 73,431 of NZ_DATJCH010000016.1, read as the reverse complement.
GGTGTAAGACAAAGGGCATTGAATGGACCAGCAAGGAGGAGGTTATTAAATTACCGGCAGTTATTGATAAATATCAGCGCGAGATCGATCGTTTAAATATTGACTTTGGCCATTGGGAACAGATTAAGAAATTTATTCTTTTGCCAAAAGAATGGACAATAGATGCCGGCGAATTAACACCTAAGCTTAGCTTAAAGCGAAAGGTTATTTTGACAAATCATGCCCAAGATATCGACGCGCTTTATTCAGACGGAGGAACTAGCTAGCTGTTTCTTCGATTCTCTTTTCTTTTTTAGTTACCATAATTAACAGTAGAGAACCCATTATAGCGGATAGAAGTGACCCGATTAAGATGGAAAACTTTGCTTCGGACATCAGATGTGCTGAATTTGAGAAGGAAAGGAGGGATATGAAAATAGACATGGTAAAACCAATACCTGCTATCATTCCTACACCTAAAATATGAATCCAGTGGGCCCGGTCAGGCATTTTGCTAATGCCGAATTTAATGGCAATCCAGGATGCTAAAAATATACCAACTGGTTTACCAATAAATAAGCCTAAAATAATCCCGAAACCTAATGGAGTGAAGAGTCCTTCAACCATTCCGCTTTCGAAGGTTATGTTGGTATTAGCTAAGGCGAAGATGGGGATGATGATAAAGTTTACCGGATTAATTAAGATATGTTCTAATTTTTCTAACGGAGACTCTTTCGCATCAGGTGTAGTTGGTAAGGTAAAGGCTGTGATTACTCCGGCAATGGTTGCATGAATCCCTGAATGATGTATAAAATACCAGATAAAAGCTCCTGGAATCAGATAAAATGCAAGGTTCTTTACTCCGAGACGATTGAAGATAATTAGCAGTACAACAAATCCTGCCGCATATAAAAGGTAAGTATATTCTAAAGAGGTTGAATAGAAGGTAGCAATTACCAGAATTGCCATTAAATCATCAACGATTGCTAAAGCTGCTAAAAATATTTTTAAAGAAACGGGAACATTTTTCCCCAACATGGTGATGATTGCTACAGCAAAGGCTATATCTGTAGCCATTGGAATGGCCCAGCCTGCATCTGTTTCTAAGCCGATATTAAATGAGTGGTAAATTAAAGCAGGGACGATTACTCCGCCAAGAGCTGCTAGTATGGGAAGAGACGCTTGTTTAATAGAAGATAGTTCACCTTCAACCAGTTCGCGTTTTATTTCCAAACCTACCAGTAGGAAGAAAATTGCCATTAAGCCATCGTTGATCCAGGATGCGATACTGTATTCTAAATCGACACTATCCGTTTTGAAACCGATAACTTTATCCAGTAAAGCGGCAAAAGCAGGACCTAGAGGAGAGTTAGCAATAATTAAAGAAACTACTACACAAATGATTAAGATTATTCCGCCGGAAGTTTCAGACTTTAGAAAATTTCTAAAGCTATTCAGGTTGATAGGATTCGTCATGTTGCAAAAATATAAATATAAAGCAACCTTTATTGATTTATTAGCAGAAAAACAGGCTGTGCTTTTTAATTCAATAATTTATTTATATTTTCCATCTCACCGAATATGACCAATAAATCATTGGCTTCCAGTCTGGTTCCGGAGGTGGCAATACCCGATGCTTCTTTAATGGTTTTCTTAACGCCTTTGGATTCTACTTCGTTTGTTTTAATGGTTGTTAGTATAATGACTTTAAATTCATTGGTGAAATTGGCTTCCGCCAATGTTTTACCTACATATTGTTCGGGTACTTTAGTTTCGATAATGCTGTAGTTTTCTGATATTTTAAAGGAGTCTACAATGTTGAGATTCACCAATCGGACTGCTAAGCGTTCGGCGGATTCCTCTTCAGGCATAATAAATTCATCGATTTTCATTGCTTCTAAAACAGTTTTTTGTAAATCGGAAACTGCACGTGTTAAGATCCTTTTAATATCAAATTGCTTTAAAACGGCTGTAGTCATTAAAGAAGCAGCTTCATCTTCTCCAATGGCTACGATTACTGCATTAGCATCTTTTAAAGGAAGTGAACCTACAGCATCCCGATCTGTAGCGTTTAAACAAACGGTATGGGTGATCTTATCTTTAAACTTCTCTACCTTCTTCATATCGTTATCGATACCAATGACCTCATGCCCAAGTTCTGTTAAGCGTATTGCGAGTGCTTTTCCAAAATGCCCTAATCCAAAAACGATGAATTTCATATCTAATAGATTTAATTATTTTATAGCTGTACCGTATCAGATGGATAACGATAGGCTTTTATTTTGGTATTTTTAACAAATGCGATTAATAGTGTTAGTGCGCCGATTCGGCCGATAAACATAGCGAATACCAGAATGATTTTCCCACTTTCAGAGAGATCCGGAGTTATGCCCAGACTTAAACCGCTAATTGCAAAGGCAGACAGGCTTTCGAATGCCAAAGCTCTGAAATCTTTCTCGCTATCGGTAATGGATAGCAAAAACAGGACAGTACCTACAACCATAAAAGATAGGATGATTACTGCCAGGGCGCGTATACTTGTGTCTTTTGTTATCCGGCGTTTAAAAAGCTCCAGGTTTTCCTTACCTCTCGCAATGCTGAAAATGTTTAGAAAGGAAATAGCGAAAGTCGTGGTTTTTATACCGCCTCCATTCGATCCTGGCGAAGCACCCACCCACATCAGAAAAAACATAAGTAAAATTGACGGGGAGGCCAGGCTTTGTATATTGACGGTGGAAAAACCTGCTGAACGGGGTGTTGCGCTTAGAAAAAAGGAAGTTACTAATTTTCCCCATAAGCTTTTATGCTCTTGAAGGCTGTTATTATATTCTAGAATAAAGAATAAAATGGTAGCTCCTGTTAACAGAAAGGCCGTTGCATACAGGATTATTCTTGAGGTAAATGTAAGCTCTTGCGCTAAGAATTTAATGGGTTCATTGTATCTGACTTTACGATAGAGGCCTATTATTCGTCTTTTAAAGTAGGCATAGGTGTTTGCCATGATATTAAATCCCAATCCGCCAAATATAATCAGTACAGCAATGATCAGATGAACGTTGTAATTAAAACGAAGAACAGGATTATAGAGGCCGTCGTGGATGGTTGAGAAACCCGCATTACAAAAAGCGGATATGGCATGAAAAATTGAAAAATAAACCCGCTCACCATATGAGCTAAATCCACTTGCGGGCAGGTTGAAGAATATAAATACTGCACCAACTGCCTCAAATAGTAAGGTGATGAATACAATTTTGGATAATGTTTTTATAACGGATCCGATCTTATCTTCGCTTAATAGTTCGGTGTACATTAATTGGTTTTTATATGAAAAACCACCGGTAAAAAAGTATCCGAAAAAACCTGTAAAGGTCATAATACCCAATCCGCCTAATTGAATTAGAACGAGAATAACCGTTTGTCCGAAATGCGTGAATTTGATTGAAACATCGAAAACAGTTAATCCGGTTACACATACTGCACTGGTAGCTGTAAAGAGGGCATTTACAAAGCTGAGGTTTGAGTCTGTAGTTGAATTGGGCAGAGCAAGCAGTAGGGTGCCAATGAGAATAAGCATAAGAAAGCTTAAAACGAAGAGTATGGTGGGGTTAAAATAGAAGTCATCAAAGAAGAGGCTGACTTTTGATACCGCGATTAGTAAGGTAGCAAAGATTCCGAAGTATATCCATTCCGATTGTATGAAACTTAGGTGGCCGACTACCAGTTGAAATACATTGGCGAAAATGATAAATGCAAAATAAAGAGAGAGGAGGATTTCTCCGTATTGAATTAATTTTCGCTTTTTAACAAAGAATAGAACAAGGACAAGTCTGGCTATATGTAAAATTCCGATAAGGAGAAAGGTATAACGGAGAAGATGATCTGTTAGTAGAATAACATCTATATCTGTGTTGTAGCCCAGGTTTAATAAGATGGCTATTGAGCAGGCTAAACTTAAATACAATAAACACTGGTCTGTTGTTTTTAGGATTTGTGTTAGATTGTTTTTTATGTTTTTAACCATATTATTTTAACCTTTTTCTATTTATGGCCTTATTTGCTCTTTTATGGGCAATCTTTATTTTGTGCTTAAACCAGTGTTGTTTAAATATCCTGCGCATTGCATTGTCAAAATACCGGATAAAAACAAGGTTTCTGAAACCCCGCCAGCGATTGATGGGTTTGGTTGGTAAAGCTCTGACGCTGATAGAGAAGCCTTCAGTTACATATTGTATGAAATGCCAATATCCTGATGGCATAAACAAGGTTTCGCCGGGTTTTATTTCTGCTTCAAGACCCTGAATGTTTTTTAAAGCCGGGAATTGTTTATAATCGGGTTCTTTTAAATTAGCAAGACTGTGAAAGCTAAAAGGTATTTTATATAGATTGGTAGATTGATCGAGTGGAAATAGCCATATTCTTTTTATCCCTTTATATTGTGAAATAAAAACATGGGACATATCGATATCATAATGGTTACGTGTGCTTGAGCCCTCTCCTCCAAAGAAAAGGTAGGGAAGCCATTTTAGGATCTTTCCATTTGTTACATCGTTATAGATGATATCATTGTTGAGTTCAGGCTTGAGTTTCAGTAAATTGAACAGGAAGATACGGAGGTCTGTTGGTTCCTTTTCGATTAGATCTAGGTATTCTGCGAATTTCATTTTTGCTACCGGTGCACTCGCGACCCGGTCGCGTGAGGTTTCTTCTTTGCCATAAAGAGAGATAACCTGATCACCGGCTATTTCTTTAAAATAGTCGTAGTTCCACTTGCGTAATGCCGGACTGTCTTTATGAATAAAGTCAGTAAGAATAACAGGTTTCCCCGGATTTAGATAGTTAGCAATAAATTCCTCACTGCTAATTCCCGATACCCTTTCAACTTTTTTTAATTGCACAATGTAATTCAGTTTAATGCCATTAACAAAAATAGATAATCTAATTAAGATTTCTTTGCATATTATAGCTATAAAACATAGATTTGTTATGCAAGCATAATAAATCTAGTTGAATGGCAAAGGACAATACGATTGATTATTATTTAAAAACAGCCTGGCAGTCGGTAGCAAACTCTTATAATCAAGCTGCATCCAAGGTGGGATTAACACAGGCTTCGGGTTATGTTTTAATCAATATTCATAAAGAAGGTACTGCAGTTTCACAGATAGCCAGTTTATTGGGGGTTCGATCTACGAGTTTATCAAGAATGTTAAGTGCTATGGAAAAACAGGGTTTGATTTATCGGGAAGCGAGTGAGCTTGATAAGCGTTCTGTAAAGGTGTTTTTAACACCTTTGGGTTTAGAGAAAAGGGAAATGGCAAAAGATATTGTGCGCGATTTTAATAATTACCTGATAGCTCATATGTCAGAAAGTGAACGATTGAAGCTAGCGAGCTCGCTTATTAAGATCAATCAATTATCGCAAAGGTTTTTACAGGATCATATTAAAGAGTCATAAATTATGGAAAGAAGGATTAAGAGAGTAGCGGTTTTAGGATCGGGCGTTATGGGATCTAGAATAGCTTGCCATTTCGCAAATATTGGAGTGGAAGTATTACTGCTTGATATTGCTCCCAAAGAATTATTGCCTGTAGAAGAGAAAAAAGGATTGAAGATTGAAAGTCCTTTCGTGCGTAATCGGATTGTTGAAGGTCATTTAAAGAGTGTCATTCAATCGAACCCGTCTCCGATATTCAGTAAATCTGTCTTAAAGAGTATTAAGACCGGGAACTTTGAAGATAATATGAAGGACATTGCTTCGGCAGACTGGATTATTGAGGTTGTAATTGAGCGTTTGGAAATTAAGAAACAGGTTTTTGAACAAGTTGAACAATACCGTAAAGCAGGAACATTGATTACTTCCAATACTTCTGGTATTCCTATTCATTTGATGACGGATGGTCGTTCAGATGATTTTCGAAAGCACTTCTGCGGCACGCATTTCTTTAATCCTCCACGCTATTTGCGTTTACTTGAAATTATTCCTACTGCAGAAACTGATCCTGAGGTAGTTGCTTTCCTGATGCACTATGGAGATAAATTTTTAGGAAAGACTACCGTTCTATGTAAAGATACACCAGCATTTATTGGTAATAGAATTGGTGTATATGCTATGCTGGCTTTGACTCACTTGGTTGAGAAGTTTGATTTATCGGTTGAAGAGGTAGATAGGTTTACCGGTCCCATTTTAGGTAGGCCGAAATCAGCAACCTTTCGTACAGCTGATGTAGTTGGGCTGGATACCTTGGTGAATGTTGCAAATGGTTTGTATGAGAATGCTCCTTCGGATGAAGCGAAGGAAGTATTTAAACTGCCGGCTTATATTCAGAAAATGGTAGATAATAAATGGCTGGGAGAGAAATCTGATCAAGGATTTTATAAGAAGGTTAAAGATAAGGATGGGAAAACGGAAATATTAGCTCTGAATCTTAAAACATTAGAATATGCTAAGCAGGATAAAGTGAAGTCTGCAACGTTGGGAGAGGCAAAGGCAGTAGATGACCTGCGTCAGCGGATGAAGGTTTTTGATAAAGGAAATGACCGGGCAGCAGAGTTATTCAGAGCAGCTAACTATCCTTTATTTGAATATGTCTCTAAGCGTATTCCTGAAATATCGGATGAACTGTATCGCATTGATGATGCTATGCGCGCAGGTTTTGGGTGGGAATTAGGACCGTTTGAGGTATGGGACGCTCTGGGTGTAAAAGAAACAATTGACAAAATAGAGAAGGCTGAAATATCATTACCAGGTCAGCAGGGAAAAGTGGCTTCCTGGGTATATGAGATGTTGGAGGGAGGCAATGATAGTTTCTATAAGATAGAAGATGGTATTAAGAAGTTCTATGATATTACTAGTAAAGGCTATCAGGTAATTCCGGGGTCTGAGGATTTTATTGTCTTAGATAATTTGAGGGAAAAGCATACCTTATGGAAAAATAACAGTGTCAGCATTATTGATTTGGGAGATGGTATTTTGAATGCAGAGATTCATTCAAAGATGAATACCATTGGTGGAGATGTTATTCAGGGAATTAATAAGGCGATTGATTTAGCAGAAAAGGAATACAGAGGATTGGTTATTGGAAATGATGGCGCTCTTTTCTCTGCAGGTGCGAATATTGGAATGATTTTCATGCTCGCCGTGGAGCAGGATTTTGATGAGCTCAATATGGCGGTAAAGATGTTTCAGGACACGTCGATGCGTTTGCGTTACTCGTCAATACCGGTAGTAGCTGCCCCCTTTAATTTAACTTTAGGAGGAGGTTGTGAGTTTTCAATGCATGCTGATTTTGTACAGCTCCATGCAGAGACTTATATGGGATTGGTGGAATTTGGTGTAGGCGTTATACCCGGCGGTGGAGGATCTAAGGAAATGACGATACGGGCATCGGATGATTTTAAAGAGGGAGCTATAGAACAGACCGTTTTAAGAAATAAATTTTTAACGATTGGGCAGGCAAAGGTTTCTACATCAGGGTTAGAAGCTTTCGAACTTGGATATTTGCAGGAAGGGAAGTTTGCAATTACCATGAATAGAAGCAGGCTATTAGCTGATGCAAAAGCAAAGGCGCTGGAACTGGCTGATGCAGGATACACGCAGCCTGTGCAACGAAAGGATATCAAGGTATTGGGTAAGCAGGGTTTGGGTATTGTATATGTGGGTGCGAATTCCATGATGACAGGGAATTACATTTCGGAGCATGATAAATTAATTTCTGAACGACTTGGATGGGTAATGTGTGGTGGAGATTTATCTGAACCTACCGAGGTTTCTGAACAATATCTCCTGGATTTGGAACGAAAGGAGTTCTTGTCATTGGTAGGTACTAAGAAATCGTTGGAAAGGATCCAATTTATGTTAACCAAGGGTAAACCTTTAAGAAACTAAGATTATGGAAGCATATATTATAGCAGGATATAGAACAGCTGTAGGAAAAGCTCCTCGTGGAGTGTTTCGTTTTACAAGGGCAGATGATTTAGCTGCGGACGTAATTAAGCATTTAGTTGCTTCTGTTCCAACTTTAGACAAAGAAGAGATTGATGATGTGATTGTTGGTAACGCAACACCCGAGGCAGAGCAAGGTTTAAATATTGGCCGAATGATTTCATTGATGGGCCTGGATACAGAAAAGGTTCCGGGTATGACGGTTAACAGGTACTGCTCGTCTGGATTAGAAACAATTGCCATTGCTGTCGCCAAAATTAAATCGGGAATGGCTGATGTGATTGTTGCAGGAGGTGTGGAAGTGATGTCGGGTATGCCTTTTGGTGGATGGAAACTGGTGCCCAATGCAGCTGTTGCGAAAAAACATCCGGATTGGTATTGGGGTATGGGATTAACAGCAGAAGCTGTTGCGAAAGAATTTCAAGTGAGCCGTGAGGAGCAGGATCTATTTGCTTTTAACTCACATCAGAAAGCATTGGATGCGATTAAAAACGGGAGATTTAAAGATGATATTGTTCCGATCACTGTTCATGAGAACTATTTAGAAGATGGAAAGAAAATTGTAAGTCGGGATTATGTTGTTGATAGAGATGAAGGCCCTCGTGCGGATACAAGTTTGGAAAAGTTGGCTGCTTTAAAGCCAGTCTTTGCTGCAGGAGGTTCAGTAACTGCAGGTAACTCTTCTCAGACTTCGGATGGTGCTGCATTTGTTTTGGTTGTATCCGAAGCTAAATTGAAAGAACTGAATGTAGAGCCTATCGCTCGTTTGGTTAGTTATGGCGTAGCGGGAGTTCCTCCTCGAATTATGGGAATTGGTCCGGTTAAGGCTATTCCGGTTGCTTTGAAAATGGCAGGAATGAAATTAGAAGAAATTGATTTAATAGAATTGAATGAGGCTTTTGCTTCGCAATCATTAACGGTTATAAGAGATGCAGGTTTGAATCCTGAAATAGTGAATGTGAATGGTGGTGCAATTGCTATGGGCCATCCATTGGGTTGTACCGGTGCTAAGCTTTCTGTGCAAATCTTTAATGAATTGAAGCGTAGAGATAAGAAATATGGGTTGGTAACTATGTGTGTGGGAAGTGGCCAGGGTGCTGCAGGTATTTTTGAGATGTTATAATTATTTAGAAGATGTTAGAAGAATCTAAAAATGTAATTAAAGGTGGCGAATTTGTAATTCGTGAGACCTCTTATAAAGATGTTTTCATTCCGGAAGAATTTGATGAAGAGCAGTTAATGATTAAGCAGACTTGCATTGATTTTATTGAAGCTGAAGTGTTGCCTAAACTGGATCAGATTGATGCTCAGGAAGAAGGTCTGATGCAGAATTTATTGGATAAAGCTGGAGAGCTTGGTTTATTAAGTGTTTCTATACCAGAAGAATATGGTGGTTTTGGAAAGAATTTCAATACTTCGATGTTGGTTACGGATGCGGTAGGAGCCGGTCATTCTTTTGCAGTAGCTCTTTCTGCTCATACAGGTATTGGCACCCTGCCGATTTTATATTATGGTAATGAAGAGCAGAAGAAGAAATATATTCCACGGTTGGCAACTGGAGAACTAAAAGCAGCTTATTGTTTAACGGAACCAAATGCAGGTTCTGATGCAAATTCAGGAAAGACATCTGCGAAATTGAATTCGGCCGGAACGCATTATATGCTTAACGGACAGAAGATGTGGATTACGAATGGTGGTTTTGCAGATCTTTTTATTGTGTTTGCTAAGATAGATGATGATAAGAATCTATCTGCTTTTATTGTTGAAAGAGATTTTGGTGGAATAAGTATGAACCCGGAAGAGCATAAGATGGGGATTAAAGGTTCATCTACCCGCCAGGTGTTTTTTAATGATTGTCCGGTTCCTGTTGAGAACCTGCTTTCTGAAAGAGGAAATGGTTTTAAAATTGCTGTAAATATATTGAATATTGGCCGGATAAAGCTTGGGGCTGCGGCCATTGGTTCTTCTAAAAAGGCATTGGATTATGCCATCAACTATTCAAATGAGCGGGTGCAATTCGACTTGCAGATTTCGAAATTTGGCGCTATTCGCCATAAATTAGCTGAAATGGCGATTCGTAATTTTGCAGTAGAAAGTGCAGCTTACCGGGCCGGACAGAATATTGATGATGCCTATGAACAGTTAGTTGCCGGAGGAATGGACAGTGGAAAAGCAAGGTTGAAATCTACTGAGCAATTTGCGATTGAATGTGCTATTTTGAAAGTTTGGGCATCTGAAATGTTGGACTACATTGTAGATGAGGGTGTTCAGGTGTATGGAGGGATGGGTTTTTCTGCTGAAGCACCGATGGAAAGAGCGTATCGCGATTCCAGGATCAACCGTATCTTTGAAGGTACCAATGAGGTAAATCGCTTACTGATAGTTGATATGTTATTGAAGCGTGCGATGAAGGGTGAGTTGGACTTGATAAAGCCTGCGCAGGAAGTTGCAAATGAATTAATGTCTATTCCGGATTTCGAGGAAACAGAAGATGTGCTTTTTGCTTATGAAAAGAGGATTCTTAATAATTTGAAGAAGACAGGTTTAATGATAGCAGGTGCTGCGGTTCAGAAGTTAATGATGACTTTATCAAAGGAGCAGGAGATTTTAATGAATATTGCTGATATAATTGGATATGTATATATAGCAGAATCTACTATCTTGAGGGTGGAGAAATTGGTAGCTATGAGGGGTGAGGAAGCTGTTAAAGGTCAGATTGATATTGCCCGGGTCTATCTGGACTCTACAGTAGATTATGTTTCTGTTGCAGGAAAGCAGGCTTTAAATGCATTTGCTGAAGGCGATGAATTGAAAATGATGTTGATGGGACTTCGTCGTTTTACTAAAACCCAACCTTTTAATAGTAAGGAGGCAAGGCAGCGAATTGCAAAACAGCTAATTGAAGCCAATAAGTATTGCTATTAATTATTTGTTATTTATTTAGAAACCACTGTAGCATATCTAGGGTGGTTTCCGTCTTTTAAAGGAATTAGCTGTAATGGCATGTTGCTGTTAAAAAATGTTAATTCCTTAATAAAATCAATTAAATAAATAACTTTGCACTTATGAGTATGAAAATGACCATGAAAAAAATTAACTTCTTAATTATTGCCTTAATTGCAGGTGTTGCTTTTAGCGGCTGTCTGAAAGACAATGATTTTGAACCCTATGATGCTCAAAAATATTTGAGTTTAGAGAAGCCGATATTGAAGGAATACGTAGAAAAAACTCCTGAGTTAGAAGGGGCTGTATTGGATGCTGAAACCGGTATCTGGTATAAGTTAATAAGTGAAGGATTGCAGGATAAAGAAAGCCCTGATTACTATACCTACAATTTTAATAGTGCTAATGATATCGAAGCACCTGATATCCAAGTGAACTATGACGGTAAATTGGTAGCAACAGGCACCTCATTCCAGAAGAAAGATAAGGTAGATTTATCACTGGGAGGAGTGCTTGGGGGATGGCAAGTTGCATTTCTTCCCAAAGAACTTAAGGATAAGAATGGTAAGGTTGTTAAAGCAGGTTTAACAGAACTTGGTTTACAAAAAGGTTCGAAAATCAGAATCGTTCTGCCATCACCTTATGGATATCAAAATAAGACCTTAGCGGGTATTCCTGCAAACTCACCATTAGATTTTTATATTGAGGTATTAGAGGTTAAAGCTCCTTCTAATTAATTTGTAAATTTTATACACTGTTGAATGAACATATTTTCTAGTCGATTCTTAGTATTGGGCTTTTTTGCTGTATTAGCATTTGCATCTTGTGAGAAGAAAGATTACCAGACCATTGTTGAATTGGATGAAGAGAATATCCAGAATTACATTCGGCAGAATAATTTAAGTATGATTCCTTTTGGAAATACAGGAATGTATTATCAGATTTTAGAAGAGGGAGATGGAAGAGAGTTGGGTTATGATGAAATTATTCCCATGGTTTATACGTTGAAGACCCATGATGGAAGTTTCAGTGCGCTTGATACCTTTGGTTCGATCAACCGTTATGCAGATTATTTAGGGTACTTTCCTTATGGTTCTGAAGTAGCCAGTAGTCAGCCAGGTTCTCCGCTTGATAAAGAAGAAGGTTTAAAATTAGTTTTAAATCAAGTCTTGAAGCATGCAAATGGTAAGATTAGGGTATTGGTTCCTTCAAGATATTTATATGGGCGTAATGGCTCCGGGAAAATAGGTAATTCTGGGAAAATAGGTAGTAATCAATCTATAGATTATGTTATTCATGCAATCGATCCTGCAGACTTGCCGGCTTATGAAGATTATTCTATTAAGAATTATCTTTCCGAACTTGGATCGAATACGAATGATTATATAGAAACTCCTAGTGGTATTTATTATCATATTTCTCAACCAGGAACCGGTAAGCAAATTAGTGCAGAATCGACCCTTGAGGTTGGATATGTTTTGAAATCATTAAACGGAACTGTTGTTGAAGAATCATCGACAGATTCAGTTCGTATTTCTTTAAATTCAACTATTGCAGGATGGAGAGAGGTGCTTCCTAAGCTAAAAGAGGGTGCTAAAGTGCGTATGGTTATGCCTTCATCTCAGGCATATGGTCTTTCTGGAAAACCAAGTTCGTCATCAACTGCAGAAGGTATTCCACCGTTTTCTTCTTTGGATTTTGAAATTAACGTAAAGAAAGTTCTTAATTAAAAAGAATAAGCTAGCCTCCTGATTGTAAATTTCTTGAGGTTTAAAATTTAAAAGGTCATAAGGTGATATATCTTATGGCCTTTTTTATTGGATAGCTTCTAATACAGCATCTTTGAATTTTAGGCTGGTATGTGGAAATAGGTCATGGATTCTGTTGTTTTCACACAGCAAATCGCCTTGGATATTTTCACTAAAGGCGTGGGCAATCATTTTTGGCAATCCGCTACTTTTGCTTAGCCAAAAACTGGAGAAGAATGAATGCACAAAAGGTAAAGTTATAATGGTCTTCTTAATTTTGCATATCTGTAGAAATTGTAAGAGCATTTCCCGGTAGCTTAAAATTTCCGGACCACCGATATCGAAAGTCTGATTAAAAGTTATCGGATTAGAAGCAATAAAATCTAAATAGGTGAGAGCATCACTCAAAGCTATCGGCTGACATTTACTACTTGCCAATTTGCTGTTCGAGATTATGGCAAAGTTGCTAGCCATCTTTTTAAAGATTTGTATCAAGAGTGAATCTTTTCCTACAATATTACTGGTTCTAATAACTGTATAAGGAATATAACTCTTTTCAAACAGAGCTATGATATCTTCATTTATCGGCGAGCGTAACGGCATCACATATACTAAATGAGCACAATTAACCCTACGTGCTTTTTTTATGTAGTTTTGAATGGATAGCAGCTCCATATCTTGATAAATGTCACCCTGTTCTGCCACATAATAGCTGAAGTAAAATGCAACGTCTAGATCTTTAGGAAATTCGCGAGAATATTTTTCACGAATTAGATCGCCCTGTATAACAGATAGGTTGCTGCGTCCCGTTACATTTTTTAGAATATTTTCATTCCTAACCAAACAGGTTAGTTCATAGTTTTTTTCTAAAAAAAACAAGGACAGTTTTTTTCCTAAATAAGTGTTGATACCGGTTAAGAGTATATTCATCTGGTAGAGATAATTATGCTGTATATATTACAAATCAGCAATGCTAATGTTTCTATTTATTCTGTTTTTGTGAAATTAATTATTGTAAATGGATTGTCAATATCCGCACGAACGAGTGAATATCACAATAATAAGCTTAAAATAAGTATATTTGTGTCGTTTAGTTTTTTATTTAGAATGATTAAAAAGACCATATTAGTTTGGTTTAGGAACGATTTACGGATCAGTGACAATGAAATGCTCAGCTTTGCAAGCGATAAGGGTAATGCTATTCTGCCTGTTTTTATTTATGATACTCGTGCATATGCTGAAACAAACTATGGTACCAGGAAAACAGGTATATTAAGAGCCAAATTTATTAATGAAAGTGTACAGGATCTTCAAAGATCCATCCGTTCCCTAAACGGAGAGTTAATAATAGAAAGAGGTTTGCCTGAGGAGATTCTGCCGGAGTTGGCAAGACAGTATCAAATTGATGAAGTTTATCATCATCGGGAAGTTGCATATGAAGAAACCAAAGTATCTGCATTGGTTGAGGAGGCTCTCTGGAAGCTTCAATTAAATTTAAGACATTTTATTGGACATACTTTATATCATAAGGAAGATTTACCTTTTCCTATTAAAGATATTCCTGATGATTTCAATACCTTCAAGAAAAAGGTCAGTCGGGAAAGTTCAATTCGTCCAAGTATAAAATTTCCTGAGAACTTAAGTTTTCTGGAAATCGCTGATCAATGGAATGTGCCTGAATTGAAAGATCTTGGCTATAACGACAATGAAATTGAATTGGCAGCGACTTCAGGAATTCTAGGAGGGGAAATTGAAGCAAAAAGACAACTCACGTTACTGTTGTGTGGAGATGTAGTTGAATCCAGGCTCTCGCCATGGATTTCTTTAGGTTGTCTTTCTGTACACACCTATTATCATTCTTTAGTAAGCTGCGTTGATTATCCCAAAGCTGTTCTTAATAAATTGATGGATGAGCTATGGTGGCATGATTATTATCGCTTTATGTTTAAAAAACATGGTAATCAGTTTTTTAAGTTGAAGGGATTTTCTAAAGCTGAACCTTCTTACTCAGGAGGAGATGATTTATTTGAAAGTTGGAAGTCGGGAAATACGGATAATGTGCAGGTGAATAGCATTATGGAGACTCTGAATAAAACCGGTTATATTAGTCATGCTGAGCGTGTAAAAGTAGCTGTTTATTTAGTGAATGACCTTCAAATAAGCTGGCTGAAAGGGGCTGCTTATTTCGAGGATAAATTAATTGATTATAATCCTGCTACAAATTACGGTAGTTGGGCGCATATTGCGGGTGTGGGTAGTAGTTTTAAGAATAATCTTAAAAATATTTCGTAATATACAGAAATACATATATCACTTGATTTCAATTACTTTCTGAAAAACAAAGATGGATATTCGTTTTTTGATACGGAGCGCTAAAAAAGATGGTGATTCCTTATCTAACAATCATATTATTTATAACTTTGCTATATACGTATAATTAGACATGGATAAGCTTACTTTCTTGAGCAATGCAGACTCTCGTTACATTGATTCGATGTATGAGTCGTACAAAATTGATCCTGAATCAGTTGATTTTGGATGGCAGAAGTTTTTTGAAGGATTTGATTTCGGTTCTCAAGGAGCAGGTTCTGCTAAAGGGACCGAGACTCCGGAACATATCTTAAAAGAAATTAATGTACTGAACATGATACATGGTTATCGTGAAAGAGGTCATTTATTTACAAAAACAAACCCTGTTCGGGAGCGCAGACAATACTATCCGGGAAAAGAACTAGCCACATTTGGTTTGAGTGAGGCCGATATGGATACTGTATTTAATGCAGGTATTGAAGTGGGTTTGGGGCCTGCAAAGTTACGCGATATTCGCCAATTGATAGAAGACACTTATTGTGATACTATCGGTGCTGAGTTCAAATACATCCGTAATCCGGAAAAGATATCCTGGTTGCAGAACCGGATGGAAAGTGAAAGGAACGAGCCGAATTTTAATATTGAAGCAAAAAAAAGAATGCTTCTGAAATTAAATGAAGCAGTAGTTTTTGAAAATTTCTTGGGAACCAAGTTTTTAGGGCAAAAACGTTTCTCTCTTGAGGGAGCAGAAAGCTTAATACCCGGTCTTGATTCTGTTATTCAAAAGGGTGCGGATCTGGGTATTGAAGAATTTGTAATAGGCATGGCACATCGTGGCCGCTTAAATGTTCTGGTTAATATACTGGGTAAGACCTATGAAACAGTCTTTAATGAATTTGAAGGTAAAACAACGGATGATGTTGAATTCGGTGGTGATGTTAAATATCATTTAGGATTCTCTTCTGATGTGACAACTGCAAATAATAAAAAGGTTCACCTGAGCCTTTGTCCGAATCCTTCTCACTTAGAAGCAGTAAGTCCGGTCGTAGAGGGAATTGTCCGCTCAAAAATTGATATGAAGTACGATGGAAAATCTTCTAAGATTGCTCCGATCATAATTCATGGTGATGCCGCGATTGCAGGACAAGGTATTGTTTACGAGGTTATCCAAATGTCTAAACTGGATGGATATAAAACAGGTGGCACCATTCATATTGTTATAAACAATCAGGTAGGATTTACGACCAATTATAAAGATGCAAGATCCTCTACTTATTGTACTGATATTGCTAAGGTTACTTTGTCTCCTGTATTCCATGTAAACGGTGATGATGTGGAGGCTTTGGTATATGCTATTAATATGGCTGTTGAATACCGTCAAAAATATCATACCGATGTGTTTATTGATATGTTATGTTACCGTCGTTACGGTCACAATGAAGCTGATGAACCTAAGTTTACTCAGCCCTTATTATATAAAGCCATTGAGAAGCATCTGAACCCTAGAGAGGTTTACAATAAAAAGCTTTTGGAACAAGGAAGTGTAGATGCGAACCTGGCGAAAGAGATGGAAAAAGATTTCCGGGCACTTTTGCAAAAACGTTTGGATGAATCGAAAGATGATGAGGTTATTCCTGATGTGAACCCAATGTATTCAGGTGCATGGCAAGGTTTGCGTAAGGCTAAGTATGAAGATATTTTTGTGCCTGCAGATACTGCTGTATCTGAAAAAGATTTTGTTCGTATAGCAAATGCTATTACTGAACTTCCTAAAGACAAGAAGTTTTTCCGGAAAATTGAGCGTTTGTTTGATGACCGGAGAAAAATGGTAAAAACCAAAGTTTTTGATTGGGCAATGGCTGAGTTAATGGCTTATGGTACTTTACTGGATGAAGGTAAACGTGTCCGCATTTCAGGGCAGGATGTTGAACGGGGAACTTTCTCTCATAGACACGCTGTTATAACTTTAGAGAATTCAGAGGAAGAATATGTTCCGCTGGCACAATTGAATAATGGTACAGCAAAGTTTGATATTTATAATTCTCTACTTTCAGAATATGGGGTGTTAGGATTTGAATATGGTTATTCATTGGCGAATCCACATTCACTTACCATATGGGAAGCTCAATTTGGGGATTTTGTAAATGGTGCTCAAACCATAACTGATCAATATCTTTCAAGTTCTGAGGCTAAATGGAAACGTTCTAATGGATTAGTAATGTTACTTCCTCACGGTTATGAAGGGCAAGGTCCGGAACATTCATCAGCCAGGGTTGAACGTGTTTTAGAGCTATGTGCGGAAAACAATATGCAAGTTGCGAATTGTACTACGCCGGCTAACTTCTTTCATATCTTACGCCGCCAATTACATCGTGAATTCCGTAAACCATTGATTGTTTTTACACCCAAGAGTTTATTACGCCATCCATTAGTTGTTTCTCCTTTAGAAGACTTTACGAATGGTAAGTTCCAGGAGGTTATTGATGATAGCTATGTTAAGACAGCAGATGTAAAGCGAGTACTTTTCTGTACAGGTAAGGTTTATTATGATTTATTAGATAAACAACAGGTTGATAAAAGAAAAGATGTAGCTGTTGTTCGTGTTGAGCAGATGTATCCTACACCAATGGATAAGTTGCGGGCAATAAAGGCAAAATATAAAAATGCTGAGGATTTCTTATGGGTTCAGGAAGAACCCGAAAACATGGGAGCGTGGCCTTATATCTGTCGTAAATTCCGTCATTCAAGAATTGAATTAGAAGTGGTTTGCCGTAAAGAAAGCAGCAGTCCTGCTACAGGTTATCAAAAACAGCATATTGCTCAACAGGTAATTATTGTTGAACGGGCTTTTGAAACAAAAGCAGGAAAAGAGGTGAAAAATAACATACAGAAAACAACGAAAGAGGCTGTGAAAGTCGATTAATAAATTAGCATTTATGAGTTTAGAAATGAAAGTGCCTACCGTAGGCGAATCTATTACAGAAGTTACTTTAGCGCAATGGTTAAAAAATGACGGCGATTATGTAGAGATGGATGAAATAGTTGCTGAACTGGAATCTGATAAAGCTACATTTGAACTTCCGGCTGAAAAAGCAGGAATATTAAGACATGTTGCAGCTGAAGGCGATACCTTAGAGATAGGAGCGGTTCTTTGCAAAATTGAAGAAGGAGATAAAGCAGAAGGAAGTGCTGCTCCATCGGAACAAGCCAAGCCTGCTGAAGCAGCACCTGCATCTAAGGAAGAAAAAGTAGAATCGCAGGAAAGCTATGCTGCTGGTACTGCATCTCCGGCAGCAGCGAAAATTCTTAAAGAAAAAGGAATCGATACTAAATCTATAAATGGCACCGGAAAAGATGGTCGCATTACAAAAGACGACGCTGTAAAGGCTTCTGCTTCATCTTCTAAAGCCGAAGCTACTGCACCGGTAGAAAAAGATGCGTCAACTGCAACTAGCAGTGCTTCCCCTTCAGTGGCTGGAAGTAGAGATGAAAGACATGAGAAAATGTCGTCTCTTAGAAAGACCATTGCTAAACGCTTAGTGGTTGTAAAAAATGAAACGGCTATGCTTACTACTTTTAATGAAGTAGATATGAAGCCGATAATGGATTTACGTACTAAATATAAAGACAAGTTTAAAGAGAAACATGGTGTTGGCTTAGGGTTTATGTCATTCTTTACCAAAGCTGTATGCATGGCTTTAAAAGAGTGGCCTTCAGTAAATGCAAGAATTGAAGAAGAAGAGATCGTATATAGTAACTTTGTAGATGTTTCTATTGCTGTATCAGGTCCGAAGGGTCTGGTAGTTCCTATTATTAGAAATGCAGAGTCATTGTCTTTGCAAGATATTGAGAAAGCTGTTGTTGATTTGGCTACTAAAGCAAGAGGTAATAAATTGACTATCCAGGAAATGACAGGAGGAACTTTTACCATTACAAATGGTGGAGTATTTGGTTCAATGATGTCTACCCCAATAATTAATGCCCCACAATCTGCAATATTAGGAATGCACAATATTATCCAGCGTCCGGTTGCAATTAATGGTGAAGTTGTCATTCGCCCAATGATGTACTTGGCTCTATCTTATGATCATAGAATAATTGATGGAAGAGAATCAGTTAGTTTCTTAGTACGTGTGAAAGAACTTTTAGAAGATCCGACTCGTTTATTACTTGATGTATAAAAAAATATGAACATTAGGGATTGCTTAAAAGCAATCCCTTTTTTATTTTTAAACTTGACTTCTTCTAAAACTTGTTTGAATCGATTTATACTTATCCTCAGTCTGTTCTTTTGTTTCCTGGATTCAAAAGCACAGATGTTGGAATGGGATTTTGGATTTTTCGGCTTTGCTGATAATCATGAATATTCTGCATCAGGAAGAGTTTCCCCAACATTAATCGGTTTACAGTTTATTCCCGAAGTAGGTTTATTAGCAGATAGTACTCATAGAATTCGTTTTGGAGCCAACATACTTCATGAATTTGGTTCGAGTCAAATTAGCAGCAAGATTACACCAACCATCTACTATAATTACATAAAAGAAAACATTAGTTTCTACATGGGAGTCTTTCCCAGAGCCGGATTGGTTGACGGTTTCTCAAAGGCTTTATTAAGTGATACCCTTCAATATTTCAGGCCGAACCTTAGTGGAATTCTTTTTCGCTATGAGAAGAGTAATATATTTCAACAAGTTTGGATAGATTGGAATAGCAAACAAACCGAAACGCAGCGGGAACAATTTCTCGTAGGCTTATCTGGGAATATCAAAGCAGGAGATTTTTCTTTTAAGCATGAAGGTGTTTTGTGGCACAATGCACTTACGAAGAAACATGATGACAACATTCATCTTCAGGATAATTTGGCTTTTACAGCTCGTGTAGGTTTGGATCTGTCACCTCATGTTAAGTTGGATTCACTGGCATTCAATGTAGGAGGGTTATTTTCGTTTAGTCGAGATAGAGGAATTGGTTATTGGAATACCCCCAAGGGATTGATAGCAGAAGGGCATATAGCTTATAAATCGTTCTATATCCATGATATATTGTACATTGGAGAAGCACAGGGAATTGCCTTGGGTGATAGCTTCTACTCTGAGAGTAAGTATAATCGGCTAGATTTGGGATGGCAGGCATTAAACCGGAAAAGATTTTCGGCTAAATTGGCCTTGAGTTTTCATTTCACTCCGGGTGCAATTGATAACCAGCAAACTCTTAATTTACGTTATAACATTGGAGCAAAGCATAAGCTAAAAGATAATTGGTACTAGTGTTATATTCTGATCAATGGATATGAAAGTTATTGAAGTAAACAATCACGATCTTGCAAAAAGCTTTATTGATGTTGCTTTGCAGTTTTATAAGGATGATGCAAATTATATTCGTCCGTTGGACGCGGATATTGATGAAGTTTTTGATCCGAAGAAAAACATTTCATTTAAGCAAGGCGAATGCATCAGATGGCTTTTGCAAGATTCATCTGGTAAATATATTGGCCGGATTGCGGCATTTTATAAACAAGAAACAGTTGATAATTATGAACTTCCTACTGGCGGCTGTGGTTTTTTTGAATGCATTGATGACCAGAAAGCTGCATTCCTTTTATTTGATACAGCAAAAGCATGGTTAAGTTCAAAGGGTTTAGAAGCGATGGACGGGCCTATTAATTTTGGTGAGCGCCACAAATGGTGGGGATTATTGATTGATGGTTTTTATGAACCATGCTATACCTGTAATTATAATCCTGCCTATTATCAAGCACTATTTGAAGCATACGGGTTTCAGCTTTATTATAAACAATATACCTATTGGCGCGATGTCAGGATGAAATTAGACACCCGTTATGCGGATCGTGCAACGAACATACTATCTAATCGCGGCTATACTTTTGAACATGTTGATAAGTCTGATCTTGAAGCAGCAGCACGAAATTTTCGATCCGTATATAATAAAGCTTGGGCAAGACATGCCGGGATAGGCGAGATGTCTGAAATACAAGCACAGGAGCTTTTGCGTAATATGCGTCCGATTATAGATCCTAAGCTTATTTGGTTTGCATTTTATAATAATGAACCTGTAGGATTCTGGATTTCAATACCAGATTTGAATCAATTAATTGTAAAATATCTGCCGGGTAAACTCACTTGGTGGGGTAAATTGCTTTTTGTTTGGAGAAAGGTAACGAAACAAAGTAAAACGATGTTCGGTGTCATATTTGGTGTAATTCCCGATCATCAGAAAAGAGGTCTAGAGATTGCGCTTATTGTTGAATCAGCGAAGCTGGTTCAGGATAAGAACATGCCATACGAAGAACTGCAAATGAATTGGATCGGAGATTTTAATCCAAAGATGATGCGTGTTGCTGAGCAGATAGGGGCAAAAATATATAAAACTCACTATACTTACCGCTATTTATTTGACCGGAGCAAGGAATTTGAACGTTATCCTATTCTATAATTCAAAATAGTGTAAAAAATGATAAAACATTAAAAAATAATATTCAAACATTTACTAATTACGTATGTTTGTAATACAAAACTTAATAATCTAAAAAAATTAAAAAACATGAAAAAGTTATTATTAGCACCTGCAGCTGCAGCTGTTTTATTCTTAGCATCATGCGGAGGTAGTTCTCAAAATGCAACTGAAGGTTCTGACACTACTTCTGTTGCTGCAACAGAGGTGGCAACTGACAACTCTAATCTAGCACCTGCAGTGTTTGAGATTGAGTCTAATGATCAAATGAAATTCAACCAAACATCTTTTACAGTTAAAGCTGGACAAGAAGTTCAAATTACATTACATAATGTAGGAACATTGCCTAAAGAAGCAATGGGACATAATTTCGTTGTATTAGCTCCAGGAACTGATTTAGCAGCTTTTGGTGGCGAAGCTTTTAAAGCAAAGGATAACGACTATATCCCTGCAACATATGCTTCATCAATCATTGCTCACACTAAATTATTAGGACCAGATGAAAGTGATACTATTACTTTCACAATTCCTGAAGCTGGCGAGTATGAGTTCGTTTGTAGCTTCCCTGGACACTGGGGTACGATGAATGGTAAAATTATTGTTGAGTAATTATCATACAAGTTCAATAAGAAAGAAGGCAGTCAATTTTGGCTGCCTTCTTTCTTGTATAGATTTTTTTATTCCTTAACTTTGAGAACCAATATCATAAAATATGCAATACGACGTCGTAATTATCGGAAGCGGTCCTGGTGGATATGTTAGTGCAATTCGTTGTGCACAATTAGGCTTAAAAACAGCAGTTATTGAAAAATATAACAGCTTTGGTGGCACTTGTCTAAATGTGGGCTGTATCCCATCGAAGGCTCTGCTGGATTCTAGTGAGCATTTCTACAATGCTGATAAGCATTTTGCAGCTCACGGTATTAAGTTAGATAATCTTTCTGTTGATATCGCTCAAATGATTAAGCGGAAAAATGAAGTTGTAGAGCAAACAACTGGTGGTATTGATTTTCTATTTAAGAAGAATAAAATCGCCTCCTATCAGGGAATGGGTTCATTTGTTGATAAGAACACAATAAAAATAACAAAGGATGAGGGAAAATCGGAAACTATTACGGCGACGAATGTTGTGATCGCTACTGGTTCCAAACCATTTTCATTGCCATCCATTAAAATAGATAAAAAGCGGATTATTACTTCAACAGAAGCTTTGAATCTACAAGAAGTTCCTAAGCATTTGGTTTTAATCGGCGGAGGAGTAATCGGATTGGAATTAGGCTCTGTATATGCGCGTTTAGGATCCAAAGTAACGGTATTAGAATATGCCGATTCCATTGTTCCAACAATGGATAAAGGTTTAGGAAAAGAATTGCAAAAAGTACTTAAGCGTTTAGGTTTCGAATTCCTGTTGAATCATAAAGTAACCGGAGCAACAACTAAAGGTAAGAAAGTAACAATTACAGCAGAGAATAAGCAAGGTGAGGCTGTTAAAGTTGAAGGAGATTATTGTCTGGTTGCTATTGGACGGATTGCCTATACAGAAAGCCTTGGTTTAGAAAATATAGGAATAACACTTGAAGAGCGTGGCAAAAAAGTTCCTGTAGATGAAAATCTGGAAACACCGGTAAAAGGAGTTTATGCAATCGGGGATGTAATTAAAGGAGCTATGTTAGCTCATAAAGCCGAAGATGAAGGAACCTTTGTAGCAGAGTTAATTGCAGGACAAAAACCTCATATTGATTATAACTTAATTCCGGGAGTTGTGTATACATGGCCAGAAGTTGCCAGCGTAGGTAAAACAGAAGAGGAATTAAAGGCTGCCGGTAAAAAATACAAATCAGGATCTTTCCCTTTTAAAGCAAGTGGCAGAGCTAGAGCAAGTATGGATACTGACGGTTTTGTTAAAGTATTAGCCGATGCGGACACAGATGAAATACTTGGTGTTCATATGATTGGCCCTCGTGTGGCGGATATGATTGCTGAAGCTGTTGTAGCGATGGAATATAGAGCCTCAGCAGAAGATATAGCTCGTATTTGTCATGCCCACCCTACTTATACTGAAGCATTAAAAGAAGCAGCTCTGGCGGCCACAGCCAACAGAGCAATACATATTTAAAGTTCGAGCGGATATCATCCGCTCTTTTTATTTATAATACTATTAGATGAATTTTCATACACGTAAATGGGTTAAACCTGAAGATTTAAACCCCAATGGCACCTTGTTCGGAGGTACATTATTAAGATGGATAGATGAGGAAGCTGTAATCTATGCCATTGTTCAGCTAGGAAACCCCCATGTAGTTACCAAATTTATTTCTGAGATTAATTTTGTTAGTTCTGCAAAGAAGGGCGATATCATTGAACTAGGTATAAAAGCAACTCATTTTGGTAAAACATCAATCACTCTTTGCTGTGAGGTAAGAAATAAAATTACGAGAAAGAGCATATTAACCATTGATAGGCTGGTATTCGTAAATGTTGATCAGGACGGAGTTCCTACTGAACATGGTAAAACTGAAATTACCTATGCTTATCGTTAGAACTGTGGTTTATTAAGAAATTGTAAACTCGGTATTATGTTTGTGCTTTTTTAAGGTGAAAATGAATGCACGTAGTATTTTAAAACCAGACATCTATCTTGCCCTAATTTATCGGATAGCAATATTATTGGGCATATATGCTCTGCTCCGTTTAGGGTTCTATTTTATAAATATCAGTTTGTTCCCTGCAGTTACAGCTAAGAACCTGTTTGTAATCATGCTGGGTGGGGTTAAATTTGATATTGCAGCTTTGCTTTATATCAACTCGTTGTTTATTCTGCTGCAGAGTATTCCTTTCCCTTTTCGTTACCATTCCGGTTATCAAAAAATATGTAAGTGGATCTTTATAATTACCAACGGTATAGGGATCGCTCTAAACCTTGTAGATTTTGGCTACTATAAGTTCACGTTAAAAAGAACAACGGGAACCATCTTTGAGCAGTTTTCAAATGAAGAGAATAAGTTGAAACTGACATTCGATTTTTTTATAGATTACTGGTATTTGTTATTAGTATTTATTCTGGTTCTCTATCTTCTTTGGTGGCTGTATGATCGTGTGAAGATCAGATCGGCCCGTCCATTTAAACTTCTTAATTACGGGACTCATAGCCTCATTTTTCTATTGATTATAGGCTTAACTATTGTAGGTATGCGCGGAGGTTGGAGACATAGTACGCGTCCTATTACTTTAAGTAATGCCGGTGAGTATGTAGAGCGACCAGAAGAAATGTATATCGTTTTAAATACACCGTTCTCTATTTTCAGAACCTTAGGATCTGTAAAACTTAAACCGGTTCATTACTTTGATGAAGAAGAACTTAAGTCTATTTATAATCCGGTCCATAACCCTCATCCCGATAGTACTTTCAAGCCTTTGAACGTTGTATTTTTAATTATTGAGAGCTTAGGAAAAGAGCATGTCGGAATATTGAATAAGAATCTCGATAATGGAAGCTACAAAGGCTATACTCCTTTTCTTGATTCCTTAATTGCTGAGAGCTACACCTTTACCCAAACTTTTGCAAATGGTCGTAAATCGATTGATGCACTTCCTTCAATAATATCCGGAATTCCAAGTATCGAGGAGCCTTTTGTTCTTTCAATTTATTCAGGTAATGAAACGAATAGTGTTGCTAAGCTTCTCGGCCAAAAGGGCTATGAAACAGCCTTCTTCCATGGTGCGCCAAATGGTTCCATGGGATTTTCATCTTATACGAAGTTAGCCGGTTTTCAGCATTATTACGGCAAAACAGAATATAACAATGATGCCGATTTTGATGGTATTTGGGGAATATGGGATGAGCCATTTATGCAATTCATGGCTCAGAAGATTAATACATTTAAACAACCATTCTTTACCACCTTCTTTTCTCTATCATCCCATCATCCTTATAAGGTGCCCGAGAAATATATAGGAAAGTTTCCAAAGGGCCCGCTAGAGGTTCAGGAGCCGATGGGTTATACAGATATGGCTATTCGAGAGTTCTTTGAAACGGCTTCTAAAATGCCATGGTTTAATAATACACTTTTTGTACTCTGTGCAGATCATGCAACAGTTTCTTATCATCCCGAATATCAAACATTGCTTGGCTCTTATTCCATCCCCATTGTATTTTATTACCCGGGAGGAGATCTAAAAGGTATGTCTGATCATTTGGTTCAGCAAATTGATATTGCTCCAACAGTTCTCAATTTCCTAAACTATGACGAGCCCTATGTTGCTTTTGGATTTGATGCTTTTGCAGCCGACTCAAACAATTTTGTAGTCAATAATAACGGAACCTCTTTTAGTCTGCATCAAGGTGATTATTTGTTATTGAGCGATGGAAACACAAGCAGTGCTTTGTTTAACGTAAAGACTGATATTTTATTGAAGAATAACATTGTAAACACCCTGCCGGAAATTCAGCAGCCGATGGAAGATCATTTAAAAGCATTTATCCAGCAGTACAATAATCGCATGATAAATAACGAATTAACGGTTAAATAAACTGTTATCGATTCGTAAATGAATTATCTTTCATTTCTCTTTTTAACTCTCTTTCAACAAAGAAGGGAGCGAAAGGAATTAAAGAGGCTATAAAGAATGTAACTAACCTTTTGAAGCTCCATTTATATATAAACCAGCAGCTAATCAGCAAAATCAGGTAAGTAATAAATAGTAAACCATGTGCCCAGCCTACGTATTTCACTCCAAGTGGCCAGTCTGCTAAATATTTTAAAGGCATTGCAATAAAGAAGAGTATCACGGTGGATACTCCTTCTATAAACGCTATTTGTGTAAAGCGGATTAATGTAAGATCTTTCATTTAGACAAACATAAGAATTTATTCGTATTCTGGTTTTATTTCCTTGTGTTCATACTCCTCTTCAAGCAATTCGTCAACAGGTAAAGGTGGTTTGTCCATACCCAACCTGTGTAAAATGCTGTCAAATGTTTGATAAACAACTGGAACTATAATTAAAGTAAGAAACAGCGAGCTTAATAGACCACCAATAATTACCCAAGCCAATCCATTCTTCCATTCTGAACCTGCACCAGCTGCTAAAGCAATAGGGAGCATACCAAATACCATGGCAATGGTTGTCATAAGGATAGGTCTTAAACGAGCATGGTTGGCATTAATTAAGGCTTCTCTGGTTGATTGCCCCAGGGCTTTCATTTGATTTGTAAAGTCTACTAACAAAATTGCATTTTTTGCAACCAATCCAATCAACATAATCAATCCCAGAATGGTAAAAATGTTCAAACTGTTATTGGTTAGTGCCAGTGCCAGTAAAGATCCAATGACCGATAGTGGAATAGAAAACATAACCACAAAAGGATAAACGAAGCTATCATATAACGCAACCATAATGAAATACACCATTACAATGGCAATTAGTAATGCAACAGCCAAGGAACCGAAACCTTCAGCCTGGCTTTCCACATCTCCACTCCAAATGTAATTTACACCCAAAGGCTTTGGAATATTATCAAGTTTAACTTGGAAATCATCAACGATACTACCAGTTGTCCGACCTACAGGCTGACCCTGTACTTTAACAGAAGTCGATTTATCTCTTCTTTCTAACCGGCTTGGACCAGAGCCTTCTTTAACGTTAGCAAACTGTGATAGTTGAATAAGCTTGCCATCTTTATTGGCAAAGTATAGGTTCCGAACATCATTTATATTCCGCCTGTCGTAATTATCAAATCGAATATTGATATCATATTCGTATTCTCCTTGTCGGAACTTACCATCGGTATTTCCGTTAAATGCCGTTTGCATCGTAGCACCTACAGTCTGTAAGCTTAGTCCTAAAGCGGCCATTTTATCACGATCAACTTCAACCTCTACTTCCGGATTTCCACCTTCAACTGATAGTTTTGTGCCAGTAGCTCCCGGAACACTTGCTAAAGCTTCTAATGCCTTATCTGCATAAGACATGATGCTATCCAGATCCGAACCAGTAACCACCAATTCTATTGGTGCTTGCTGAGCTGTTCCAAGAATACTCACTGGAACTGTTTTAACTTTTACGCCCACCAATAACTGTGAGAGTTCTTGTCTTATCCTGGCAGCATAGATATCAGAGGATTCCCGCTTACTTTTATCAATCAATTTAACAGTTATTTCTGCTTTGTAAGGTGTTGCCAAAGTTCCGCTTGAACCTTCACTCGATTGCCCTACCATAGTTATTAAGGAAACTATCTCAGGTTTAGAAGATAAATACTCTTCAGTTTTAAAAGCAGCCTGATTTGTTTGTTCAATAGAAACATCCTTTGGCAGTTCTAATTGTACCAAGAATTCTCCACGGTCACTTTGAGCAAAGAACTCCGTTCCGATAAATCCACCGCCAACCAAGCCACATGAAGATACCAATAGCAACGTTACACTTATTAAGGTTATCGCCTTATGATCGAGTGCCCATTCAAGAATGCCAGTAATCCATCTTGTAAAACGGTGAAGTTGCTGTTCAAACCATAATATAAAACGGCCTGATGGCTTATCTTTTGTAATCTTTTCTAATTTTCCGAATCTGGATGTAACCAGTGGAACAATGGTGAAGGATACCAGTAAACTCAATAAGGTAGCAATAATAACTACTACACAAAATTCACGTAGAATATCAGATACCATTCCGGTACTTAAAGATATAGGTAAGAACACTACCACAATAACAAAGGTGATAGAAACTACGGTAAAGCCTATTTCCTTCGCTCCGTCAACAGAAGCCCTGACCTTATTTTTACCCATTTCCATGTGCCTGTAGATATTCTCGATAACCACAATAGCATCATCCACTAAAATCCCGACCACTAGTGAAAGACCTAATAATGACATCAGGTTCAGTGTAAAGCCCAGCAACTCCATTCCTATAAAGGTTGAAATTAAAGAAACCGGGATGGCAATCATTACGATAACCGCATTTCTAAAACTATGTAAGAATAATAGCATTATAAAAGCAACCAATACGATAGCTAGGATTAAATCGAAAACAACCGCGTTGGCAGATTCCAGCGTGTATACAGAACCATCATTTGCAATTTGCAGCGATAGGTTATCTGCTGCATATTCAGCCTCAATTACAGGTAAAGCTTCTGCTACACTTTCACTGATAGTAACAGCATTAGCGTCTGAAGTTTTAAGAACCTGTATTGCAACGGAGCTCTTTCTGTTAAATCGTGACAGCTTTTCTACATCTTTCTGCGTGTCTTGCACATCAGCAATATCTTGCATGCGAACCTGCGACCCATCATCTGTCGTTTTAACTACCAAATTACGTAGCTCTTCTACAGATTTGTATTTTCCCGACAAGCGGACCAATATATCCTGTTCTTGGGTTTTTATACTACCTGTAGGAAAATCCAAGTTTGAGGTTAAAATAACCTGCTGTACATCCAATGGTGATAAGCCATAAGCTTCCAGTTTGGGAGCATTTAAGTTAACCTGAATTTCACGTTCTTGTCCACCCACTAAGTTAACTTGTGCAACGCCTGGAATCTGTGATAAAAGGGGTTGTACCCTTTTGTCAAGGAGGTCATAGAATTCAGACTCGGTCATGCTGGATGTAGCTGCAAGGGTGATGATAGGCAAGTCATCCAACGAAAACTTAGCTAGAGAAGGTGTTCTAACATCATCCGGTAAGTCTGCTAAAATTGCATTTATCTTACGTTGGGCCTCATTTAATGCCAAATCAACATCCGCACCGCTATTTAAGGTAATGGTGATTAAGGAAAGACTTTCAAAAGAAACGGCATCTATTTTCTTTACATTCTCAAGCGAGGAAACAGCATCTTCAAGTTTCTTAGTAACCGTATTTTCTACTTCATTAGGCGATGCACCAGGGTAAATAGTAGAAACAGATACCACTGCCGGAGTAAATTTGGGTAACATTTCATAGTTCAATGAAAAATAACTCAAAAGACCCAGTAAGCTCAGGGCAGTAAATACAACAATAACCAGTGAAGGCCTTTTTATAGAAATATCAGAAATTTTCATCTGTAGATAATTAAATTTTTAAAGGTGCAGATGTTTATTTTTGAGGAGAAACTTGAGTACCGTCCACTAAATTAATCTGGCCACTTGTAATTACAACTTCTCCCTCATTTAAGCCACTTACTATCTCAACCTGTTCACCTACAACTCTTCCCGAGACTACTGTTTTAAGTTTAGCGGTATTGCCGTTTTCTAAAACAAATAGCTGGTTGCTGCTTACACCTCCTACAAAAGCAGAACGTGGCACAGTAATTTGTGCTTCTTGTTTTGGAAACTTGAAGGTAGCTGTGGCATACATACCTGCGCGTATTGTATTGGGTTCCGGATTAGAAACTTCAATCTCTACGGGGTAGTTTAAGGTATTATCAGCTTTAGAAGCAATAAAGGTAACTTTACCTGAAAATTCTTTATCTGGAAACACTGAAGTTGAAATAGCAACCTCATCACCCAAGTGGATATTTACCACCTGAGACTCGTTTGCTGAAACCTGTAATTTCAACGTTGAGATATCAACAAGGTTGAATAAAAGTGTTCCGGGAGAAACATAAGCACCTAACTCGATAGCACGTTGGTTTACAACACCTGATATCGGAGCGTTGATATATGAATCTTGTACTCTGCGTTTAGCTTGTTGCACACGGTTCTCTGCAGTCTTTAAATTGAAAGTAATTTCGTCTAACTGTGCGCGAGTAACTCCGCCAGTCTCAAATGAGCTTTGATAACGAGCCATATCGGTCTTTAATTTCTGATAAGCAACTTCCGCATTTTGTAAATCTAAAGAAGCATACTCCGGATCAATTTTAACTAAAACCTGACCTTTAGAGACTCTTGAGCCTTCTTTTACCATGATTTGAGTTACCCTTCCGCTTGTTTCCGCAAGTAAATCTAAGTCCTGTTTGGCAGCAAAATTTCCATTAGAAGTAAAGTCTAAATCAATGCTTTCTTTTTTGGCAACAACAGTTTTTACAAGAACGGTACCGATATCTTCAGCAACAATAGCTGTTTTGGCTTCATTTTCTTTTTTATTAGAAGTGAGTACCCATGCAATTAAGGCTATTACAACAATGACAATAATTCCAGTTATTATTCCTCTTTTCATTACTTGTTTATTAAAGATTTGATGTTTCCTTGTGATTTTATTAATTCAATTTCAGCAACCTTATAATTTAATAAAGCCTGATTATAACTGTTTTGGGCACTTACCAGTTCCGTTTCTGCATCTAACAGATCTGTTAGACTTGCTAAGCCATTATGATAATTGTTTTCTGTACTATGGTATACCTCTTCAGCAAGTACCTTATTTTGATTTTGAGTTTCAATTGTAGCTAAGCTGTTTTTGATTTGCATTTTAGCATTTTCATAAGCCATCTGCAAGGCATTTGAAGAATCTTCAATATCTATCTGAGTCTTTTCAATATCGATGTTTGCCTGTTGTAATTTTGCTCTCTTTGCTCCTCCATCAAAAATTGGAACCTTTAAAGTCAGTGTAATAGCCGACATCTCGTAGTTTAGTGCATTGTTTGTATAGAGGTTAAACTTATTACTTTGGGTATTATACATGTAATTTGCTCCTAGAGAAAGTTTTGGGTAGAACTCAGCAAGAAAGGCTTTCCTTTGTAAGTTTAATAGCTCTTCTTGTTTCTTCAGCACTAAATAAGAATTTAAATTATTCACGTTAAAACTAGCATCACTAATATGTCTCTGAACCGTTTCTTCTAATGCCTTCAAACTCGCTTCCGGAATTGCTATTTGTTCTGTAACAGGCATGCCCATATAATATTTGAGTAAGTTTTCTTGTTGTGACACCGAGTTTAACAATTCTTGTCGCTGTGTTTTGAGATTGCTGCTATTTACCTTTACACGGTCTAGATCAATTTTTTTAGCCAAACCTACTTCAAACTGACTGTTAACAATCTTTTCTAGTTTTAGAACCCGATCAATATTGGCATCAATGACAGCCAATTGTTGACGAGTTATTATAACCTGATAATAATTAGTAGCAACCTGTTGAATGATATTTTCTTCGGCAAGTTTTGCTGCCAATTGATAATACTCTTCCGAAGCTCTTGCTGCTTTTAATCCGGCAAATACCTGTTGATTAAAAATCTGTTGATTAAGCTGTACCTGTGCTAAAGAACTCCAGGTTGTTCCAGCCTTTACAGCTACAAACTCACCGGGCTCTCCACCCATAATGGCAGCTGGTAGCAAAAATTGTTGCGATAATATGTTATTGTTGAGTGTTACCGTACCATCAATTTGTGGCAATGCACCTGCTCTTACTTCTTTCACCTTAAAGGCACCTTGAAGGATATCAAGTTTGGCTTTTCTTACTGCTTCGCCATTGCTTAATGCATATGATAATGCATCTTCTAAGCTAAAGGTTTTTTGGGCGAAAGTTAATTGGGAGCTAAAACAAACTAATAAAAGAAGAAAAATTAAATGTTTTTTTATATTCATAACTTTTAAACGATGCTTTCCTTTCTGCAAATGGAAAACGTAATCACAAAGTGGTTAGATATTAAACTATTATTAATGTTACAAGCGAATGATACATTAGTTTTCAAAATATTGCAAAAGTACATCATTCAGTTGATTCTTTAATTTTATTGAATTCATTAGTTTCCATTATCTTTGATGCATATCCTTATTTATCTCTTATGAGTATCGTATTTCAAGAAAATAAATCGTTAAAAGAACTAAATACTTTCGGAGTAGAAGCTCTCGCCAACTATTTCTGTGACGTCAATAGTGAGCAAGAGTTAATTGATATTTTTAAAGATGAGAAGATAAGAAACCTACCTTTATTAATATTGGGAGGAGGTAGCAATATTTTGTTTACCAAGAACTTTAACGGTCTTGTTTTACATATTAAAATAGACGGAATCGAAGTAATGAAACAAGATTCGGATAGGTATATAACAGCAGGGGGAGGGGTAGTTTGGAATGACCTGGTACAATACTGTGTAAATCATGGTTATGCCGGAATTGAAAATTTAAGTTTAATACCAGGAACAGTTGGTGCTGCACCTGTGCAAAACATCGGAGCCTATGGGGTGGAGCTGATGGATGTGTTTGAATCTTGCAGAGCCTATGACCGTATTGATAAAAAGATTGTTGAATTTGATAAGAGAGCTTGTAAGTTCTCCTATCGGGATAGCCTCTTTAAAAGAGAAGGGAAAGATCGGTACATTATAACCTCTGTTACCTTAAAGCTATCAACAGTACCCCATATGGTATTAGGTTACGGAGCTGTTCTATCGGAGCTGGAAAACAGGAAAATTCAGAATCCAAGTATAAAAGACGTTTCAAAAGTTGTCTCAGAAATTCGGGTTAGTAAGCTTCCTGATCCTTTAACTATTGGGAACTCAGGAAGTTTCTTTAAGAATCCAATCATAGAAGGTGATGATTTTCAAAAATTACAGTCTATTTTTAAGGACATCGTACACTACCCTATACAATTTGATAAAGTAAAATTAGCTGCAGGTTGGCTTATTGAACAATGTGGTTGGAAGGGAGTAAAAGTTGGTAACACAGGCACCTGGAAGAATCAGGCGTTGGTGCTTGTTAATTATGGAAATGCTAGTGGCACAGAGGTTTATGAATTTTCAGAAACGATTATTAACAGTGTTTATAAAAAATTTGGCGTAAAAATAGAACGCGAAGTAAATATTATTTAGGGTAAAAGGAGTGTACTTTGACTATCATAAATCGTCAAGGTTTAAAATTGTAGCACGGTTGTTGC
Organism: Albibacterium sp.; assembly: GCF_035514885.1. Taxonomy (NCBI): domain Bacteria; kingdom Pseudomonadati; phylum Bacteroidota; class Sphingobacteriia; order Sphingobacteriales; family Sphingobacteriaceae; genus Albibacterium; species Albibacterium sp. The sequence continues at coordinate 40,273 of NZ_DATJCH010000016.1, read as the reverse complement.
AAATATTCAATCAAATGCATTTAGTATAAGTATGAATTTTTGAAAACTAAGAGCTAGAAGACCTGGTTGGTAACCTATGCTCTCCTAAACCCTGAAAAGATGTCTAAAAATGAATTTAAATCAATGGTTTCGAGCCATGCCGAATCACTTAAAATGTACGCCTTACATTTTACTCACGATGATGAAGATGCAAATGACTTAGTTCAAGACACCGTGTTAAAGGCGATTACCTACCATGAGAAATTTAAAGAAGGTACTAATTTAAAAGGATGGTTATATACCATTATGAAAAACACCTTCATTAATAATTACCGCAGATTTGTTAAAATTAGCGGCATGGTCACCAAGTCAGATGAAATATCATCCTCAAACTTAGTATACAGTTCAACTAAGAATAAAGGTGAAAACCAATTCGTAATGGATGATATTCGCGAAGCAATGGATAAATTATCGGAAGAATACTACGTCCCTTTCACCATGTATTTTGAAGGATATAAGTATCATGAAATTGCTGAACACCTATCCATTCCTATCGGAACGGTTAAAACAAGAATACACGTAGCTCGTAAATCTCTTAAGAAGTCACTGAAAACATATGCCTACGGCATTCAGGCATCTGAATTTGTTAGTATGCAGTATTAATGAGATTGAATAAAGATCTTGAAGGGTAAGTTTTAAACTTACCCTTTGTTTTTTATATTGAATTGGCTTAGAGAAACGAAACTATTGATTCTTTTAGAGATGTCTTCCTTGCTTAAGCTTTCAATTCTTTCTGTACCAAATTTCTCTACGCAAAAAGATGCTAAGGCAGAACCAAATACAACTGCATTCTTCATGTTGTTAAAGGTTATGCTACCTACATTTGCTAAGTAACCAATAAAACCACCAGCAAAAGTGTCGCCAGCGCCTGTAGGATCGAAAACATCTGCAAGAGGCAGGGCAGGAGCAGAGAATATTTGGTCTTCACCAAATAAAAGAGCACCATGTTCTCCCTTTTTAATGATTAAGTATTTAGGTCCCATTGTCAGAATTTTATTAGCAGCTTTTACCAATGAGTACTCTCCAGAAAGTTGACGTGCTTCTTCATCATTAATGGTTAATACGTCTACCTTTTTAAGCACACTTAATAAATCATCCAAAGCAATATCCATCCAGAAATTCATCGTGTCAAGCACAACCAGTTTTGGCTTCTTTTTAAAACGATCTAAAGTTTGTAATTGAACCTGTGGAGTTAAATTGCCAAGTAGTAAATATTCACAGTCTTGATAAGAGTCAGGAATCAGTGGATTGAATTCTGCTAGCACATTCAATTCAGTAGCCAGCGTATCTCTACTGTTCATGTCGTTATGATATTTTCCAGACCAAAAGAATGATTTCTCACCTTCCTTAATTTGTAAACCTTCAATATCAATTCCTTTTGAAGTGATTTTATTTAGGTTCTCTTCCCCGAAATCCTCGCCAATAACACCTACAATCTTTATATCGTCATATAAATAGGATGCTGAAATGGAAGCGTAAGTAGCAGCGCCGCCAACAATTTTATCTGTTTTTCCAAAAGGAGTTTCTATCGCATCAAATGCAACCGAACCGATAATTACTAAACTCATAACAATTGCTTTAAACAAAAAAACCGGCTGTGTGCCGGTTTTTGCTCCTGAAGCTGGGCTCGAACCAGCGACCCTCTGATTAACAGTCAGATGCTCTAACCAACTGAGCTATTCAGGAATTTAATCTTGGTTAAATAATATTCATTAAGAACGTGAACCTCATTAGGTCCTTTTTGTACTTTTGCTCCTGAAGCTGGGCTCGAACCAGCGACCCTCTGATTAACAGTCAGATGCTCTAACCAACTGAGCTATTCAGGAGTATTAAATCCCTTGGGTAAGGCGGTTTCCCACATTATTGTTCCCTGTTTTTGGGACTGCAATATTCGGTATTATGTTTTTAATAAGCAAAAAAAAAGATTAATAAATTTTCATTGATAAATGCAGATCCGTTTCAGCTTACTTACGAGCTTAAAAATACCAATAAGAGATACGCAAGGGATTAGTTCTATCTAGCTTTATATCGTTTTATTATTTTTACTATATAGTCTCTGTTTTTGGCTTCTTTCGTCCACTCAGGAAGTCTGCTCGCGATGCTATTATTCTGGTTTGGTATTCCATTTCTACTTCGATGCGGGTCGGCAATATATTTTTCTATTACGGATAGGTGATCTATATTATAAGCCCATAGTAACCCATACCTGGTGTCTATACGATACCACAGATCGAATCCGAAAAAAGGATCACAAGGTGCATTGAGGATGAGTATGCGTCCATTTTTCTTAATGCCACGGCTATTGGTATAAAATGCTGATTCGGGTGTATTGCTGTATTTGATAGTGTAGCCACAAGCCGTACAGGAAAACTGTACTTGAGCTTCGTAATCCTTAATTTGAAGATAAGGTTGTCCGCCCAGAACCAAAGCTTTGGTATTGCACTTAAGACATACTACATCTATTGTATCAATGAAATCTTCGTTACGTAAAGAGTAGGAGTTCATTTTATATGAATTAATTATGGGCAAAATAAATCTAATTATACGGTTAATAAATACCTAGTGTTGAGTATTTCTTGATAATGATATTTTATATTAGAATTCAAAATGACTAATTTAGCCGCCCAGTTGTCTTTTCAATTGTTTAGATAAGATAGCACAACAAACTATAAGAAATGGAAACAACGTTCGATTTTGAGAAACCCATAGCAGACCTGCTTGTTCAGCTTGAAAAGGTTAAACAAGTATCTGAAAAAACAAAGGTCGATATGTCAGCCACCGTTCGTGAGCTTGAGGCTGAGCTTGAAAAAACTCGTAATAGCGTTTATACGAACCTAACCGGTTGGCAGAATGTACAAATGTCGCGACATCCTGACCGCCCGCAAACCTTAGATTATATTTCTATGATTTGTGAAGATTTTATAGAGCTTCATGGAGATAGAACCGTAAAAGATGATAAAGCAATTATTGGAGGTTTTGCAACCATTGGCGGCGTTTCTGTTATGGTAATAGGTCATCAGAAAGGGAAAAATACCAAAGAACGTCAGTTCAGAAACTTTGGAATGGCAAATCCTGAAGGTTACCGCAAGGCCTTACGCTTAATGAAATTAGCAGAAAAGTTCAACAAACCTGTTGTTACTTTTATAGATACCATGGGTGCTTACCCTGGTATAGAAGCCGAAGAACGTGGGCAAGGAGAAGCCATTGCGCGTAACCTGCTAGAAATGTCCGTGCTTGAAGTTCCTATCATTTGCATTATTATTGGTGAAGGTGCCTCGGGCGGTGCATTGGGTATCGGTATTGGTGATAAGGTTTATATGCTGGAACATACCTGGTATTCTGTAATTTCTCCTGAATCTTGCTCTTCTATATTATGGAGAAGCTGGGATTATAAGGAAAAAGCAGCTGAATGTTTAAAGTTAACTTCTGACAACATGTATGCAAACGGCCTAATTGACGGAATTATCAAAGAACCGTTGGGTGGAGCACATCAAAACCCGGAAGAAACAGCCAATACAGTTAAAAAACAGTTGCTTGAGGATATTGCAGCATTGCGATTGAAAAACACTGAAACCTTGATATCAGAGCGGATTGACAAATTCTGTAAGATGGGTGTTGTGGTTGAAGGATAGTGATTCAAACTCCAGAGTTTAATTAGATAAAGTATAATTTTTTAAAATAGAAAAGCTGATGCATTTAATGTATCAGCTTTTTTTATGATTGATATTTGATTAGGCCAGCTATTGACATTCCTGTATTCAATTAAAGGACAAATAGGATTTAAGGAGGGTTCAAACAGGGTCCAAGCAGGCACAATATGCTGGTCTTGCCCCTGTTTGGTCCCTGTTTGACCCCTGTTTGGTCCCTGTTTGAGTAAATCGAGATAAAACGAAGTATCTTACTGATCTTGTCGAGATAATAATGGACAGTTGGTATATTTGAGTGTTTAGGAAATATAAAAAATGATGGATATAGCTGTTTCAGAAAGAAGGGATATTGAACAATCCAGCATCATTGATCTATATAAAGCAAATGAATGGAGTTCGGCAAAAAAGCCAAACGAATTGTATAAGGCTTTGGTGAATTCACATTCATTAATATCAGCATGGGATAATGATAAGTTAGTAGGCCTTGGAAATGCGATTTCAGATGGATATTTAGTTGTTTATTATCCTCATCTACTAGTTCATCCTGATTATCAAGGAAAAGGAATTGGGCAGATGATAATGAAAAAAATGAAAGAAAAGTATGCAAACTTCCATATGCAAATGCTAACAGCAGACGGAAGGGCTATTGATTTCTATAAGAAGATCGGGTTTGAGAAGGCTGGACAAACAGAACCGATGTGGATATATGATGGAAAAGAGCATTGAACCAATATTGTATCACTCATTAGGATTTTACATGAATGTTCATATGAATAGATAGTAATTATGAAAGCGTTTCTTGTTATAAATAACATAAAATGCTTGCATGAAACAGATTTTTATTCCTGTTCTGCAAGCATTTTTAAAACTTTAGAGTTTTATTCTTTACGAGTTTTGAATTTCTAATTTAAGCCGGATAGCTCATAACGCTTTTCGAATTCTGCAAATATTTTCTTGATACGTTCGTTCTCCTTCGTTTGTTTGTATTCTGCAGTGAGTTGATCCATCGCATGTAGAACATACATTCCCAACTGCATGTTGTTCATCTCCAAGTTGGGTTTAGTTTCTGCAATGGTGAAGAAGTAGTTTAAATTTTGTTCAAGGTAATCTGTTGTGTTAGTTACAATGCGATTGGCATTTTCAATATCGCCTACTTTGTATAGGCTTTCTGCCATTGATTGTTTTTGTAAGGTTTCACGCATTGCGTAAATCTTATCAGGAACAACTTCAAGGCTGCGTTTCATTACATCTTTTGCCTGATCCATCTTGCCTTCTGCAACTAGCGCATTGCTTAAGCTGTTAAAGTTATTCATGATCAGGTTGAGCATTCCGTAAGATTCAGGATCTAAGTACGTTTCAGTTTTAAGATTCCCCCAGACAAATTTATTCATGGTGTTATCATACATAGCTTCTGTATTGATCCTCTCTGTTTGTTGACTTGGGTCTTCCTGTGTATATGCAAGAATAGGCATCAGGCGATAGGCAAAACCTTCGGTTACCAAATAATTATCAAGGCCTAAGTAATTGTCGCTAGGAACAGTACGCGCGAAATAGATAGGTCTTTTCCAGTCGTTATGAACCAGGATGTCGAGAATAGCTAATTCTGCTTTTGATACGTAGTCTTTATTGTATTTCCATACCATTGAATCTACAATCTGATCTTGCCAGCCTTTAGGAACCACCTTATTACTTATAACATTCTCTTTGTTGATGCTTAATTTAAAGTTCTTTGTTGGCAGGAAGTTAGCTCGCGAACCATCTTGCATTTGTTGCTGATCTTGCGGGTTATCTGAGAGAAGGATACTCATGACATTTTCAAGCTCAATATTACCAGGTATACCATAATCGGTATAGCGAATAAAGTCACGGGTTCCTTGAACAAACTGATTGTTTTCCATTGAAATAGGAAGTGCGTCAGCTTCGTTCACTTTCTCTTTCATTTGTCGTACATACCAATCGGCACTTAACAGACTTAAGTTTACCACGCGAACGTCGGGGCGGATATTTTCAACTTCTTGAGCATACCATAGCGGGTAGGTATCGTTATCGCCGTATGTAAATAAGATAGCATTAGGTGCACAGCTTTCCAGGTAATCCACAGCTAAATCTCTGGCTGTACTTTTATTCGAGCGGTTATGATCATCCCAGTTTTGAGAAGCCATTAAAACTGGTGCAGCTAAAAGGCCAATGACGGTGGCTGCTATGGCAGCTGTTTTATGATTTGCTTTCTTTTTAATAAAGTCGCTAATTGCCAAAACACCAAATCCTACCCATATTGCAAATGCATAGAATGAACCGGCAAAGGCATAATCTCGTTCACGAGGCTGCAGCGGGCTTTGGTTTAGATAGAGTACAATGGCTATGCCGGTGAAAAAGAATAATAAACCTACAATACTTGCATCTTTTTGATTTCGTTTAAAGTGCCAGAAAGCACCTAAAAGACCTAAAATTAATGGTAAGAAGAAGTAGGTATTTCTTGAAGGATTGTCTTTTTGTGAATCTGGTAAAGCATTTTGTCCACCTAAGCGCATTTGATCGATAAACTTAATTCCGCTTATCCAGTTTCCATCTGTAAAGTTGCCATGGCCTTGTTGATCGTTTTGTCGGCCAACAAAATTCCACATAAAATAGCGGGCATACATATGGCCGATTTGATAGGAGAATAAGAATTTCAGGTTGTCTGTGAATTGGGGTTGTTCATTTTCTCCTAGGTTGAGCCAGCTACGGTATACGTTTATATGATCAGGAGTAGAGCTGTATATACGTGGTAGCAATGTTTCACGATCGTATTTATAGCCGGGTTTGTTGCCGGTCTTTATATACTGATCATCTCCTTTTCTGTACATGGCAGCTCCTTCTTCATATTCGATTGGTTTTGAATCAAAATACGGTCCATTGAATAAAGGATCATCACCATATTGTTCACGGTTTAGATAACCTAATAGTGCAAAGGTATTATCCGGGTCATTATTGTTTAATGTCGGGTTCGCTTTTGCACGAATCGTAATCATGGTAAACGAACTGTACCCGAAAAAGATAAACGAAACACAAAGCAGGATGATATTTAAAGTCTTTTTATGATGTTTGATAGAGTAGAGGATACCGTAAGTTAAACCTCCTACCAGTAATACTGCAAAAACGGTTACGCCTGATCCAAAACCCATACCAAGTGTATTGACAAAGAAAAGGTCGAAATAAGCAGCAAATTTGATAGAATATTGAATGATTCCCCATAGTATTAAGCCTAATACAAGAATACCGATCAACAGGGCTTTGATAGCTCCTTTGCTTGTTGGTTTGTCATTTTTACGGAAATAAACTACTAAAGCTAATGCCGGAATGGTTAATAAGTTGAGTAAATGGACACCAATAGATAAACCCATTACATAGGCAATTAGAATTAACCAGCGTTCTGAATAAGGTTCGTCTGCATGATAATCCCATTTTAAAATAGCCCAGAAAACCACTGCAGTACATAATGAAGCCATGGCATAAACTTCAGATTCTACAGCAGAGAACCAGAAAGTATCTGAGAAGGCGTAAGCTAATGTGCCAACAAGACCGGCACCCATGATTTGGATTAATTGGGCTTGGGTGATCTCAACATCTTTGGTTGTTATAGCTTTTCTGGCAAGTGCCGTAATGCTCCAGAACAAGAAGAGGATGGTTAATCCGCTTGATACGGCTGATCCTACGTTCATCCAGTAGGCTATTAGCTCTGGTCTTCCCATTGCAAAGTTTGAGAATAGATTTTGCAGCATTAAGAATAAGGGAGCTCCCGGCTGGTGAACAACTTGCATTTTATAGGCTGCAGCGATAAATTCGCCGCAATCCCAAAAGCTTGCGGTTGGTTCAAGTGTTAAGATATAGGAAAGTGTTGCTATAAGGAAACTCAACCATCCTAAGGTGTTATTGATTTTGCTGTAATTCATAATCCAAATTCATTTTACGCTCCGAAATTAAGTATTTGAAATGGAATACTGATAAGTTTTAACGATTCAGGTAGCTTTTTAACAATTAAAGAAATAAAAAAGTGAAATATTTTTGCAACATATAGAATATCGCTCTATATTTGCAGTCCGATAACGGAGATGCCCTCAAAACGGCAAAATGATTGCCCGATAGTATAATGGTAGTACATCTGATTTTGGTTCAGATAGTCTAGGTTCGAACCCTGGTCGGGCAACAAAAGAAGAACTCGGATTGTTTTATTTTATTACAATCCGAGTTCGTATTTATGCAACAGTTTAACGCCATGCCTCTACAGTTTAATAAAGTACAGCTTTTCGCAGGAACCAGTAATCTGCCACTTGCTGAAAAGGTTGCTGAATCTTACGGCAAAGCTCTGGGGAAAAAGACATTGTCACGTTTCAGTGATGGTGAAATCCAACCATTTTATAATGAATCTGTAAGAGGGAGCGATGTTTTTATCATCCAATCCACCAATACTCCGGGTGATAATATTTTAGAATTGTTATTAATGATAGATGCTGCTAAACGCGCTTCTGCACATTATATAACAGCGGTAGTTCCTTATTTTGGTTATGCACGTCAGGATCGTAAGGATAAACCGAGGGTAGCTATCGGTGCTAAATTGATTGCAAACTTAATTACTGCAGCAGGTGCTCATCGCATTATGACCATGGATTTGCATGCCGCGCAGATTCAGGGCTTTTTTGATATTCCGGTAGATCATCTGGATGCTTCAGTAATTTTTGTTCCTCACATAAAATCGTTAAATCTTCCGAATTTAACCATTGCATCACCTGATATGGGCGGTTCTTACAGAGCAAGAACTTTTGCTAAGTACTTTAATGCTGAGGTTGTAATTTGTGATAAACAACGTAAACGAGCCAATGAAATTGAGTCTATGTCAATTATTGGGGATGTAACTGGTCAGGATATTGTTTTGATTGATGATATTTGCGATACAGCCGGAACTTTATCAAAAGCTGCTCAGTTGATTATGGAGAATGGTGCAAGCAGCGTTCGGGCAGTCTGTACTCATCCTGTTTTATCAGGTAATGCTTATGAAACAATTGAAAATTCGATGTTGACTGAAATAATAGTTACGGATACCATACAACTGAAGCATAAAAGTGATAAGATTAAGGTTTTATCAACGGCAAATTTGTTTGCACATGCAATTACAAATGTAAATGAACACGGGTCTATTAGTGATCTGTTTCAATATAAATAGTTAACAATTAAATAAATAAATAAAAATGAAATCAATTGCTATTAGCGGTTCTCTAAGAGAGAACGTAGGGAAAAGAGACGCTAAAGAATTGCGTTATGAAGGCAAAGTGCCTGCAGTTCTTTATGGTGGAAAAAAACAGTACCACTTTGCAGTGTCCGCAGCTGATTTGAAATCGTTGGTTTACACACCCGATGTTCATTTCGTAGATTTAGATCTTGACGGTCAAAAATTTAAAGCTATTATACAAGAAATGCAGTTTCACCCATTGAATGACCTTATCCGTCATATCGATTTCTTGGAACTGGATGACAAGAAAGAGGTTGTTATGAATATCCCTGTTTCTTTGACAGGAACATCACCAGGTGTACGTAGTGGTGGTAAATTAATTCAAAAGCTTCGTAAACTACGAGTTAAAGCTTTACCAAACGATATACCTCAAGAAATTGAAGTGAGCTTAAATGCTTTAGAGGTAGGTAAATCTGTTCGTGTTGAAGAGATTAAACTTAGCAAAGCCAAAGTTTTGAATAACGGTGATGACACCATTGTTTCAGTTGGTATGTCTCGCGCACTTCGTCAGGCAGAACAAGACGCTAAGGCGGCCGGTAAGTAATTTATTGTAATATTATAAATGAAAGCAGCGATTTATCGCTGCTTTTTTTGTTTTTTAATATGCTTGTCTAATATTTCTTATTTTTGAAAAGAAACAAAATTTAGTTCATGAAATATCTTGTTGTTGGTTTGGGTAATATAGGTGCGGAATATGCTGATACACGTCACAATGTTGGTTTTATGGTTGCTGATGAACTGGTAAAGAAGGCCGGTGCTACGTATTCTACTTTGCGTTATGCCTATTATTCTGAATTTAAGCATAAAAGTCGGGTAGTGCATGTTATTAAACCCACTACCTATATGAACTTAAGCGGAAAAGCAGTAAATTACTGGATGAATGAGCTGAAAATCCCTTTGGAAAATGTTTTGGTTATTGTAGACGATCTGGCCATTCCATTTGGTAAAATACGCTTAAGGCCGAAAGGAAGTAGTGCCGGACATAATGGATTGAAAAGTATTGAAGCTTTATGTGGTGGACAAAATTATCCGCGTTTGCGTTTTGGAGTAGGGGATAATTTTCCAAAAGGTCGTCAGGTTGATTATGTACTTAGTGGTTTTGATAAGGATGAATTGATGGAGGTTCCCGCCCTTATTGAACAATCAGTAGAAATGGCACAAAGTTTTATAGCGACCGGTCTGGAGCTAACTATGACGAGGTATAACAAATAACAGATTGAATGATGGTAAAAGTATATGGCATAAAGAACTGTAGTACAGTTAAGAAGGCAATTGATTGGCTTACTGAGCGTGGAATCGATTATACGTTCCATGATTATAAAAAGTCTGGCATTTCTAAAGATAAAATTGATGAATGGCAAAAGGTATTTGGCTGGGAGCCTTTAATTAATAAAAGAGGAACTACCTGGAGAAAATTGGACAGTGAAGTACAAGTAGCGATTATTGATCCGAGTTCTGCCAGTAAGTTGATGCAGGAACATACAAGTTTAATAAAACGACCGATAATTGAAGGCGATGGAAAATATTTGCTTGGTTTTAATGAAGAGGAATACGATAAAAATTTATAATATGAAGACACTGAATGTACTAGTTGCGAATGCTTTATTTCTACTATTGGGCTTTTCCGGATCTGTATTTGGACAGGATAAGAGTAACTACGATTATGTGAAAGCTTTTGATCCTGCTTTTTATCAAAAAAATGGTACCGAATATCGTTCAGCAAGTGGAGAGCCGGGGCCGGCTTACTGGCAGAATAAAGTTGACTATCATATTTCTGCTCGGCTAAATGAAGAAACCAGGGAGATTACGGCCACTGTAAAAATGGATTATACCAATAATAGTCCGAAGGAACTTACTTATATGTGGCTTCAATTGGATCAGAATATGTTTAAGGATAATTCGATAGGTAATGCAATTATTCCATTAACAAATAGTCGTTATGGTGCAAAAGGTGAAGAATTTGACGGCGGTTATAAGATAAAGTCTGTAAAAGTAGCCGGTGTTGATGTGAAGTATTTCATAGCTGATACACGTATGCATGTAGATTTACCTGAAACATTGTATCCAAAGGGGGGTAAATTACAGATGACAATTGAATATAGTTATATTATTCCGCAGTATGGCTCTGATCGTACTGGTATTCTAGATGCCCGGAACGGAAAGATTTTTGCAATTGCACAGTGGTATCCTCGTGTGGCTGTTTATGATGATGTTGCTGGCTGGAATACGGTACCTTATACAGGACCGGGTGAATTTTACCTGGAATATGGTAATATTGATGTTAATATTACTGTACCTAGTAATCACTTTGTTGTTCTTGGAGGTAAATTATTAAATCCTGAAGAGGTGCTGAGCCCCGCTCAGCAACAACGTTGGGAAGAAGCAAAAACAAGTGACCAAACGATTACTATTCGGTCTGCACAGGATGCTAATCAGGCTTATTCCAATAAAGATGGAAAATACGTAACCTGGAAATATAGGTTGGAGAATACGCGTGATGTTGCTTGGGCAACGTCTTCTTCTTTTATTATTGATGCTGCTCGAATTAATTTGCAGGGTGGCCATACATCTCTGGCTATGTCTGCTTATCCGCAAGAAAGTAGTGGTGGGAATGCTTGGGAGCGTTCAACTGAATACGTAAAAGCCTCCATCGAGAATTACTCAAAGAGATGGTTTAATTATCCTTATCCAATTGCTGTGAATGTAGCTTCAAATGTTGGTGGAATGGAATATCCTGCGATTGTTTTTTGTAGTGCCAAGTCGAAAGGCCAATCACTTTGGGATGTAACAGATCATGAATTTGGACATATCTGGTTTCCGATGATCGTAGGAAGTAATGAGCGTTTACATGCTTGGATGGATGAAGGTTTCAATATGTTTCTTAATGGGTTATCGACTGAAGATTTTAATAATGGTGAATATTTTGAAGGTGAGCCGGATGCAAATAATCTAGCATTGACTTTAACTGATCCTATGTTAGAACCTGTTATGACTGCTCCTAGTGGCATGAATGAACGTAATATTGGTGTACTGGCTTATTATAAGCCTGCATTTGGTTTGAAATTATTAAGAGATGTGATATTAGGACCAGAACGTTTTGATCTTGCATTAAAAACATATATTAAGAATTGGGCATATAAACACCCTACTCCGGATGACTTTTTTCGTACCATTGAAAATGTCTCGGGAGATAATTTATCGTGGTTTTGGAGAGGGTGGTTTCAAAATAATTGGCGTTTGGACCAGGCTGTAACGAGGGTTGTTAATAATGGAAAAGGTGCTGTAATTACTATTGATAATTTAGAACAGATGCCTATGCCTGTTATCGTAGAAGTTACAACGAGAAGCGGAAAGACTGACAGAAAGACTTTACCGGTTGAAATTTGGGAAAGAAATAAGAGCTGGACTTTCCAGTTTCCTGCGGATGAAGAGGTTGTAAAAGTTCAGTTAGATCCTGATAGGGTACTTCCTGATTTTAATCCTCGGAACAATCGCTGGACAAAATAATTCCGAAATTTAATTGATTGCACCTTTTGGAGGTATAATATTTGCTATATACATCAATATGAAAAAGCTCTTTCTTTTAATTTCTTTAGTACTTGTTTCAGTGTTTTTTGCACAAGCTCAAACTTATAAAGGTGTTGTTATGGAGCTAGATAGCTCTAAGCCAATTGCACAGGTGGAAATTAGTAATTTAACTACGCATCAACGTGTGGAAACTAATTCCTCGGGAGAGTTTTCAATTGATGTAGCATTAAACGGGTTGATTTCTTTTAGCTACCCAGGCTTTAGGGTAGACACCTTGTTGATAACTGATTATGAGTTTAAGAGGGTTTATCTGACTCCAATTCCTGGTTTTAATATATTGGAAGATGTTGAAATTACTGAATTGTCAGATTTACAGTTGGATCAGCAGATTCAAATAGCGCAACAAGAAGGTGAAAGTGTACAGTTTAATAATAATATTTCTATTTCTCCTTCTCGCTTATTTGGCAGCAAGGCTCGTACAGCTCGTGCCCGGTATCCTTTGTTGATTGCTGAACGTGAAAGCCGTGTTATTATGGCTAAATTTACACCTGCCCTAATCACATCGCTTACTCCTTTGCAGGGTGAGGATTTAGATCGATTTATCGTTAAGTATAAGCCGACTTATGCTTTTATTACTAAGTCTGACGAAGAGCAGATTCGTTTGTATATCATGGATTCTTATAAGAAATATAAAGGATTGACTCCTGAAGAGAGGGATGCAATAGCTCTTGAGGCAACAACTGGTGAATAGAGCTTCAGTTAAACAAAGCGCTTAAGAGCTTCGGCAACAATAAAAGTACTGCCTCCAATAAAGATCAGATCTTCTGCCTGAGCATTTTCTACTGCAGCATCTAGTGCTGAAAGTACGTTATCATAGTATTCACCGGAAAGATCTCTAAGTTTTGCCTCTTCATGCAATTCTTTAGCCGGAAGGGCTCTTTCAAAATCTGCATTGCAGAAATAGTAAGTTGCGTTGTTTGGAAAGATGCTTAGTAGCTTATCGCTATTTTTATCTCGCATGATACCAATGACCATGTGAAGATTTTTGTAGGGAGTTTGCTTGATGTTTAATAAAACTTCAGACCAGCCTGCTTCATTGTGGCCTGTATCGCAAATAATTAAAGGTTTATGAGATAATGTTTGCCAACGAGCTCTTAATCCAGTCAGTTCTTTTACATGATTTAATGCATATAATAAATCATGCTCTGGTATTTTGAAACCCTGTAGACGTAATTCGTCGACACTTGAAAGCACTCCTTTAATATTCTTTGTTTGGTATGTTCCTGGTAAATCAAGTTCTATATTTAGGGAAGAAGCAGAACTCTTTATTATTGGACTTTCTAGTTTGTCTTCGATTGATATCCTGTCGGCTTGCAGAAGTAAGTTTTCTTCTACCTTACCTATTGTTTTTATTTCCCATCGGTCGCTGGCAAATACAATTTTACTTTGAGTTGAATTTGCTTTATCTAAAAAGACAGAACTGGTGGCTTCTGCCTTTTCGCTGATTACTACCGGCGTATCTTTTTTTATGATACCCGCTTTTTCATACGCAATTGCTTCCAACGTATCGCCTAGTATATAAGTATGATCAAGGCTGATATTAGTGATCATTGAAAGAATAGGATGGATGATATTGGTTGAATCCAGACGACCGCCTAAGCCTGTTTCTATGACTGCAATATCTACATTTCGCTCTGCAAAGTGTAAGAAAGCTAAGGCCACAGTTACCTCAAAAAAGGAAGGTTTTAGCTCTTCAATAAAATCTTTATTTTGCTTTACAAATTCGACTACCTCGTTTTCTGGAATCATATCACCATTGATACGGATACGTTCGCGAAAATCTAATAGGTGAGGGGAGGTGTATAAGCCTGTTTTGTAGCCGGATGTCTGTAATATAGCAGCCAACATATTGGAGGTTGAACCTTTCCCATTGGTTCCTGCAATGTGAACAGACTTAAACTGTTCTTGGGGATTCCCAAGAAATTCGCAGAGCTTTAAGGTGTTTGTTAGATCTTTTTTAATAGCTGAGTCTCCTAATTTACTGAACATAGGAAGTCTGCTATAGAGATAAGCAAGGGTTTCAGAATAAGACATGGTTACCGAGGAATAAACTATCGAAGTTTGAAATTGAAAATGATCACTCCTGTTTGAGAAGGAGGAGCTTTCTCAAGACGATTTAATTGTGCGCCTAATGCTGCCCGTTCACATTTATCCCAGAGGGCATCATTCGAGATGGTCGTCCCTCGTACTCCTGCTCGTGCAGAAATAATATTTCCATCTCTGTCTACACGAACTTCTACAGCAACTTTTCCAGATTGTTGTCCGTTGTCTTCAATTTGTGGTGACCTAACGAAGCGTCTATTTTCCAGGCTTAAGCTTGCATCACCAAAACCTGATCCTCCTTCACCGTAGTTAGCTGCTAAGGGATCTCCATTAACTGATCCTTGATTGCCTGCGGTTGCTCCCGTCCCATCACCAGTACCTGAAGCGTTGTTCTTCTTACCAGTATATAAAGCATTGGGATTAACCGTTGGCTTGCTTACTGGTTTTTCTGGTGTTGCGGTAGGTGTAGAGCTGGTTTTTTCAGTTTTCGTAACAACAGCCGGTGCATCTTCCATGTCTTGCGTTACAATGGCTTTATCACTTGATTGCTGAGAGGCAACCTGTTGTGGAGTTTCATTTGGAACAACTCGATCAGGTAATGCATTATTGGCATTTGGGTCCATAGAAGGCTCATCAACACTCATATAGTTGTCGCCCATACCTTCCGGTGACGTTCCATAATTTACAATAATACCTCCTGTACCAAATTGTGGCATTGGATTTCCAAGGATAATAAAATAGCTTAATGCAAATAAAACCAGCATGATTGCTGTTGATATTAGCACCGCTTTTGGATAATTATTTTCCTCTTCCTGATAAAGGCTCATAGCAATATTTATTATGGTTTTGGCTCTGTGGCTAAAACCAGTTTTAATCGTAATTGATTTGCGACATCCATTACTTCAATAACGTCTTTTATAGCAACACTTCTATCAACGTAAAGCATGATTGTTATTTCTTGCCCGGGTTGTTGATAGGCTTGTAAAGCAGGTAATAGGTTTTCTACGGGAACCTGTACATCGTCTATAAAGTACTCCAAGTTCTGAGTTACTGAAACTGTTATTGTCTTTTTTGCTAAAGATTGTTCTCCTGAACTAGATCTTGGCAATAACAATTTAACAACTTGTGGATTGGCTACCGCAGATGCCAGAAGAAAGAACAACATCAAGAAAAACATGATATCATTGAGTGCTGTCGTGTTTACTTCTGCCTTTGGGCGTTCACGTCTTCTTTTAAAATTCATTTAAATATGTATGTCAATTTATTCCTTCTGTTTAAATCATCTTAACCTAAGAGATCGGCTCTTCCAGCAAATCAATAAACTCAATGGCATCTGTTTCCATACGCAGAATGATGCGATCTACCATTTCATTTAGAATATGATAACCAATATAAGCAATAATACCAATGATTAGACCAGTTGCTGAAGATACCATTTTAACATAAAGACCTCCTGATACTGTACCGATGTTAATAACACCCTCAAGCTCAACTTCATGGAAGATAGAGATTACACCTATAATTGTTCCAACGAAACCGAGCATCGGAGCGATACCAGCAATGATACCAAGGATATTAATGTTCTTTTCAAGTTTTGCAACTTCGAGCTTGCCGACATTCTCAATAGCACCTTCGATGTCTTTGATTGGTCTTCCTATTCTTAATAGTCCTTTTTGTAACATACGGCTTAGCGGGCTGTTGTTACTGCGACAAACAGCAATTGCTGATTCCAATTTGCCTGATAGAATACTTTGTTTGACTTGTGCCGTTAGATTTTTTTCGTGTCTGTTTGCTTTGCGAATGGTTAAATAACGTTCTATAAAGATTACTAAACCTGCTAAAAGTAGAAATGCTAAGGGTATCATTACCCAGCCACCCTTTATGAGTATATCAATAAATCGTAAATCTTCTGCTGGTGGAATGGTTTGTTGTGCGGCCGTCATCATGGTGTCTAACGGTAGTGTGCTGTCGATTTGTAATAGCATGAGGTTTTTATCTTTTAATTTAGTTCTTGATTCTTGTTTTTACTTTTAAATATCCAGGCTTCTTTTGTTAGCTCTTCTCTAACTTTAGCTAGGGTTTGATCGGCTTCTGCAGCAGTTTGAAAAGAACCGTAGCTAATCTTATTAAGATTGCCCGCATTGTTGTTCTTTATGATATATACGTTATGCCCTTTTGCATTGGTCCTGTTTACATAAGCTTCGGCTTCTTCCATTGTATGGAATGCAGCTATGATTATTTCAAAGGGACCTTGGGCCTCTTTAATAATACTTTCTGAAGGCTCACTAACAGGATTTTGTACAGCTTGCTCTAGAGAATCTGAAGGTTGTGCTTGTGTGCTTAAGTCGGTAGACTGCGCAGATGTTTCAGTAAGCGTTTGTTCAATAGCTTGCTTGTCTGGTATGGTTTCAGGTGTTTTTGTAAGATTCTCGGAATTAAAATTGGGGTTTAATAACCAGAAACCTGCGATGGATCCGAGAACAACAATCGCCAATACAGCCCACAACCATCTTCTGGAAGTATTTCCCTCCTCAATATCATCTTCGATAATTACAGACTCCTCAATAGGGAGGGTGGCTTCAGCCTGATTTGAGTTAACAACCGGATCTGCAATGCTTGCCTGTCCTTCAACCGGAATTATATTTTGAGATTCGGCAATAGGCTCATAATTATTAAAAACGCCTTCAAGTTTTGATTGGAAATGCGAAAACTCATAACGGTCTTTCACTTTTTTTAATATTCCAAAACCTCCTAATGTAATTTCCTTTTTCTCTTGCAGTTTGGTTTCAATTTCGGAAAGAAATGACTCAAGAATTAAGCGACTTTCTTCTAGATCAATGTCTTCTTTATCCGCAATAAATTGAATGAGTGTCTCGTCAGTTACTTGTTGATCTGTAAGAATGATGCTTTGCAAAGGTGGCATGAAGCGTTGTTTAACATCATCGAAAAAAGCAGGAATACGCTCTTTTTTGAACGTACCAATTCCAGGAAGAAAGATTTGCCCTTTATCCTGTACTGCTTCTTTTAAGTATAATCCCAGTGTATCCATTGCTGCTTTGACAAAGTTATTTAATTAAAATGAATAATTAAGACCTCCGAAAACATTGAACCCTAAACGAGGGTAATATAGGTATTTTTCATAGTTGGAATTTAGTAAGTTATTAGCTTGAATAAAAACGCCAAACTGACGATTTACCCTATATTCTGCACCAGCACTAAAGTCTGCGAATGCCGGTACTTTTTTAATAATGGGATCTGTTGTTATGTAATCGAAGGGAACCGCAGTAGGTTCATAGTTATATGTTTTTGCATAGTTTTCTCCTGCAAATAGTACTTCTGCATTTAAGAATACCTTTTCGCTGATGTTTATTCTTGCATTAGAAGAGATTTGAACTTTAGGCATCATCCAGGCTTCTTTTTCAGTTGATAGCTTATAGTCAGTTAAGTTCAGTTTTCCACCGATGTTTACGGTTTCAGAAACCCTCACATTGATTTCGCCTTGCAAACCTGTGATAGTGGTGGCCTTTTCGATACCTGCATCGTAAATCAGGTCAAATTTAGTTGGTTCATTCGGACTATTAACAAATAATGCTAAGTCTTCAACCTTACGATAGAAAACGCTTGCTTTATAACCGAAAGTGGCTCCAACATTTCCTTTTACTCCTCCACTAATATTTAAGCGATCTATTGTATTACGAATGGCAATATTTTCATTAAGATACGGATTGCTTTGTGCTAAAGAACGTAATGATGTTTTGTTTACATCTCCCTTTACACTTCCAAAAACACTTACGAATTCAGGAACAACATCGAGTTCGATGTTAGCCAATGGGAATAAGTTAGACCGGCTGTTTTCTCCTGATTCAGATACGAAGTTAGCTCCTAGAGTAACTCTATAGTTGTTTCCCTGAAAGCGAACATAGGGGTTTAGACGAATAAGGTTATTCGATATGGAATAATCGGTTGCTTTTACACTACCCATATCTGCTGAAACATTTGCACCAACATTGAAAACATTGATTGCCTTATTAAAATAGCCACTGATTGCAACAGAATTCTCTTTTGCATTGAAGGCGTCGCTAAATAAGTAAGCATCCATTTTTAAGGAGTAGCTTACATCTGTATCCTGCGGGTCGAAATTCTTTAGTAGTTCTCCGGTAAAGAATATATCATTAAAATGCTGATCCTGGCCTTCTGAATTAATAGTTGCATTGTCTTGTGCATAAGGAACAACACCATAGAAAGCAGTTCCATAACGATTGTATCCAAGCTCTCCGCTCAGCGTGATTTTTTCTAATATACTACGTCCAAATACTCCGATTCTTTGTTCTGAGAACTTTTGGTTTTCAAGATCACCTTTTTGGTTAAGATGCTTGGCATAAAATCCTCTCTGATAATTTTCGTCTGTTCCTGAGTTGATGTAAATTTCACCCAGGATTGAACCAAAGTTTCCAATTCCTAGTTTAGCATAGTTGTTGGTCATGATTCCCGGTCGGGTAGAAGGCATGTCCTGAAGTGTTAATTGACCCATTCCGCTAGGGAAATTCAGCCTCTTGTCTAATACGTTATACCGCAAGGCAGGCTGCTTAGTTCTGGCATTATTCAAATCCGGACTGCGTCTTATTTTTACTGCATCAGCCAAAACAGGACGATAATCTCGAACTACCTCAACTTCTTCAATGGTTGCTGCTTCTTGTGTTTTTGTAGTATCAATTTGCGAATATGCATTGAATGAAAAAGCACAAAAGCCTATAATGAATGTATGTTTAAGTATTGAACTTTTCAATATCATGGCTTATTTCTTATTGTTAATTTGATCTAAACGTTTTGTTGCCTCCGGAATAATATCATCGTCTTTTTTCTCATAATTTTCGATGATACTTTCTAATGTGCTTTTTGCTTGGAAATCATCTTTTAAAGCAACATAGGTATCTGCTAATAGAATAAAGCTTTTTGCTACCCAGTAATCGTATGAAGGCATATTTTTAATTAAATCGAAAGCCGTTTTCTGAGCTGCAAGAATACCTTTTTCGTCAAATTGAAGCTGACCGTAATTGTATTTAGCTTCAGCTCCGACGATGGTCTGACTGCCTTTCGCTGCCAAATCGAACTCTTTCTTAGCCGATGCTTTATCATCTTTTGCTAAGTAAGCTTTTCCTGCGAATAGGTGTGCTTTTGCAACCTCTTCTTGAGAAGATTTTTCATAGCCTATTACGAAGTTGGCATATTTTAACGCTTCGTCCATGTCGCCCATCATGAAATAACAAAGCATCAGGTTGTTTATAGCGAAGCCGTAATTAGCTTTATAATCTGCGGTTAATTCAAGCTTCTTCAGTGTAGCAACAGCTTCATTATATTGTTTAAGCTGAAGGTGTAATTCAGATACACTTAATAATGTCCGTTCTGTATAAGGGCTTGTCCAGTCGTTTAGAATGATGTTGTAATCGTGAAGAGCTTCGGTAGGTTTACCGGTTCTCCATAAACTTTCCGCTCTAATGAACCGAGCAAATTTCTCTTGGATTGGTTTAGGAAACTTATCGAAGTAAGCATTGATAGCTTCTACGGCTGCTGCGAATTCTCCACGAACAAACAGGCCATTCGCAGCTTGAAAAGTAATATTATCTTGTTCTGCGGTTGTTAAATCACCAATGTTTGTGCTAAGCGCATAACTTAGATATCCCTGCGCATCTCCATTATCTATGTAAATATTCTGAATAGATTTCAAAGCAAGTTTTGCTTCATCTGTTGTAGAATACTCATCTACTACGCGTTTGAATATGCCTATTGCTTCATCATTCTCTTTATTATTGTAATGTACTAAACCAATGGTTACGAGAGCTCGTGGAACATAGCTGCTTCGTGGATAATCTTCAACCATCTGTTGCAAACCGGTTATTGCTACATCGTAATCTCCTCTTAAAAAATGTGAATAAGGAATCTCAAATGCAGCATCGTCTGAATAGTTTGAATTTGGAAATTTTTGTTGTAGATCTAGAAGTGTCGCAATCTTCGTATCAACCTGGCCTTGTAAACCTTGAATAATACCACGTTGATAAAGAGCATAATCCTCACTACTTGCTTTACTTGTAATAAGTTTATTGTATTGTGCCAATGCCCGGTCATAGCTTCTTAAGGAGAAGTATGAGTCGCCTAATCGTGCAATCGCATCATTGCGGGTATTTACATCAGCATCTCCTGAAGCAAGGAATCTCTCGAAATAATTAGCTGCTGTGCTAAAAGATGAATTCCTGTAGGCTGCATAAGCCAGAGCATAGTTTGCATAGTTATAAACAGAAGTTGATTTAGCTGCCGGATAGCGTAAGAAACGGTCGAAGTTTACTACTGCTTCTCCATATTTACGAACCTCATACATTGCTTCTGCTTTCCAGTAAGTGGCTAAAGCCTGTATTTCCGGATCTATAGGATGACTTTCTGAACGCATAAATAGAGAAATGGCATTCTCAAAAGCACGTTCATTATAATGCTCTAATCCGCGGAAATAGGTTACCTTTTGATAAGCAGCATTTGCCTCTGGGCTTCTATTGGCGATGGTTTCTAAGATATCAACAGCGTCATTGTAGTTTTTTGTACTTAGTAGGATCTCTGCTAATAAGGTTTTCGCTTCATTTATTTTGGTGGAAGTTGGATAAGTTCTCAAGTATTCCTGAGTAGCCTCTAAAGCTACCTGGTGGAATTCAAGCTCGTAAGATAATTTAGCATAATTTAATGCACCTTCTTCCTTTAATTGAGGATCGAAATCTAACTTAGAAGCTCTAAAGAAAGCATTACGAGCACTTTCTTTATTCTTAGCTTTAAGAAATGCATCTCCTAACGTGATCATACCTGCCTGATAATAAGCTTCAGGCTGATCAAGTTTTTCTAGTTCTGCAATTGCCTTTTCGTTATTGCCATTTTTAAAAGCAATATATCCGATATTATAGGTGTCTTGATTGCTTTGGGTTTTACCTTGGTCGGCAGCCTGATATTTATCGTAGTAAATCTTTGAGTTTGCCAGATCGCCTTTAGAAAAGTAGGTTGCTCCAACTATTCTAAACAAATCTGTTTCACTTTCTTGGTTAGTTGTTTCAAGGATTGGAATAGCATAGGCCAATACATCATCATAACGACCATCTAAATAGTATAGCGATGCAATGTAATAGGGATAGCTATTTTCAAATTGTTTGGATCCTTTTAGTCTTTCAAATTCAGATAATGCCGTTTTATATTCACCATCTAAATAAGCTAAATATGCATAATAGTAGATAGCTGATTCATTATAAGCAGAACGTTCGTTTTTTAAACGTTCAAACATTGGTTTCGCCTCACTATTTCTGTCTTTTTTAAAATAGGAGTAAGCTAGTTTAAAGCGATATTCCGAACTTTCTGAACCTGTTAACGCAGTTCCATCTAGTTTCTCAAACCATTCAATGGCTTTGTCATAGTTTGTCTGCGCAAAATAAGATCGACCTACCTGATAATAAGCTGCTTTTGTATTGGAGCTTGTAGGATAGTCTTTTATGTATTTCATGAATAGGTCTTCAGCATCCTTGTTTCCAACTTCAAGAGCACATACCGCTTGGTAGAAACGGGCTTTCTCTTTTAGTAGGCTAACCTGTGCTTGCTCATCTTCCTGAATAACTGACCTTATTCTAGTGGTTTCAACTTTATCAAATTGCTTTGCTGCAGCTACGTATTTTCCTCGTTCGTAGAGTTCCATCCCACTTTTGTATGCCTTGTCAATTTCTTGCCAGGCACTTTGTTGAGCATAAACTCCTCCTGCAATTAAGCTAAGTGCGAGAGTAATTTGAGTAAACTTTTTAAACATGTTATTCAATATTGCTTTGTGCTAAGATAAGATGATTATTAATGTTTGTTTAATATTTAATAAAGAAAGACCATTAAGATAACGGTAATAACTCTTAAAAAATATAATTGTATTTTAATTTTTGAGATATGGCTGATTAACCACGTTGTGCTGCCAGCAGGTATAATACCGCCATCCTTACCGCCACACCATTTTCAACTTGATCCAATATAATTGAATGTTTACTATCTGCCACATCACTTGTAATTTCTACTCCTCTATTTATTGGCCCTGGGTGCATGATGATAA
This sequence comes from Albibacterium sp., assembly GCF_035514885.1. Lineage (NCBI taxonomy): Bacteria > Pseudomonadati > Bacteroidota > Sphingobacteriia > Sphingobacteriales > Sphingobacteriaceae > Albibacterium > Albibacterium sp. Next base: position 17,577 of record NZ_DATJCH010000016.1, on the reverse strand, counting down.
TTTCCTTATTCAATGAATCCAAAATTTGCTTATTTAGCCCATATAACATTGAGTATTCTCTTAATGAAGGAAAATAAGAAATATCCTGTCTTTCTAATTGTATGCGCAGCATATTCGCTACATCGCACCAGTTTAATGCATTTAATAAATTGTGTTCCACTTTTACCCCCAATGATTTAATATACTTCGGAATTAAAGTGGTGGGACCGCATACCATTATTTCTGCACCCAGTTTTTTTAGGCATAGAATATTAGATAATGCTACCCGAGAATGAAGAATATCGCCAATAATAGCAATCTTCTTGCCTCTTATTTCTCCTAGTTTTTCAATGATTGAGAAAGAATCAAGCAATGCCTGAGTAGGATGCTCATGTGCCCCATCACCAGCATTGACAATTTGTGCTCCAATATGATTTTTCAAGAATACGCCTGCGCCCGGGTAGGGGTGACGAAGCACTACCATATCCACCTTCATGGCTAGGATATTATTTACGGTATCTATAAGCGTTTCTCCTTTACTTACTGAAGAAGAAGAAGCTGAGAAGTTAACAATATCTGCAGAAAGCCTTTTTTCTGCAAGTTCAAATGAAAGGCGGGTCCGGGTAGAGTTTTCAAAGAAAATATTGGCAATGGTAATATCGCGTAGAGACGGCACCTTCTTAATGGGCCTGTTCAAAACATCTTTAAATGTTTGAGCAGTTTCTAAGATAAGTTGGATGTCGTTTGCATTCAGATCCTTAATTCCCAATAAATGGCGGGTGCTAAGTTGCTCTATTGCTTCTTTCATGCCTTGTGTTTGAATTAAGATTATTTATATTAATTGTTTTCCTCATTCAATAATAATACCTGATCTATTTTATCCGTTTCTTCCCAGCTAACGATTACTTTTTGAGAATTGATAGAATCAATAGGTAAGCCTACATAATCTGGTTCGATCGGTAAGTGTCTTGCAAAACGACGATCAACCAAGACTAGAAGTTCAACTTTCTGAGGCCTTCCAAAAGACTGTATAGCGTCTAAGGCAGATCTAATCGTTCTACCTGTCCATAGTACATCATCTACCAAAATAACCTTTTTATTTTCTACTATAAAGTTCATGTTGGTGCTGCTGGGAGACAAAGGTAAGCTTCCTTTCATTCGGAAATCATCACGAAAGAAAGTAATATCCAAATCTCCTGACGGGATGTCGCCTACAGAAAGTATCTTTTTTAATTCCTGAACAATGCGATTGGCTAAATAGCCCCCACGTGGCTGGATGCCTACGATTACTGAATTTGAGAAGTCTTGATGGTTCTCAATCAATTGGTGACAAAGACGTTGTATGGTGATTTGGAATTTGGTGCCGCTTAACAGAATTGAATTTTGCATCAGAGGTGTTATTTGGTCAAAAATAGTAATTATTTTTAGAATAATCATAGATTTAGCAATGTTTGGACGTCTATTTGCTATAAATGATTTAAAACAATTTAAAAATTGAAATGATGAGAAATACCTTAATTGTAATTGGAATAATCTTGTTGATTTTTTGGGGAATTGGATTAATCTTTAAAGTAATTGGAGTAGCTATTAATGCTTTACTTATTATAGGTTTATTCTTAATTGTATTGAGCCTGATCAAAGGAAAGAATAAGAGAATTGACCAGGGAAGAGATTTATAATATAAAAAGAGAGCCTGATATGTATATACATATCAGGCTCTCTTTTTATATATATTAGTTTTTTTAATAACTAAAATCGTCTGCCTTATCTTCAGAACTTGAAAATCCATTCTCAGAGAATTCATAACGTTTTTCAACAACTTCTTGATTCTCTTTAATATATTCTACTGTTTCGTTCAATCCTTCAACAAACTTTTCGAAATCTTCTTTATATAGAAATATTTTATGTTTAATAAATACACCATCTTCTAGTCTTTTTTTACTTTCCGTAATTGTTAAGTAATAATCGTTAGCTCGTGTAGCCTTTACATCGAAAAAATAGGTGCGTTTCCCTGCTCTCACTTTTTTAGAAAAAACCTCTTCCCGATCTCTCTTGTCAAAATCTCCCATTTGAAAATATTTATATAAGTTATAATTTTTGCTATAAATATAAATGATTAATTTGAAAAGATGCAAATAATACTTGATGAAATAAGGATAATTTCATCAAATAGAGATTATATTTTGCTTTTCCTAAATCTACTTTTCGGATAGATGGTCATAATCATCAAAATAATGGTCGTTTATATGGCTTCGAACATCACTACTAAGGTCTTGATCTATAAAAACGATGTTATTGCAGTCGTTTTGGATTCTTTTTATCACTCGATCTAAAGTTGATAAGGAATAACTTCCTCTATCAAGCTTAATTATATACTCTCTTTCAGAAATTTCTAAATTTAAACCACTCATAATTTATTTAATTTATTATACCAAAGATAACGCTGCATTATGAAGCATATATTATCCTATTGTTAAATTAAGGTATTACAAAAAAGGCCTTCTCAAATAAGAAGGCCTTTTTTTGTAATATAAAATAGAATGGATTATGTAAGTTGATTTTGGCGGATGATGTTTAGGGCACCTCCTGCTTTAAACCATTCAATTTGAGGTTCGTTATACGTATGATTTACGCTGAAAGAATCCATGGTGCCGTCGGCATGGTGAAGTACCACTGTTAAAGGTTTTCCAACAGCAAATTCTGTTAATCCGATAATATCAATGCGGTCATCCTCTTGAACTAAGTCATAATCGTTTGGATTATCAAACGTGATACCCAGCATACCTTGTTTCTTAAGGTTCGTTTCGTGGATACGGGCAAAAGATTTCACCAATATTACACGAACACCTAAATGGCGAGGTTCCATGGCTGCATGTTCACGAGATGAACCTTCACCATAATTTTCATCACCTACTACAATGGTATCAATGCCAGCTGCTTTATAAGCACGTTGAGTTGCCGGCACAGCTCCATATTCACCTGTAAGTTGGTTCTTAACGCTATCTGCCTTTCCATTTACAAAGTTAATGGCTCCGATAAGCATGTTATTAGAAATATTATCAATGTGACCACGGTATTTTAACCAAGGTCCAGCCATTGAAATATGATCCGTAGTACATTTACCTTCAGCTTTAATTAACAATCTCAAGCCAATTAAATCTTGTCCGTTCCAAGGTTTAAAAGGATCTAAAAGTTGTAAGCGATCCGAAGTAGGATTTACAATTACTTGTACACCTTCACCATTCTCTGCCGGTGCCTGGTATCCAGCATCTTCAACTGCAAAACCTTTGGTTGGCATTTCTAATCCAGAAGGTTCGTCAAGTTTAACTTGTTCTCCTTTAGAATTTGTTAAAGTGTCTGTTAATGGGTTAAAAGATAGTCTACCAGCAATTGCTAAAGCAGTTGTTATTTCCGGAGAAGCTACAAACGCGTGTGTATTTGGGTTGCCATCATTACGTTTTGCAAAATTTCTATTGAAAGAAGTAACGATTGAGTTTCTTTCCTTTTTATCAGCACCGTGACGTGCCCATTGACCAATACAAGGTCCACAAGCATTAGCAAGTACAGATCCGCCAATCTTTTCAAAAGTATCTAAGAAGCCATCGCGTTCAATTGTATAGCGTACAAGCTCAGATCCTGGTGTAACTGTATATTCAGATTGAACTACTAAATCCTTTTCTAATGCTTGTTGTGCCAATGAAGCAGCTCTGCTGATATCTTCGTAAGATGAGTTAGTACATGAACCGATTAAACCAACTTCTAATTTATCTGGCCAGTTGTTTTCTTTAACTGCTGCTGCAAATTGAGAGATAGGCCAAGCTAAATCGGGAGTAAATGGTCCGTTAACGTGAGGCTCTAATTCAGAAAGGTTAATTTCAATAACCTGATCAAAATATAGTTCAGGACTTTGATATACTTCATCATCGCCTGTCAAGTGTTGCTTAATTTGATTTGCTAAATCAGCTACATCGCCACGTTCAGTTCCTCTTAAATAAGCTTCTGATTTTTCATCATAACCAAAGATAGAAGTGGTAGCACCAATTTCAGCACCCATATTACAGATGGTTCCTTTTCCTGTTGCAGAAAGTGTACGAGCTCCTTCGCCGAAGTATTCTACAATAGCACCTGTTCCACCTTTTACAGTCAGGATACCTGCAACTTTAAGGATAACGTCTTTAGCAGAAGTCCATCCCGAAAGTCTTCCGGTTAGTTTAACTCCAATTAATTTCGGAAACTTCAGCTCCCAAGGTAAGCCTGCCATTACATCACAAGCATCTGCGCCACCAACTCCAATAGCGATCATTCCTAATCCGCCGGCGTTTGGAGTATGTGAATCTGTACCGATCATCATTCCACCCGGAAATGCATAGTTTTCTAGAACAACCTGATGAATAATTCCAGCACCTGGTTTCCAGAAACCAATGCCATATTTATTTGAAACCGAAGCTAAAAAATCATAAACCTCCCGATTCTGCTCATTTGCGATTGCTAAATCGGCATCCGCACCAACTTTTGCCTGTATTAAATGGTCACAGTGAACGGTTGAAGGAACAGCTACTTGAGGGCGGCCTGCCTGCATAAATTGCAATAAAGCCATTTGAGCCGTTGCATCTTGCATGGCTACGCGGTCTGGTGCAAAATCTACATAATCCTGACCTCTTTCATAAGCAGTATTTGTTTCACCCGTCCAAAGGTGAGCATACAATATTTTTTCAGTAAGAGTGAGCGGTTTGCCAACAGATCTACGAGCTGCATCAATGCGACCTTCAAATCGTTGGTAAACACTTTTTATCATTTCGATATCAAATGCCATAATATTATTATTGTTTAAAATGTATATTGTTGGGTGATTATGGCTGAAATTGGTACATATAAGGCACTAAACCAGCCAAAATTGTTGCGAATTTACAAAAAATCTCATAATATAGAGTTTCCTTTGAGTATAATTACAATATTATAACTAAGCACGGTGAGGGCTTTAACATTAAGTTAACCTAAGCGTTAAGGTAACTTAATTCTTTGGTAATGTTTAGTTCATAGTACAACCATTTCTTTGTAGCAGAATTTAAACAAAGGATGAACGTACAAATTTTTAACAGAATTGCAGCTCTTGCAATTTTTCTTCTCGCAACTCATAGTGTTTATGCGCAGAAGGGTTCGGTTAACGGAATAGTAACCGATGCCACAACTAAAGAAACAATTATTGGAGGGAATATCAGTTTACAAGGAACGCTTTCCCGAGCGGCAACTGATCTGAATGGAAAATTCCAACTTGCCGATGTAACTCCCGGACCCTATAATTTAATTGTTACCTACATAGGTTATCAACCGCAAACATTGCCGATCGTTATCGAAAATGGAAAAACACTTGAAGTAGCTGTTACATTGAGGTCTGAATCTACTCAAATGGAAAGTGTAACAATTACTGCTCGTGCTAATATGCAAAATGCTACAGCTTTAATAGCAGAGCGTAAAAATGCTACCACTGTTGTACAGAAAATTGGTGCACAGGAAATGGACAGAAAAGGGCTCGGCGATGTAAGCGAAGGTATAGCTCAGGTTTCTGGAGTTTCAATGGGTAATAATAAAGCATTGTTTGTACGAGGTTTGGGCGATCGTTATAACAATGCAACATTAAATGGTTTGCCAATTCCTTCAACGAATCCGGATATGAAACTTATTCCGCTGGATATTTTCCCGAGTTCTATTGTTGAGAACATTGCTGTAGTAAAATCATATACCACTCCATTTTATGGTGACTTCTCCGGAGGAACAGTAGATATCGTAACTAAGGGATATCCTTCCAAACCTTACTTTAAAGTATCCCTATCATCTGGATACAATTCAATCGTTACAGGCAAAAGCGATTTTCTAATGTCTCCAAGAGCAACCCGCGGATTCTTTGGCTTTGATAAAAGCAGAAGAGAAATGCCGGCGATTGTTGCGCAGACTAATAGTTACAATTCTTCTGAAGGAGGTGCTTTAATGAATCCGGGCTTTAATACAGATTGGACTCCCTATTCAACTACAGCACCAATAAATAGAGGGATTTCTATCGCAGGAGGTAATAGATTCTTTTTAAAGAACGATAAGCGGATTGGATATTTATTTAATCTAGGACATAAAGTTGGTTATTCGTATGAGGATGGAACAAGTGCTCTGTATAATGCTCAGGCCTCACCAAGCTATCATTATGATACACATAATTATGGATACAGAACTAACTCAACAGCTTTAATGTCTTTGACGTATGGACCTAATAACCATTCAAACTATACGTTTACAGGTTTGGTAGTTAACCAATCAAACGATAATGTTTTTGAGAATGTTGGTACACATGCCGATATTGATAATAGTATTATGGGTAGACGCAATACCTTGGTTCAGAATGATTTATTCGCCGGACAGTTAAATAGTAATTATGACTTTTCAGATAGATTGAAATTAACATGGGCAGTTGGTTATACAAAAACCATCGGTTCAATTCCGGATCGCGTTCAAAATACTTTTGAAGAAGGTTCACAAGGCTATATTTTATCAAATCGCAATAATGCTGATAATCATCGTTTCTTTTCTGAACTCAATGATGATGAGGCTTCAGGAAAAGTAGAATTAGATGTCAAGCCTAAAAATGAAACATCTGCCCTAAAGAACTATCAGTTAGGAGTGAATGCAAAATACAAATTCCGTGATTTTGCAGCCCGACAAATCGACACACGTATTATGAATCGCAATGTGGTTGACTTAAATGATGTTGATGCAGAACTAAGTGAGTCTAATTTAGAATCAGGAGACTGGGAATATAAAGAAACGTATTATGCTGCCAACAAGTACAACGCAAACTTAGGAATTGCAGCACCTTACGTTAATTTTAACTTTAACTGGAATGATAAGTGGAATTTAGTAGCCGGTATTCGTGCAGAAATATCTAATCAGTCCCTTGATTATAAAACAGGAAGAGATGCAGAAGATGCTCCATTTAGAAACAATACTATTTCACAAGTAGATATCTTACCAGGTGCTACTTTGAAATATTTGCTAAATGAAAAGTCAAATATTCTACTAGCAGGTAGTCGTACCATGTCAAGACCTCTGTTTGTTGAAGTTGCTCCTTTTCGTCTAAATAACGCTACTGCTACAGCAGAGCAGCAGGGTAATCCATATTTAAAAAATAGTTCAAATTACAACCTGGATTTAAAGTATGAATTCTATCCTTCACGCGGTGAGTTAATGGCAGTTTCTTTATTCGGTAAATATATTAAAGACCCAATCGAGATGATGCAACTAGCTTCATCAGAAGCGATATTCTCCTATGTAAACTCCAATCAAGCAATAATTGCAGGAGTAGAGTTAGAGTTTAACAGAAATTTAGGAAGCCTGTTCCAAACTGAATCCAAAGTTTTAGCAAATGCATCTATCGGCTTTAACGGCTCGTATATGTATAACAAAATTCAATTTGAAGATGAGCGTATCCTTGAACTAAGCAAACAGGGTAGTCCTGTTGCACCTACCAATAGGGCAAGGTCACTGTACGGTGCTTCTCCTTATCTTGTTAATCTAGATCTATCTTATAAGGCAGATTGGACTAAAACAACCAATACGATGTTCACCGTGGCTTACAGCACATTTGGTAAACGCTTATTCGTTGCAGGCTCACAAGGTGCCGGTGATATTTTTGAGATGCCGTTCAATTCATTGGATATGCAAATCAATACTTCATTTAATAATCACTTTGGTTTTGATATTTCAATCTCAAATATCCTAAATCCTGCTGTCAAGTTTGAGCAAGAATTCGACAGTCAGAATCTAAGTTTTTCAGAGTTTAAAAAAGGCTTAACCCTAGGTGCTTCATTGAGTTACAATTTTTAAAAACAAACAATCTTTAACCAGATTTAAAGGTTTAAGATTTCTTAATAATTAGTTAATAGTTGAATAGTTCCTTTGTGATAGAAATAAAAAGCAAAGCAAATTAAGTTAAATAAAATAAAAGAAAATGAAAAGAGTTAGAATTACAAAATCAGTGGCAATAGCGCTTAGCGCATGTGTGTTATTTGCTTCTTGTTCAAAAGATGATAATCCGATTACTCCAAATCCGGGTAATGGTGGTGAATTAGAAAACAATGCAACTCTTACTGGTGATATCAGTACAAATACTACTTTAACAAAAGGAAATACGTACTTTCTAAAAGGAGGAGTTCACGTTGTGGATGGTGCAGTTTTAACCATTCAAGAAGGTGTAACTGTAAAATCTGATCCTAATGATGGATCAGCAGCTTATTTATTAATCGATCCGAATTCTAAGATCGAAGCTGTTGGTACTGCAGAAGCACCTATTGTGTTTACTTCTGGAAAAGCTAGTCCGCAAGCACAGGATTGGGGCGGTATTATCTTAACTGGTAAAGCGCCTATCAACGTTACAGGAGGTACCGCACTTTCTGAAATGGGACAAGGTATTTCTTATGGAGGAACAGAAGAAAATCATAGTTCAGGGACATTGAAATATGTACGTGCGGAATATACCGGTAAGAAATCTACTTCAGAAAAAGAGCATAATGGTTTTACTTTTGAAGGTGTAGGATCAGGTACAACTGTTGAGCATATCGCAGTTTATCACGGTGGAGATGACGGTATTGAATTCTTCGGTGGAACAGTGAATGTTAAATATGCTGTAGTTTATGGTGCACAAGATGATTCTTTTGACTGGACTTACGGATGGAGAGGTAAAGGACAGTTCTGGGTTGCTGTACAAGGCGATATCTTAGCTGATCGTGGTATTGAAGCAGATAATAATGGTAGCAATAGGAGTGCAACACCTTTTTCGGAGCCAACTTTATCTAACGTTACACTTGTAGGTTCATTAATCGCTCAAACAGGTGATGATTTAGAAAGCAATCCTGAATCTGGAAAAACAAGAGCAATCAAATTACGTGAAGGAACAAAAGGTAAATTACATAATTTCGTAACTTATGGTTTCTCAAGCGGAGTAGAGGTTGAGCACGATGAAACTTTGGCTAACATGGAAGCTGGTTCATTGATCTTTGCAAACTCTTCAGTGTACGGACCAAAATCATGGAGCTTCAAAAATACTGCAGGTGCAGCATTTACAGGAGATAAATTATTTAGTGCCGAAGTTAGCAATGTGGCAGACCTGCTTGTTAAGCCAGCTTTCATTAGTGGTAAATATCTTGGAACAACAGAAGCAAACGCATTGGATCCTAAAACTCTTGATGCTTGGTTTACTTCTGCTAAATACCAAGGGGCAGTTCCAGCAAACGACAACTGGGTTTCAGTTGGAAGTTGGGCAAAAGTTGACTAAATATGTATAAAGGCCTCCCTTTTTAAAATTCATCCTTTAGATTCGGGGAATATAAAGTCTGCGCTTGCGCAGACTTTTTTGCTTTCACTCTTTTTCTTATATATATTCGTAATTAACCTGATATTATGGGAAAATGGTTTGATAAACACTTTTCTATGAATAGAAAGGAGTTGCAAGGACTTTCGCTTTTAACTGTTGTTGTTGTCTTCCTCTGGTTCTTACCCGATATTTATCGAATAGTCCGACCTGTAAAGCCTGATCCTGATTTCGCTTTACGAGAAGAAGAGATTCATCGTTTTTTGGCAAGACAGTCTCAGGTAACAAATATTAATTCTTCAAGTGTAAACTCTAAGCTCGAACCAGAGTATTTTCCTTTTAATCCTAATGAGCTAACCGTAGACGAAGCACGACGGTTAGGCTTATCAGATTATCAAATACGAATGATTCATAACTACGTTGCAAAAGGCGGAAGGTTTTATACTAAAGACGATTTTACAAAGATCTATGCTATAAACGAACAAGATTTTATACGTCTATCACCTTATATTAATCTTAAGGAAAGGAATGATCGGAAAGAGAGTGCTTTCAAACCAACAACAGGTGAATCAAACTATATTCAACCTGTAGCTCAATTTTTAATTGAACTTAATGCAACAGACTCTTTAGAGCTACAGGAGCTTCGGGGTATTGGGCCTGTATTTGCATCGCGTATTATTCGTTTCAGAGATCTGATCGGAGGGTTTTACACAAACTCGCAGCTATTAGAAGTATATGGAATGGATGAAGAAAGATTTAGAAATATACAGGACAATATTTATGCAGATTCAACCAAGGTTAATAAGATTAATATTAATACAGTAAGTTACCAAGAACTTTCCAAGCATCCTTATGTCAGTGCCAAAAAAGCCAATGCAATTGTTCAGTACCGCAATCAGCATGGAAATTATCTTCAAGATTCGGAATTATTGAATATTGAAATCATAAATGAAGAATTTTTGCGTAAAATTGTCCCGTATTTAAGTTTTACAGATGATTGAAGAGAGACTCAAAGAGACCATACGGGATATACATGATTTCCCAAAGCCCGGCATTGTTTTTAAAGATATTACACCCATTTTAAAAGACTATCAGCTATGTTCTGATATTGTCGACAAATTTGCAGATCAATGTAAAGATTTAAAACTGGATGCCGTTGTGGGTATTGAAAGTCGCGGCTTCTTATTTGGTTTCCTACTAGCGAATAAGTTAGGATTACCCTTTATTCCCATTCGTAAACAAGGGAGATTGCCTGCTGATACTTATCAACAACGCTACGATCTTGAATATGGTTCTGCATCTATAGAAATTCACAAGGATGCATTCAAACCCGGAGCCCGTTTATTGGTTCACGATGATTTACTGGCAACGGGGGGAACAGTTGTCGCTACAAGTAAGCTTATTCAGATGATGGGTGGTGAAATTGCTGCTTTTGCCTTTGTAATCAATTTAGATTTTCTAAAAGGTGCTGAAAAGATTAGGCCTTTTTGTGATAATATCTTTTCGTCAGTATCTTATTACTAAATAAAAGAATTAATTATTACAGCTTCCTACTGGATATTCTGGTTTCAGAAGATAGTTTCATAGGGCTAACCAAGTCAAGTGATTGGATATTCGCTTCAATCTCCATTTGTATGGTCCCATCTGAAATTAATCCGCTTTGCAGATCAGTTTCAAGAGTTCCGGTTTGAGTACCTTTTAAATCTATTTTAAAAGAGGAGTTATCAACTAGTCCAGAAATATCGCCCTTCACATTAATCCACGCTATATCCTCACTTGTGCCTTCCAGTGTATAATTAATATCGTTTTGCAGTTTACCACTCATCAAGTTAAGGTGAGATAATTTTTTCCAGCTCGTACCTATAGAAATAGGATTATCAGGATAAATGTCCATATGTAATGAGGTGATTAAAGCTGAATCTGTAAATAGATTCTTTATAAGTTCATTTGACCGAAATTCATCTCCAAATTCGTTCGACTTAAATTCATCTCCAAGTTCTTTAAAACCTTCTGTTTTGTAAATATTCCCCTTAGTGTCCAGGAAAAGATAGAATGATTTTCTGGTGATGTTATCAAGACCGGCTAAACGACTATCACTGCCTTTCAATTCTGAGTCATATTCAATTTGATTTCCAGGATAATCAATAGATAATTGCATTTTTTCGCAGGTTGCTTTAATCTTTATCGACTCCCCATCGTTGCTTTCTACCGTATATTTATAGTCGATATTCGACTTCTGATTCATCTCTATTTGGTTTCCTGTAATCTCTTGAGTCATCTTTTGGTCAGTAGAAATTGAATATAAATAGGAATCACCCGCCAGCAGATTGAGGTGTAAATCTAATTTGGGGCTATCAACATCCTGAGCGGATAAACTGTCAATATCTTGAGCTGATAAGTTGTTAAAGCTAAAGGAAAGCAATAAAGCAACAGCGAGAAGGAATTTCATAAAGTGACTAAATTTCTGTAAAAATATATCTTTATCTTGGTTAAGCCAAAACAATGCCACTCATTTAAAAAGAAATGAACGAAGGTTCGAGAATGTCATATTGTAATATTTTAGTGGATGTATATAATAAGGTAAAAACAATTCAATTTAGAAAAAGTTATTTTAATAGTTTTGTGAAAAATATAGCATTATGGAGTGGATTTCTAATCCGGAAATTTGGGTATCGCTTACAACATTAACAGTATTAGAAATTGTACTAGGTATTGATAACATTGTTTTCATATCTATTCTCAGCAATAAACTTCCTGATGATCAACAAAAAAAAGCCCGCCAAATAGGTTTGGCACTGGCAATGATTACCCGGGTATTGCTGTTGCTTTCCATTAGCTGGATTATGTCATTAACAAAACCTTGGTTTAATGTTGCCGAAATCTTCGGGCAGGATACAGGTTTTTGGTTTGATAAACTCGATTTCTCCGGTAGGGATATTATTCTTCTTTTGGGTGGATTGTTCCTGATTTATAAAAGCACAGTTGAAATACATGGTAGGATGGAAGGAGAGGAACATGACGATTTGGTGCCGAAAAATAAGGTGACATTCGGTAACGTAATCTTTCAAATCTTAGTATTAGACGTTGTTTTCTCATTAGACTCGGTTATAACCGCGGTTGGTATGGCAGATGAAATTGCAGTAATGATTGCTGCTGTAATCATAGCCGTAATAGTAATGATGGTATCGGCAGGTTCAATCAGTGATTTTGTAAATAAGCATCCATCTGTTAAAATGTTAGCCCTGGCATTTCTCCTACTGATAGGTGTTTCATTAACTGCCGAGGCATTTGAACAGCATATTCCTAAAGGATATATTTACTTTGCGATGGCATTCTCTGTTTTAGTGGAAGTTCTGAATCTGAAATCTAAAAAAACGCGTACAATTGCTCCAAATACGCGATCTAAAACAAAAGACCAATAAGTAAACTATTGTACTTTCTGTCAGTTTTTTCTTTGGCATAGTTTTAGAATTAATATAAACATCGTACTTTTGCACGATTTTTCTATAAAGAAATGACTAAAAAACAAAGAAAAACTGCTGTTAATGCAGATATTGTATTAATAGGAGCGGGCATTATGAGCGCAACTCTCGGCGTTCTGTTAAAACAATTAATGCCGGAAGCTAAAATACAAATACTAGAACGTTTAGATGAAGTTGCAGCTGAAAGTTCTGCAGCATGGAATAATGCAGGAACAGGACACTCTGCTCTATGTGAATTGAATTATACTCCACAAAATTCTAACGGTTCTATTTCAATTGATAAAGCACTTCATATTGCTGAATCTTTCGAAGTATCCAAGCAATTTTGGGCATCTTTAGTTGAAATGGGACTTATTTCTATGCCAGATAAGTTTATTCATTCTATTCCACATATGAGTTTGGTGGTAGGAGAAAATAATGTTTCCTTCTTAAAGAAACGTTACGATGCCATGCAACAGAGCCACTTGTTTCAAGGAATGGTTTATTCTGAAAACTTTGATAAAATTAAAGAATGGGTTCCTTTAATCATGGATGGCAGAAATAAAGAGGAGAAGATTGCTGCAACCCGTATTGATATAGGAACAGATGTCAACTTTGGTGCTTTAACTCGTGCCATGTTGCATTATTTAAGTTCTCAGGACGGCGTTGAGATGCGTTTAGCTCATGAAGTGCAAGATATTCAAAAGGATGAAGACGGACGTTGGGAAATAGAAGTGAAAAACCTAACAACCCGCAGAAAGAAAGTAATAACAGCGAATTTCGTATTTATTGGTGCTGGTGGCGGATCATTATTGCTTCTTGAAAAATCAGGAATCCCTGAAGCAAAGGGCTTTGGCGGTTTCCCGGTTAGCGGACAATGGTTGAAATGCGTTAATCCGGAAGTAATAAAAGAGCACCACGCTAAAGTTTACGGTAAAGCTGCAATTGGAGCACCACCCATGTCGGTTCCCCATTTAGATACCCGCTTTATTGATGGTAAGAAAGCATTGTTGTTTGGACCTTATGCAGGTTTCTCAACAAAGTTTCTGAAGAATGGCTCGTACCTTGATTTGGCAACTTCTATTAAAATTGGAAATATCAGGCCGATGATAGCAGCCGGATTGGATAATATTGCTCTTACTCGCTATTTAATTAATGAAGTAAGACAGTCGCCAGAAGACCGTATTAAAACATTACAATACTACGTTCCAACTGCGAAAATGGAGGATTGGGAATTAGAATATGCAGGTCAGCGTGTACAGGTAATTAAAAAAGATGAAGAACACGGTGGTAAGCTAGAGTTTGGAACCGAAGTAGTTACCAATGCCGAAGGGTCATTGTCAGCTTTATTAGGGGCTTCTCCTGGAGCGTCAACCGCAGTTTCCATTATGTTGGATGTTCTCTCAAAATGTTTCCCGAAACAGATGAAACAAAAGGAATGGAAGACTAAGTTACAGGCTTTAATCCCTTCATATGGCCACTCGTTGGCAAAAGATGCTGAATTAACTGCTAAAATGCGTGCACGCAGTGCTGCTATTTTAGAGCTAAACGAAAAAGAGGAAATCAGTATATAATAGGTTTTGCATATCTTAAATCTTTAATTAGATTTGCGGTCGCAATGGGGGTTTAGCTCAGCTGGCTAGAGCGCTTGCCTGGCAGGCAAGAGGTCACCGGTTCGACTCCGGTAATCTCCACTTAAAAAAAGCACTTATCCATTAAATCGGATAGGTGCTTTTTTATTGATATTAATTTATTTACATTAAACCTAGCAGTGCATCGGAATACTTGGAAAATGATTAACAAGTATGTTTGATATGATTTTATTTACATCAAAGTGAAATGAATATATTAGAATACCTTTCAAAGAAACTCTTTCTTATTGCCCTTCTCTTTGTTGTATCCCTTTCTGTTTATGGACAGTCAACAATAACTATTGGCTCTTGGAATTTAAAAGACTTTGGACAAAGTAAAAATGATCAGGAGATAGAATTCATTGCTAATACGATTAAAGATTTCGATGTAATAGCTATTCAAGAGATTGTTGCCGGTTATGGGGGAGCTCAGGCTGTTGCCCGCTTACACGCTGTTTTAAATAAAAAAGGTACAAACTGGGATTATTCTATTAGTGAACCGACGTCCGGCTCGGCGTATAAAACTGAAAGATATGCCTATATCTGGAAGACTAATAAATTGCAAAAAGTTGGTGATGCATGGCTTGAAAAGAAATATAGCCAAAAAATAGACAGAGAGCCTTTCTTTATTAGGTTATCAGCAGATGGAAAGGTCTTTACACTTGTGAATTTTCATGCCATCACAAAATCAATGAAACCAGAAACGGAAGTGAAGTACTTTAAGTTTTTCCCTAAGTTCTACCCAGGAGATAATCTTATCTTTTGTGGTGATTTTAATTTGCCTCAATCACATACTGTATTTAATCCATTAAAGAAAATGGGCTATCTCCCTTCATTAGAGGATGTCAAAACTTCCTTAAAGCAGAAATGTAATAATGGCGATTGCATGGCTTCTGAGTTTGATAATTTCTTTTATAATCAAGCAAAAGTTAGGTTTGTTGCCGCCGGTATAATCCCTTTTTATAAAGCATTTTTTGATTTAGGTGAAGCAAGGTTGATCTCCGATCATGTGCCTATTTATTTTGAGTTTATACTTAAATATTAAGTTACAGCTTTTGTTTTTCACAATTCTAACCTATTTATATTTAGGTTGCGCTACTTACTTTTTGTTTAGAATTGAGATAGGAAAAGGCAGATAGTAAGACATCATATGGCCTATAGCCAGTTATCATGGTACTTTGATATCCCTTTTTCTTTATGATTAAGGTAGGGAATCGGGTTATCCGGTGTAATTTAATTTCATTCATATCTTTACGAAGTGCATCTCGACTTGCGGGTTGATTATATTCTTTTCTGAATTGATTCACATCAAATAAAGTTGGAAACTCAACTGCTAATTCGTGTGCGACTTTAGAAAGCACTTCTTCTTTAGAAATATTCAGTCCTCTTTTCGTTACAGCTTCTCTTAAAGCAAGCAACATTGATACTTCGGCTTCTTTGGATTGAAGTCCGGCAGTTTTTATTGCTATACAAGGGGGAAATGAAGAAGATGGAGGATCTGTGATCCAAATGCTGTCATCGATTTCTGTATTGGTTATATATTTTGCTTCCATCCACACCGGGCCCATCTGTGCGGGCTTTATAACAGAATTAAGAGGGTCGGTAAATGAATTCCAATCAGGAATCATCCCTGCCAAGCAATATCTAATGTTGATTGCCGCGTCTAAATTCTCTCTTAAACTATTAATATGGGGTTGTAAGGCTACACTCCAACAACACAGGGGATCCGTATATATTATTACTTCTATCGAATCTCCTGTGTCTTTTTTGTTGTCCATTTCTACCTATTTTTTATAGAGACTCCATTGAATATCTTCCATTGGTGTTGCTGAATTAATTTCAGTACTGCGAATTTTACTTAACTCTTTATCCGCTTTTTCCACACTTTTAGCAGTTCGTTCAGTTCCCTCAGGCTCTAAATCGATAAGGCCATTTGTTTTTTCTACTTCTGCTAAAGGATCTTCACAGTATTGCCATGCCTCACCCATTTGAGTGCTGGCTCCTTCGTTCCAAGGACCTCGGAAATCTGCTCCTGAAGACATATTATAATAGCGATTACTATATCTTGGGTCACTTTGTAAAACTCCGGGAGGAAAATTAGGTTGAATTGAATTCAATGCTGCTTCAAACATCTGATAATGTGCAACTTCTCTTGTCATAAGAAAGCCCAATGTTTCCTTTACATAGGGATCGTCGGTAAATTTCATCAGATATTCATAAACAATCTTTGCTCGAGATTCCGCAGCGATATTTGAACGTAAATCCACACTTAAATCTCCATTTGCATTTACATAAGAACCTGTCCAAGGCACTCCGTTACTATCCGTTAATGTTGGTCCACCTCCTGATAGAACCCCAAATTGAGGGTTCACCATGGCTTCATGGATAAATCCTTCTTTTGCAGATTGTCCATCCAATAAACTCATGATTTCTTCTTGATCTGCCGCATCTTTTAATTCACCATTAACTCCTGTCAATAGCATTTGAATAGTAGAACCTACGATTTCTAAATGACTAAATTCTTCGGTCGCGATATCCATCAAAAGATCATACTTGTCTGGATATGGCGTTTTGCAGCTAAATGCCTGAACGAAATACTGCATTGCAGCTTTAAGTTCTCCATTTCCGCCACCAAACTGTTCTAAGAGAAGTCGGGCAAAACGTGGATCTGGTTTTGATACTCTTGCGTTAAATTGCAATTCTTTTACATGATGAAACATATTATAGTGATTAAATAAATAGAATATATTGTTTACCTTTTACTACAATGTATAATTGATTTAGTTATCAGAAATAAAAAAAAGCCGTAAAAGTACGTACCACTATGGGGTTTTTACATAAAACAATAGTCTTATACGGATTGCTTTTTATTATTCTATTCCTTAGAGGTAAACCAGAAAAATAAACTCAAAAATTTAATTAGAAATGAACGAGCGCCTACACGATTTAATGTGTAGGCGCTCGTTCATTTCTAATGGTCTTGCTTGTGAATTGAATAGGAATCGAACAATTATTTGTCTCGTTCCTAAAAAAGCTATACACTCTAACCGAGTAGTATGGAAAGGAATGAAACGCCGCAAGGCAAGAAACCGCATCGTAAATTTGGTGCTCGATTTGCAAAGCAAATCGTAAAAGAAATCGAAGAGGGGCTTCC
>NZ_DATJCH010000015.1:0-27339 GCF_035514885.1 Albibacterium sp. | reverse complement strand
GTCTGCCAGGGTTTTGTTCCCTACCTCATAATTGATCTGCTCTACCTCCAATTGGGACTGCGAGAGGGCCAGCTGTTGCTCTCCGGCAGCAAGCAGGTCTTGGTTGGTCAATGCTTCCAGGTAGTTGGTCACCACCGAAAGGACCAGGTCGCTCTTGATCTTCTCAATGTTACTCTGGTCGGCCAGCAACAAATACTTATTAGCCGATACCTGGTTGGTCCGTGCAAAGCCCTGAAATACGGAGGCCGAAGCGTTCAGGCTTCCGTTCAGTGAATTGGTGGACTGGTTGATCAGGCTGCCTGTCAACTGGTCGAAGCTCTTTCCCCAGCGCAGGTTTCCGTCTACCCCGGCATTCACCGTGGGAAAGAAGTTCATCCGGGCCTGTTTAACATCCTCCTCGGTCAGGGCTGCTTGAAGGGAGGCCTGCTTTACCTGAAGATTGTTATTCAGAGCTTGGTTCAATGCCTCCTCCAAAGTCAAAACCTCTTGTGCCTGGCTCGAAAATGAAAAAAGCAAACATAACACTGACAAGGCAATTGGTAGCATCTTCATAAAACCACATTCTTTCTTCATTCGATTATATTATTTTATCATTGCAAATTAGACCTCTCAACTAAATTCCTATCTTTGACCAACATGTGGTATCCAATAAAATCTCCCTTTTGGCTGCGTTGGTTATATCCGCAGCTCACATGGCATCGTAGTCGTAAGCATCCCTGCTTGTATTTAACGTTTGACGATGGACCTATACCAGATGTTACACCTCAAGTTTTAAATATTTTAAAAAGCTATGGTATAAAAGCTACTTTTTTCTGTGTTGGAGATAATATTAAAAAACACCCTGAAATATTTAAACGAATTTTAGAAGAAGGACATCAAGTAGGGAATCACACTTACAATCATCTTAAGGGATGGCGTACTTCCAAAGAGGATTATATAAAGAACATTGAACTTTGCAGTACATTAACTGAAACAAAACTATTTCGACCTCCTTATGGAAGAGGCACACGTGCTCAATATGCACAGCTGAAAAAAGATTATGAGATAATTATGTGGGATGTTATGAGTGGAGATTTTGATGAGAAATTAGATCCGGAAGCATGCTTAAATAATGTTATAGACAATGCAGAAAACGGTTCTATTATTGTTTTTCACGATAATATTAAAGCTTCTCCAAGAGTCACTTATGCTCTTCCCAAAGCCATTGAATACTGGCTAAATGCCGGATATGAGTTTAAAACCTTATAAATTACTCGACGGTAAAATAGATACCGCTAACGGAATAAGCAGAAAAATAGCCCAATGCACCGTTTGAAAAATTAGATATCGGATTTCCCGGTGATGCTGATGAACCGTTTTGAGATTGAACTCCCTTCCAATAGTTAAAGCTTGCTTCATCTATATTTCGCAATTCAACAATTACATCATCTTTTTCTTTCAGCTCAAGTGAAAAATCATCTAAATTCTGGACCGTGTTCTTTCCATCGGTATACTTATCATTAAAAACGAATACTGAACTGTTAACTTTCCCATTTACTATCAACTGGAAAAAATAATAGTTCTTTACTCCGGGTGGATCCTGGTACGAAATGATCGGAGTTTTACGAGAATCGTCAAAAGAGTTAACTCTCACTCCTATCGAATCAATCTGAACCAATGGAGGCATAGTTGATTCAGCTTGATAGGTTTCTCCGGCATACTTAACAGCGATACCATACGTACTTCCGGGCCTTCCCCAGAAATTATCTATAATATACCTACCGGCCTCTACCTCTTTTAATTTACGCCAAGGTTTGCCATCTTCATTTAAAAATACTTCTGCATTCCCTACAGGCACTCTTCCTGATTGGGAATTAAAAGGTTGCATTTCGGATATCAAAACTTCTTGTCGAGTAAACAAATCATTAACTCTACCCTCAATTACCAGAATTGGCTCTACTTCTTTTAAAGACAATTCAATTACACTCTCACAAGCTGCCAAAAAGAACACATAAACAAAAAGAAATAAAAGTTTAAATGGAGCTTTCATGATTTTAAAATTTAAAATTCCAAGTAACAGAAGGTATCATTCCAAACAACGAGATCTTATACGCTTCGGTTATATCTTTGTTATTCTCATTCTCCCGAAAATCAATAATATAGGCATTCTTACGACCGTAAGCATTGTATAGTCCAAAATCCCAAGTTGACCTGAACTTTGATTTAGACTTCGGCTCGTACGTAAACCCTAAATCTAACCGATGATAGTAAGGCATTCTATATCCATTTCGTTCTGAATAATACCAAACAGGCTTCTCATTGACGACATATTTTCCACTTGGAAATGTAATCGCATTACCGGTACTGTAAATGAAAGTGCTCGAAAAGCTCCATTTATCATTTATCTGATACATCGCAACCAGCGATAGGTCATGAGTTCTATCTTGTCTGGCAGCAAACCAATTACCTTGATTAATCTCATCGAATTGGCGCTCACTTCTTGATAAGGTATAGCTTATCCAACCATTTAATTTCCCCTTACTCTTTTTCAAGAACAGCTCCAATCCATAAGCTCTTCCCCTACCATATATCAAATCGGCCTCTACATTGGGATTGGCCTGTATATCAGCATTCGTTTTAAAATCAATTTGATTTCTCATGTCCTTATAGTAGAGCTCTGTTGAGAATTCTAACTGATCGTCATTGATTGTCCTGAAATAACCTATAGCACCTTGATCGGCCAATTGTGGTTTTATATTTTGACTACTCATCATCCAAACATCTGTTGGTAACGAAGCAGTTGAATTGCTTAACAAATGTAAATTCTGGCTATTTCTATTGTAAGAGGCTTTTACACTGGATACCGGGTCTATCTTATAATTAATAGAAAAACGAGGCTCAAGAACGAAATAGCTTTTTACAAGCTTTGAACCAGCGTAGCTTTTACTATTAACAATATCTCCATCCGAATCATATTCGTTAAACGTTCCCGGACCTGTTGCCAAAAAACTAGAAAGGCGAAAACCATATAACATATTTATACGATCCGATGGGCTCCATTCGTGAGATATGTAGGTATCAAGTTCAACCCCCGATCGAGACTCAGACTCCAGACTAGAATAGGTACTTGTATCTCGAGAAATAAAATTAGCCGGACTAATCTTCTGTTTTAAAACATTCAAACCAAAACGAAATATATGATTCGATTTTGCATAAAATTGAAAATCCTGTTTCAAAGTATAACTCCGAATTAATGATGCAATATTAAAATTAGCATCGTTATCAAAAACGTCGACGTTATAATTAAAATCACCGTAAATCAATGATGTATTTGAAAACAATCGAGGATTATAAATATGATTCCACCTCAATGTAGCTGTAGAATTTCCCCAATCAAATCCAAATGACTTAGCATAACCTAACACATCTTTACCAAAATATCCAGATAGATATACGGTATTCCGTTCATTAAATTGATAGTTCGCTTTTAAGTTTAAATCATAAAAATATAAGGAGCTGTTATTAATCGTTGAGTCTTTAGATAATTTCAAAAACATATCAGCATATGTTCTGCGGGCGCTCACCATAAACGAACCCTTATCTTTCTTAAGCGGTCCCTCTAATGCAAATCTTGATGCAATAAGTCCAATCCCTCCCTGAGCCTTAAATTCCTTTTTGTTTCCATCAAGCATACTAATATCCAAAACAGAAGACAATCGTCCGCCATATTGAGGAGGCATGCCTCCTTTATAAAGAGTAACTTCTTTTATAGCATCCGAATTAAATGTTGAAAAAAAACCAAAAAGATGGGAAGCATTATATACCGTGGCTTCATCCAGAATAATCAGGTTCTGATCTATCGCACCACCTCTAACGAAAAAACCACTATTACCCTCACCACCAGATATTACTCCGGGTAAAAGTTGAATTGTTTTCAGAACATCCTTCTCGCCAAACAAAACAGGAACTTTCAATATCTCCCCCATTTTAAGCTTATTTGTCCCCATAACGGAAGAGTTCAGAATCTCCCTTTGAGAATCAGCATTTATTTGCACTGCATCTAAGGTATTGCCAATATCTAAAAGGATAACCATTGATGTATCCCTATTTATTGTAAGCTTCTGTCTTTTAGTTTGATAACCAACAAAGGAAACATTTAGATCGTATTCACCCGGAGGGGTTGTTAGGGAGAAAAATCCATAAGCATTGGTTCTCCCCAGGGTATTTTCCTTATTGACAATATGAATGGATGCGCCCGCTATTGTTTCTCCCGATAAAGAGTCTCGAACCGTTCCGCTTATAGAATAAAGCTGCTGTCCAAAGGAATCACTCAAAAACAGGCTAAGAGTAAGTACAAAAACAAGTCGAAAAACTACAAATTTCTGCACCATTGTATCAAACTCAAATAATGGGTAATAATTGCTTGTTCTCGCGATTTTTATAATTACTCAAGATATTTGTAAGAATATCTTCAACTTGATTCTCATAATTAACCTCAATTACATTCTCACTGTTAATCCAGTGATGAATATAAATATCATTCTCAGGTTTAATATTCTTGATAACCGGAACCCCTAATTCTTGCAAAGCTGCGGCATTTAAATGTTGCTCGTATTGATTCTTCATAGGAATCACTAATAGCTTTTTCTTAAGAAACAAGGCTTCCGCAGGCGTTTCAAATCCTGCGCCGCATAATACACCCTCGGATGAAGCCATACTTTCAACGAACTTCTCATTATCAATGGGTTGAATCCTAACATTTTCCGACACAATGACTCCTTTATTATGTTTAGAATACACATCCCATTTAACTTCTGGAAAACGAGAAAGATAGCTCATCAATAAATGATCGTCATAGGAAGGAAGATAAACCGTATAATGTCCTTTGTTTGTTATCTTCTGATCACGAATTTGTTTTCGAATTATAGGTGTATAAAAGGTAGGGCCATATGATTTGAAATGAAAACCATAAGTTTCATTACTTGGGGCATAATGTTTCATAATGAATTTCCCCAGGCGGTCTATCTCTTCAGGCTTTGGTGCCATATCATGTATAGCGGCTGCTTGGTGACTAAGGCTTATACAGTGCTTATCCTTTAAACTACATGCCCATGCAGAAACCGGCTCAAAATCATTAATAACAAGATCATAGTCATTAACCGGACAAGCGTTTACTTCTTTTATAAATAACCGGAATTGTGAATGAATAAAAGTTTTCCACAGATCAACCCCACCAGACTTACCGAAGATAAAGCTTAATCCTTTTAATCGAAACTTAACCTCAAATGGCAATTGAATATCCGCTTGAGTTCCACTTAATAAGATATCAACATCTGCTATCTTCTTTAAGCTGGGAACAACATCCATCGCTCTGCATAGATGACCATTCCCAGTTCCCTGTATGGCATATAAAACTTTCATCTTCTCTTTCCTTAACAAAGAAAATTTATTTAAATGGGTATCCTAACCCTCTTATAAACTTTAGCTAATAACCATATTGGTCCTATTAAAAAGAATTTCAAACTTATTAAAAAAGAAGGTCTCTTACCCTCAATTTTATGTCCGATAAACTGTCCGATCCATGATATTATAAAGATTAGCAAACATACTAACCAAAGAGCCGGTCCGCCTGCTAATTCCCAATATTCTAATTGAACAATTAAATAACTAAAAAATCCGATTATCAATAACATCCCATACGATAAGGTAGGAGATAGTTTCAAATAATAATAAATAGAAAATGCAACTACGAAGGAAGCCCAATTAACAAAACCATTATACTTACCTAGTAATTCGATATAAGGAAAAGGAATACTCCATATCAAACCGAAAATACCGAATGAAATAAGAGGAATACATATCCAATGAATCAAAATATTTGTCGGATTTTGATGACTATCTGCATATTGAAGAAAAAGCGCATCAAGCTTACTCATAGGTTTCCTATTCCGAACACTCTTTTTAGTCATAGCATTCTATTTTGCAAATGAAACAGAACGAGTTTCTCGGATTACAGTTACCTTTATTTGTCCTGGATAGGTCATTTCAGTCTGTATACGGTTAGAAATATCTGCCGCTAAAACTTCTGATTGTGCATCAGATATCTTTTCACTTTCAACTACCACTCTTAATTCGCGCCCAGCTTGAATTGCAAAGGTCTTTTCAACACCAGGGTATGATAAAGCAAGTGATTCCAGATCTTTCAAACGCTTAATATAGCTTTCAACAACTTCTCTTCTTGCTCCAGGTCGAGCGCCCGATATAGCATCACAAGCTTGAATAATCGGCGAAATCATTGATGTCATTTCTATTTCATCATGGTGAGCTCCAATAGCATTACACACATCAGGATGCTCTTTATATTTTTCTGCAAGCTGCATACCTAAAAGAGCATGTGGTAGTTCAGGATTATCATCTGGCACCTTTCCTATATCATGAAGTAAGCCCGCACGCTTCGCCATTTTAACATTTAAACCTAATTCTGCGGCCATTGTTGCACAAAAGTTTGCTACTTCTCGCGAGTGTTGCAGTAAGTTTTGACCATAAGAAGATCTATAACGCATTCTACCTACCATCCTGATTAGTTCAGGGTGTAATCCATGAATACCTAAATCAATTACTGTTCTTTCACCAATTTCTACAATTTCATCATCAATTAGCTTCTTCGTTTTAGCCACTACCTCTTCAATACGAGCCGGGTGAATACGACCATCAGTAACCAATCTATGTAATGCCAAACGCGCTATTTCCCGACGAATAGGATCAAAACCAGATAAGATAATCGCTTCAGGCGTATCATCAACTATAATTTCAATTCCAGTTGCAGCTTCCAAAGCCCTGATATTTCGGCCCTCTCTTCCAATCACCCTACCTTTAATTTCATCACTTTCAATATGGAAGATAGAAACGGTATTCTCGATTGCACTTTCTGTAGCTTGTCTCTGAATTGTTTGAATAACAATTTTCTTTGCCTCTTTGCTAGCGGTTAATTTAGCTTCCGCAACAATATCTTTTATTTGGCTAAGAGCCTTCGTACGAGCCTCTTCTCTCAAATTATCAACTAATTGATTCTTTGCTTCCTCAGCTGATAAACCAGCTATGGACTCTAATTGAGTAATTTGTTGAGACTTTAGATTTTCAACTTCTTCTTGTCGTTTTTCATTTAAATCAACTAGTCTTTCCAGATTCTTACGCTGATTCTCTAAATCCTGAGACTCGCGATTAATCTTCTCTAAACGTTGATTGATAGATTGTTCTTTCTGACGTACATTATTTTCTCGTTGATTAAGAGTATTGTTTCTCTGACTAACCTCAGTTTCATGCTCAGATTTCAATTGAAGGAATTTCTCCTTAGCTTCCAATAGCTTATTCTTTTTTAAATGCTCTGCATTTTGTTCAGCTTCCTTTAATATCTTTTTTGCTTTATTCTGAACAGCAAGTTCCTGTTTCTTAAAGACAATTCGAAGAAGATATCGGCCTATGACTATTCCTATCGCGAGACCTAAAATGATGTATAGTATTGATTCCATATTTATTTTCAAATATTATGAGTCTCTAATCCTTAAACTCAAACTCCATTTATTATTATCAAAAAAAAACCGCAGAAAACAAGGGCTCCATATATTAAAAACTTCATCTATACAGGATTTGCGTTTTGATCATTTCTAGATGGAAACCAAATAGAATACACCTATTTCACGCATGTAATATTGAAGCGTTAAGTTTTTAATAGTGAAACCCACATTTAACTGCGGCTAAACTTTTATGGCTCTATTTTAAAGAACGTCTATTAGCTAAAAAAACCAGATAGCAATTCATCTAACTGATGCACTTTTTTTGCAACTTCCTTATCTTCTTGTTTCGAAGAATCATCCGCTTTTAACGTAGCTGTCGCATAATGTAACACACACATAGATAGCAAATCTTGCTTATCTCGAACCGCATAATTGTCCTGAAACTCCTTCATGCGATCATTTATCAGCTTTGCAGCTCTCCTTATAACCTCTTCTTCTTCCGTTGCTATCCGAAGGGGATAAATTCTATCTGCAATATTTATTTTTATGGAAATCTCTCCCATTTGAGCCTTGTTTGCCGGCAATTGCCGTTTTATTTAAGTAACAAAATACACTTGTCAATTTCACGCACAAAATCGTCAATTTTTTGCTTTATGCCAATGTTTTTCTCATTTATTAATTCAACACTCTCATTTAATCCGTCTAGAGATCTTGCTATTGTAAGTGTCTTTATCTTTTCTTCTAAGTTCTTTATCTTTTCTGTACTAACTTCTACAGCTACTTTTAACGATTGATTCTCAAGCTTTAATAAGTCATTCTCTTCCTGTAAAGTAACACATAAGTCAATGATTTTTGTTGATCGGTCAACTATACGGGTTAATTGGTCAGAAACAGTTGGCATGCGTTATATCTTATTTTCTTATTTCAGCATTGAGTTCTTTCTCAAAGTTAAGTATAAATTTCTGAATCACTAAATCAATTTGTTTGTCCGTCAATGTTTTTTCTTCATCCTGGAATATAAAACTCAGAGCATAAGACTTCTTACCAGCTGGCAGCTTATCGCCTTGGTATACATCAAAAACATTAACTTCTCTTAGTATTTTCCGTTCCGTCTTCTCTGCTATTCCTTTTAAGGAAGCGAATGATACATTTTCATCAACTAAAATTGCAAGATCTCTTCTTATAGATGGAAACTTAGAAACCTCTTTATAAACTATCTTATTGTTCGTTATACTCTTTAAGATTATATCCCAATTGAAGTCAGCATAGAAAACCTCACCCTGAACATCCATCAACTTCAATGTCTTTTTGTCAACAACACCGAAATCCACAAATACTTGTTCACCTCTGGCATAGGTTAGTCCGTAAGAAAAAGACTTCTTTGTTACATCTCTTGTCTGAAACTTCTTAATATTCAAACGACCTAGTATCCCATCAACAATACCTTTCAAATCAAAGAAAGAAACCTTTTCATCAACATTATTCCACTGCTCACGATTCATGTCTCCTGTTAGAAACACTCCCAAACGTTTATTTTCGTTATAACCTTTAGGAGACTTAAAGTACACTTTCCCAAATTCAAAAAGCTTTAGATCAGCAAACTTCCGCTTTTGATTATAAGCAACAACCTCCAGTCCGGAATGCAATAAACTCTGTCGCATTGCATCTAAATCACTACTTAAAGGATTGATTATACGAACTGCTTCATCCGGTTTATCTGCATATGCAATCTTTGTTAAAGAATTATTCAAAATTTCATGAAACCCATTTCCAATTAGGAGATCAGAAATTTGATTCTCTATTAATTCTCTATCTGGTTTTGGAGAAGTATTCAATGAAGCCTTTATCTGCTGGCTGATCTCAATATTATTATAACCGTAAAGGCGAAGTACTTCTTCTACAATATCTACTTCTCTCGTCACATCAACCCGATAAGGAGGAACTTCCACTTCTAGAACCTCACCATTATCTTTTAGAATATTGATTCCCAACGAGCCTATAATTGCTTTAATCTCTTCGTTAGGGATATCCTTTCCTATTAATCTCTGCACATTCCGATAAACAACCGAAATATTCACTGGCTTAATTGGACTTAGATAAATATCAGAAACCCCGCCAATAACTTCTCCACCTGCCAATTCCAGAATTAATTTAGTAGCTCTTTGTAAAGCAAAAACTGTGATATCAGGATCAGTTCCTCTTTCAAAACGGAAAGACGCGTCTGTTTTCAACCCATGATATTTTGAAGTCTTACGAACAGAAACTGCATTAAAATAAGCACTTTCTAAAAACACAGAAGTCGTAGATTCCTTAATTCCTGAAGAAAGTCCTCCAAAAACTCCGGCGATACACAATGGTTTTTCTGCATCACATATCATTAAATCATTAGAAGATAGTTTCCTATCTACCTCATCCAATGTTACAAAAGGCGACCCTTCAGATAAAGTCTTAACAATGATTTGCTTACCAGCTATCTTATCTGCATCAAAAGCATGAAGAGGCTGACCAAGCTCATGCAAAACATAATTTGTAATATCTACGATATTATTGATTGGTCGTACACCAATTGATAACAAACGACTCCTCAACCATTCTGGTGATTCCTTTACAGTTATTCCCTTAATTGTTAAAGAAGTGTATCTCGGGCAGGCAGCTTCATTTTCAATAGAAACTTTAATTTCATTCTGGCTATCACCAAAACTAACCGCAGCGATATCCGGCATTTTAAAATCTTTCCGTAGAAAGGCAGCGATATCACGAGCAACACCTAAATGAGATGCTGCATCAGAACGATTAGGTGTTAAACCAATCTCGAAAATCGTATCCGACTGTATATTGAAGTATTCTTTTGCTAATACACCAATCTTCGCTTCAGAAGGTAGCACCATGATCCCATCATGCGACTTTCCCAATCCAATTTCGTCTTCTGCACAAATCATTCCTTGCGAAAGTTCACCACGAATCTTGGACTCTTTAATCTTAAAAGGTTCTCCACTCAAAGGAAAAACAGTTGTACCCACCCCTGCTAATATTACCTTTTGTCCTTTAGCTACATTAGGAGCACCGCAAACTACTTGCAACGGCTCTCCACTTCCATTATCAACCGTGGTTATACGTAATCTATCAGCATTTGGATGCTGTTCACAACTCAATACTTCTGCAATAATTAAGCCTTCAAGTCCACCTGGCACATCCTCCACCTCTTCCAAACCTTCAACTTCGAGTCCAATGTTTGTTAATATTTCAGATAGCTCTTCAGGTGTTTTATCTATTTTTAAAAAGTCCTTGAGCCAATTATATGATATTCTCATTTGAGTGTCTTACTGTTTTAGAATTATGCAAAGATATAAATTAGCATCAAGTTTGCAGAATTTACAGAAGCCCTTCGTCAGAAAAACTATAATAAGAATTATTAGAGAATATCAAATGATCTAAAACTCGGATATCGAGCAATTTTCCACCTTCAAAAAGCTTTTTAGTTAAGCTCCGATCCTGTTCACTTGGGTTCAAATTTCCGGAAGGATGATTATGACTTAAAATTATGGCAGTGGCCTTATGCCTCAAAGCACTCTCAAAAACCAGTTTGGCATCAACCACCGTACCTGCCCTACCACCTCTACTAATTAACTGTTTACTTTGAACCCGATTTGCCTGATTTAACAAAAGAATCCAAAACTCCTCATGATTCAAATCCATGTATTGCAACTTCAACACATCAAACACATCTTTGCTACTGCCAATCTGCTTTTTTGAAACCTCCGCAGTTTCACTCCTTCTTCGTCCCAGCTCCAAGGCAGCAATAATAGTAATCGCCTTTGCTTCACCAATGCCTTTATAAGAATATAAATCCTCAACCAGAAGCGTAGCGAGTTGATTTAAGTCATTTCCATTCTCGTTCAAGATACGTCTGCTGAGCTCTACCGCCGATTCATTTCTAGATCCACTGCCAATTAAGATGGAAAGCAATTCTGCATCACTCAAGGCGCGCCTTCCTTGCAACAACAACTTTTCGCGAGGCCTATCCTCTTCTGCCCATTGATTAATTGCAATGTGTGGTTTATAGGGTAATTCCATGGAATCAAATTAAATTAAGTATTACAATAAGAGATAGTAATACCCAACATGATAAAGAAATTAGGAATTAACGCATCCATATTATTGAAGGCGATACCTTATTAACTTATCAAAACCACAAATTAGAGGAGATGGTCAAAGGGGGCTAATACAAAAAGGGTTACTGAAAACAGTAACCCTTTTCTGAAAACCAAAAAGGCTTTAATATTTATGATAAGGCGTTAACGAATTTCGTTAACTTAGACTTATTGTTTGATGCTTTTTTCTTATGAATTACATTCTTCTTTGCAAGACGGTCTATCATAGAAACCACTTGTGGTAACTGTGAAACTGCTTCTTCCTTAGAAGTAGTTAAACGCAATTTTTTAATTGCATTACGAGTTGTCTTCGCTTGGTAACGATTTCTTAAGCGCTTCGCAGCGTTTGCTCTAATTCTTTTTATAGCTGATTTATGATTTGCCATTTTTTTAGCTTTTATTCCTTTAATGTTTTTCGGATTGCAAATGTACCATGAAAATTTTTAATAATCAAACCTTTTCAAAAAATATTAACCCTATTATCAAGCACCCTCAACATTAGGTTCTATATTAATAAATACCTATGTTAGATAAATGCGGTGGCTTGTCTCCTTAAGTGTAGCTCTTTTCCTAATCCTTCTATTTAGTTCATGGGGTTTCTATGCTCATAGAACGATTAATGAAGCTGCTGTATTTACCTTACCTGTTCCACTGGTTAGCTTCTATAAAAAACACATCACTTATATCAAAGAAAATGCTGTGGATGCTGACAAACGCCGATATGTTAATTCAGGAGAAGCCGAACGCCACTTCATTGATATAGATGCTTATGACACTCACCTATTCGACAGTATACCATTATACTGGCAAGATGCAATCAACAAAATACCCGAAGATACCTTAAGAGCAAATGGAATACTGCCCTGGCAAATACATTTCAGCTATATGCAGTTGGTGAATGCTTTCAAAGAAAAAAACACCCAACTTATACTACGCGTATCGGCAGATATAGGGCATTATATTGCTGATGCTCATTCCCCGCTACATACCACCAAAAACTACAATGGTCAATTAACGGATCAGGAAGGTATTCATGCATTTTGGGAAAGTCGACTGCCCGAATTATACGCGCCAAACTACAATTTCTTTGTAGGGAGAGCTCAATATATAGAATCGCCCCTTTTAAAATCGTGGGAAATCATAAAGCATAGCTTTTCACTAACAGACTCTGTTCTTATGATCGAAAAACGTTTAAATCAAGAATTCCCCGACGATCAAAAATACATTTTCGAGAACCGAAACAATTCATTGATAAAAAGCTATTCACAACCCTATTCAAAAGCCTACCATCAAGCCCTTAACGGAATGATTGAAAGACAAATGCGAGCTGCTATTATCACCTTAAGCAGCTTTTGGTATAGCGCATGGGTAGATGCCGGCCAACCCGACTTATAAAAAGATCTTACTCACTTACCGTTTCCTGATAGTAAGTCAAGGCAGATTTTATTTTATCCTCATCTAAGTAATGATTGAAATCGCAATGTCCAATTTCTTTTAATAAGGCGAAACCAATATTATCATCGGTATTCTTTTTATCATTCTTCATAATCGCAATCAAATCAGAAAAGCTTTCCGACTTCAATTGATAATCAGGGAAAATACTTCTAAGAGCTTTAACTATTTCTGCAAGCTGACCCTCCTTTAAACCATTATACTGATAAGAAAGATATGCCTCGCAAATCATCCCGATGGCTATCGCTTCACCGTGCAATAAAGGATTAGCATCCCTATTCAAAGAATAGGTTTCAACAGCATGACCTATGGTATGTCCAAAGTTCAGAATCTTACGCAAGCCTTGCTCTTTAGGGTCTTGGGTCACAACCTTATTCTTAATCTCAACAGATCGATAAATCAGCTCCTCATCAATATCATCAAAGTCAATTCCTTTTACCTCCTGAAAATAATCCGCATCAAAAATAAAAGCATGTTTTATCATCTCAGCATATCCAGAAATCAGCTGCCTTTTGCTAAGTGTCTTTAAAAAGTCAGCATTAATAAATACTGCTTGAGGCTGAGTAAAGGTTCCAATAATGTTCTTTACAGAATCCATATCAATACCTGTCTTCCCACCAACAGAAGCATCTACTTGCGACAATAATGTAGTAGGCATCTGAACAAAATCAATTCCACGCTTAAAAGTTGATGCGGCAAAACCACCCATATCCGTCACTACCCCACCTCCCAAATTAATTAACAGCGAATTGCGGTCAGCGCCAAAATCAAGCAACATCTTCCAGATTCCTATACAAAAATCTATATTCTTATTCTCCTCCCCCGGGTCTACTTCAATAATATCATATTCAAAATCAACAGGCATGCCCGCAATTAATACTGGCAAACACTGTTCTCCCGTATTTCGGTCTGTCAGAATAAATACCTTAGAATATGATCGCTCTTTAAGAAATCTGTTTAAACTAGCAAATTGATTTTGAAAAAATATGGAGTAACCTAAACTATCTATTGTCTTCATCGTATTGGATAAGCTATGTGCTTTTATATTTATATAACTTTAATTAAATGACCTTCAAATTCTACAGAAGTACCCGGTCTAACTTTAAAACGTTTACGCAATTCAACCTCGCCATTACAAAACACCATTCCCTCAGAAACAACGGCTTGCGCTTCCCCACCATTCTCTACTAAACCTGTTGCTTTCAATAAGGATATAAGCGGAATATATTCAGTTTCAATCTTAAATTCAATCATAGGTCGAAGTTACAGCTAATCTATAAAAATAACCTAATATCAAACTTGTTTTATAGCTACATTTGCACCATTCTTTAAAAAATCATCATCATGGAAAGTAAAACAAAAGTGCTTTCATTTGAAAATACAGAAATAGCATTCAAAAGTAAATCTAATGCAGATCTACAAAGAGCATATTGGCTATTTAAACTCATCTCAATAAATCCCTTAGTCAAGTTTGGAAGTTACGCGACTAATTTCGCACTCAAAATTGGCTTACCAATTCAGGGTATTATTAAGAATACCATCTTCAAGCACTTCTGTGGAGGTCAAAATATAAGCGATTGTGAAACAGCCATCCAGCATCTTGCCTCCTATAATGTACATACCATACTAGACTATTCAGTTGAAGGAGAAGATACGGAAACCGATTTTAACGCCACCTGCGAAGAAATTTTACGTACCATTCAACGAGCTCAAAAAGACAAGCATATCCCTTTTTCAGTATTCAAAGTAACCGGATTAGGAAGATTCGAATTGCTTCAAAAAATCAATGCCAAAGAAAAACTAAGCGATCAAGAAAATAAAGAGTTTGAGAATGTTAAGCTTCGTATCGATCGCATATGTAAAGCTTGTTTTGAATCAGATCTGCAAGTTCTAATAGATGCTGAATACTCATGGATTCAAGATATTATAGATGATCTAGCATTAGAGATGATGCAAAAATACAATCGTCAAAAACCAATTGTATTTAATACGTATCAGTTATATCGTCACGATAAATTGTCCTCTTTAAAAAACGATTTCCAATTAGCCCAGAGCAAAGAATTCTATTTAGGTGCCAAACTCGTTCGTGGAGCCTATATGGAACTGGAACGCGACCGCGCTGAAGAAAAAGAATACCCCTCACCTATCCAAGCCACGAAAGAAGCATCTGATCAAGATTATAATGAGGCACTCCTTTTTTGTTTAGACCATTTAGATCGCATCGCATTTATGGCCGGAACCCATAATGAGGAAAGCTCTCGATTACTAGCCATCGAGATCGATAAACGAAACGTTCCCCACAATCATCCCGGAATATATTTTGCTCAACTTTTGGGCATGAGCGACAATCTTAGCTTCAACCTATCAGCATCAGGCTATAATGTTGCTAAATACATGCCCTATGGTCCGGTTAAAGCGGTCATGCCTTATCTATTAAGAAGAGCCCAGGAAAACACATCCGTTCACGGACAAACCAGTCGTGAGCTTAACTTAATTATAAAGGAAATTGAAAGACGAAAGCAATCTAAATAATCTAAACCCTGGCTTAAAGCTTCAATCCCTTAATCAGCTCCTGAAAAGAATCAGCCGAAGTTGATAGTACCGTTTGAAGCCCCAACTCTTTTGCCGTCTGCAAATGCTGGGGACTATCATCAATAAATAAGGTTTCTTCTGGCACTAAGTTTTGCTTATTAATTACAAATTCAAAAATCTCCCGATTAGGCTTCCTCATCCCCATTAAATGCGAGTAATAATCCTTTTCAAAAAAGCCCGAATTATCTGCAATACCATAGTCCTTCTTTAAATAATCCATCAGAAAACGATAGTGGATCTCATTATTATTACTCAATAAAAATGTACGATATTTCGACTTCATTTCTAACAAAACCTCATGGTTCCCCTTCGGCACACCTATCAGTAAAGCATTCCATGCATCTCTAATTTGCTCGTCAGAAAGCTCCCTTCCACCAGAAAAACCCCTAATACCCTCATAAAATTCAGCAGCAGAAATTTTTCCTGTATCCAACTTATCAAAGAGAGCATGTTGCTCCTTATGTGAAAAAAAAGAATCAGCATCCTGAATTCCAAGCGCTTGAAAAGCTTGCTTAGCCCTCATAAAATCTATCTGGAAAATAACATTCCCGTAGTCAAAAATGATATTGTTTATATTTCGCATATTATTTTCAAATTATAGATACAAATATGTACATTTGCCCTCTCAAAACCCAAACTGAATTCTGCGCCTATAGCTCAGTTGGTTAGAGTAGAAGACTCATAATCTTTTGGTCCCTGGTTCGAGCCCAGGTGGGCGCACAAAATACTAGTTCACGCTAGTCCGAAACCCTGTAAATAGTCTGATTTACAGGGTTTTCTACTTTTAAGTAGTTCATATTAATCCATAAGAATCCTTCATTCTCGTTACCTATCCGACTACCTATTTTAAATGTTTAACTTAGGTAACACAAAACGATACAACGCGCTGTATGTCAGCATTATGAAGCCTAAAAAGTTTACAAAAAGAGCGGTTTTTAGGTTTAAAATTGGCATAAAAACGAACAATCTGTGTTACCTAAAATAGCGTTTAAACGGGTTAAATCAAGTTTATGGAGGATTAAAGAGTATTTTTATGAAAACATCACAATCATTTGGCGTCCATTTTACCATTAGAGCGGACAAGGAAAAAGAAGGAAATGCACCAGTTTACGCCTGTATTACCGTTAATAAAAAACGTTGCTACATTGCTTTAAAACAGTTTGTTGATTTAAACTTCTGGGATAATACAAAAGGAGCACTCAAAGGAACGCGTGAGGAATTCAAACAGATCAATAAATACCTGCAAGATGTGCGGTTGACTTTGGGAGGTATTTATCAACAGCTGATGCTAAGCGGAAAAAGAGTCACAGCCCAATCGGTGAAAGATCACTTCTTTGGCAACATCGAAGAAGCACAGACCCTCACTAGCCTTTTTGAATACCACAATGAAACTGCCTCAAGCACCTTGAAGTGGAGCACCCTAAAACATTATTACGTCACCCAGCGCTACCTAATAAAGTTTATTCAAAAGAAGTTCCGTGCGGTGGACTTCTTTCTCACTGATATCGACTATAAATTCATTTTTGATTTTGAAACCTTCTTGCGGAACCATAAACCCCTGGACCATCAGAAGCCCATGAACAACAACGGCGTCATGAAACACATCATTCGCCTGAAAAAAATGGTGCATCTGGCCATGCGTTTGGAATGGATAACCAAGGATCCCTTTATGAACTATAAACTCAGAATTGAAAAGGTAAACCGAGAACACCTATCCGACACCGAATTGGCTAAGCTGGAAAGTAAAGTTTTTGAAATTGCGCGGATCGATATGATCCGGGACTTGTTTGTATTCTGTTGCTATACCGGCCTTACCTATGTCGATGTGATCAACCTCACGCATGATAACATTGTGGAAGCTTCCGACGGTGAAGTATGGATACGTACCTGCAGGCAGAAAACCGACAGCCCTGTGACCACCCCACTTCTACCCAAAGCTATTGAAATATTAAAGAAATATAAACATAATCCTAGAGCGGCAGTCACGGGCACCGTCTTTCCCATGATATCCAATCAAAAAGTAAATGCTTACCTAAAAAGAGATTGCCGAGATCTGCAGCATCAAGAAAAACATCACCTTCCACTTGGCAAGGCATACCTTTGCAACAACGGTGACCCTTTCCAATGGCGTTCCGATTGAAACGGTCAGTAAGATGCTAGGTCATACCAAAATTGCAACCACACAAATCTACGCCAAGGTATTAGAAAAGAAGATCAGTGAGGATATGGCAGCGTTGAGGAAGAAATTGGGATGAGACAACGGTACACAGAATATATTTTGCGCTGCCATTAATCAGCCATCAAATCATTTAACAAGTCGTCCGTGTTATCATACCTTTTCAAAGAAGGTCTTTCTTTTTTTGCGTCTTCAATAGCCTGTCTTGTCTCACTGTTCGGATCGTGGAAACGTGTTGCATTAGCAAGAACCGTTTCAATGAAATTATTGACGCTTCTATTTTCCTTTTTTGCCAGCTTCTCTATGTAATTATACAACTCCGCATCCAAACGTAGTGAAGTGGATTTCTTTAAATTTATTGCATTCATAGTAATCTCATTTTAAATACAATATATTAAATATTTTCGATGATTCAACTGCAATCTTCCCCAAAAATAGCTTCATGAATAATTGTGACACCTTCCACAAATGATTCATAGAAGCACTTCTAACCTTCTTTCACTCTCAAATGATCCGCCAATTCATGGAAATATTTCGGACTCCATATTTCAAGAGTACTTTGATCGCGAATAAAGCGCTTAATATCCGCTTTAACATATTGCATATTTACTGTATCAATCTTTTGGGTCAATAGCTCTCTAAACTCTATTTCGTTAATCGTATTCCTTTCCCAATCGCCGCTATCTTTGGCTCGTAATGCAAAATGGTTCAAGTTAAGGACAGTACCTTTTTTAATATACCATTCCATATCATACCAATCTCGTCCTTTCACATTTTGCCCCCATTTACGAAAGAGAAGGGCGTGCATTTTACCAGCAAATAGATCAGGAAGAACAAAGCACTTCACATAAAAAGAAAAAGGACGTAAGAGTAGCTTTTCCTCCGTTTCGAAGCCCAAAGGTGGTTCCGTATCCACCTCAATCTTGATTTTGATATTGGCGATCCGATCAACCCCTTGCTGAGGAATGACACCTTCTAGAACTAATTCACTCCAAAGTGTTTCTGATTTTAAAAATGCCGAATCAATATTGCTCTTAGCCACTTTTTTCTTCTCCCTGATAGACACTTTCATCCCTAATGATTCAAATTCATGAACGATCGCTTCTTGATATTTACTGAGATCAAATTCTGGATTCACCTCAAGGAGTGAGAAGTCCAGATCCTCCGAAAACCTGTCCAAGCCATAAAATATCCTTAATGCTGTACCACCATAAAAAGCAGCCTTTTCAAAAAAGCCAGCTCGATAAAGGCCTGCAAGAGCTATTTCCTGCATGATTTCCCTTAGTCCATCTTTAGCGTCCTGCTCATTCCTAGGTTTGTAACTGTCAAGCCATTCCTTTATCATAATTGTTCTATCATTTTAACCACCATCAATAAGCTATCCTTTTTTGGTGCATCGTGAAGCCATTCCTTTATCATATTCGTATTCAAATCCTTCAATGCAGATTCGTCTATCCGCATATCATCAACAAGATAATCATAGGCATTTCGGACACTCCTTAACGTCAATCCCGATGTGGTTATTATTTTATCACATAATGCCTTTTCTGGTGACGCTATAATAGCATACTGACTGGACGGAAGTAGAAGCATCTGTAAACCAAAGGAGTAGTATGGCAAGGGAAGACGGGTGTATGTGAACATGCCCAATACCGTATTAAAGGAGCGGGATGCCTTTGTCGTCATGGATGATATTTCGTACACCCGTTCTGGTATTAACCCATAATAAGACAATGCTGTTTCCAACGAGATATAACTTGGCCCCAATAAATGGTTCGCTACAAGCATAACATCAGGTTTCTTATCCGTTACCGAAGGTCCAGCTATGTATAAACCCTTTTTTAACGGCTCTAAAATCCCTTGAGCTTTCAACCCTAAAATTTTATCATTAGGACGCTTATAACCTTTTAGCCATGACATCAATAACTGATGTGTCAATGGTTGTTCCGCATGAATACCTATAAGCCGGTTAATTTCCATACTCAAATGTAATAAAATAACAAGATAATCGAAAATTATTCGTTTATCTTGCCTGATAATGACATAAAATCTTAGATTTATGTTCAGATATTCCAAAGTTGGTGGAACTAGAATCTGCTCACCGTAACTGGTTTATGGGGATAATCAAGCTTTAGTTTGAAGCAATGTACAGATTTTGCCTCGGAAATGGTATAAATCGATTACAACATAATATTCAAGCAAATATGGAACACAAGTCTGGAGCTTTCTAATACGAAATCTGTAGGAATCAATAACCACGAACTTAAAGACAAAAGGGAACAGGTAATATTTAAGTTTTCGTTGCGTCTAGACTGTAAACTGACCTATGTTAGCTCTAATTAGCATTACCGATAGGCATGAAATAAAAAATAAAATCATTTAATTTTTATTTGTATTTAATCTAAATAAACGTACGTTTGCGGTAATTAGATTAATAATACAACATGAATATTAAACTTCTACTTATAACTGTACTATCTTTTTTCTCTTTTGTAGCCACTGCACAAAATACTGCTAAAATTTTGGGACAAATAAGAGACCGCCATGGAGTTATGGTACAAGTTTCTGTACAATTGAAAGAATTAGCCCAATCAACGCCAACAGATAAAGACGGGAAGTTCGCTTTCAGTAATATAAAAGCAGGAGACTATACCCTGCTTGTTTCTCATATTGGCTACCAACCTTTGCAACAAAAAGTAAGTTTAAAAACTGGCGAGGTGTTAAATCTTACATTATTACTTGAAGAAAGTACTACAGAAATGCAAACGGTTACAGTTACCGGCAAAACCAAAACACAGGAATTAAAAGAATCCGGATTTGCAGTAAATGCCATAGAAACTAAACAGTTTGCAAATACAAATACAAACCTAAGCCAGATCTTAAACAAATCTACAGGTGTAAAAGTACGAGAAAAAGGAGGTGTTGGAGGTGATTTTGATTTTTCAGTAAATGGTTTATCAGGTAAGCAAATCAAGTTTTTTATTGATGGCATCCCTCTGGAGATATTAGGAACAGCAATGAGCTTTAATAATATCCCGGTAAATCTTGCAGAAAGTATAGAGGTTTATAAAGGTGTGGTTCCAGTTTCTTTAGGCTCTGATGCATTAGGCGGGGCGGTAAATATCATCACCAATAGAAGCACTAAAAATTACGTTGATTTCAGCACTAGTTATGGTTCTTTTAACACCAATAAAAATGCTTTAAGCACTCAATTGGTAAATAAGAAAACCGGATTAACATTTAGACTGAATGGATTCACTAACTATTCAGATAATAACTACAAAATGATAGGTGTAAGAGGAATTACTGGGGATAATATAGTTGGTAATAAAATTACAATAGATGAAACCAGTAAGTTTATCACGCTTGACGCCGAACGTTTCCATAACAGGTATAAATCTGCGTTCGGACAGGCAGAAGTTGGTATCAGTAATAAGCCTTATGCTGATGCATTGTTTGTTAATTTCTCGTATACCGGTTTTGATCAGCAATTGCAAACTGGAACCGACCAAAGAAATGTTTATGGTATGGCAACAAGGGATGGACATAGTATAAACACAGGTATTAGATATTCTAAAAATAATTTGTTTGTTGAGGGCTTAAATGCAAACACCTATTGGGGCTACTCAAAGGATATCTCTATAGTTACCGATACAGCAAGAAGAAAATACTATTGGAACAACGTATACGCATATAATGAGTCGGCAGAAATAAGTTCTCTTTTCTCTATTAACAATTTAATTAGACCTCATATTATTGGCCGAACTAATATTTCATATAATATAAACCACGAGCATTCATTAAATCTGAACTATGTATTCGATAGAGTAGAAAACAACAGCTTTAACGAACTCATCACCAGTTCGGACGATAACCCTGGAATTGTGAGGAAAAATATCTTGGGTTTTGCATACCAACAGGACCTATTCAGCAACAAATTAAGCAACGTATTATTCTCAAAATATTATGGTTTAGGTTTAAAACTCAACAAATACAGTTCAGATAATGCTGTTTATGAAAACATTCGCAGTTCAGATAATTCTCTTGGGTACGGTTTGTCTAGTCGATATTATTTAGTTAAGGATTTGGGGTTAAAATTCTCTTTTGAAAAAGCCTACAGACTACAAGAAGCAGGAGAAATGTTTGGAGATGGCGTGAATACTGTAGCTAATTTAGATTTAAAGCCCGAGCATAGCTATAACTTTAATTTAGGTACATTTTATTCAAAAACATTAAATAAGAACCACCAGTTATTTATAGAAGCAAATGGCTTTTTACGTTATGCTAAGGATTTTATTTATGCTAAAGTATATCAATCTAATACGCCAAGGACAATCTACGAGAATCTGGATAAAATTAATATTAGCGGAGCAGAAGCGGAAGTACGATACAATTATAAAGATTTTTTAAATGCAACTGTAAACGCGAGCTATCAAAAATCAATCAGTTTCAGTTCGGCAAATACCAGCAGTAACGAAAATACCTATAACAAGAAATTACCTAATCAACCTTGGTTTTTTGGCAACGCAGATTTTGGAATTGGTAAAAACGATTTGATTGGAAAAGATTCCAGAGTACAATTTAATTGGAGCATAAATTATATACACTGGTATTATAGAACTTGGGAAGGTTTAGGTGCTGTTATTGATGAAATTCCTACACAAACTATCCACAACGCAAGTCTTACCTATTCTTTCCAGAAATCGAAATATAATATTTCTCTTGAGTGTAATAACTTAACAAATCAATTAGCATACGACAATTTCAAACTTCAAAAAGAAGGTAGAGCGTATTATGTAAAACTAAGATACTTTATTAGCAAAAATTAAAATCCAAAAAATCATGAAAATCATATTAAAATCAATTTCATTCTTACTCTTATTAACGGTTTTATTTTCCTGTTCAAAGGATAAAACATTACCTGATGATCAAACAACAGATGGGAATTACGTTTTATGGCTACAAGTTGGAAGTTGGCCAAATACCAGTCAATACGTTGTTGGTGTAAACTCTGTAGACGAAGGTAGCGTTTCTTTATCAGGAAATGGAAGAGAGGTTACAGGAAGGGCAGATTATGGAATAATTCCTCACAAAGGATATTATTACTACATAAATGAAGAAGAAGGTTCATTTGTGAAATTTGAATTAAAAAACAACAATTGGACACCTGTAAAAGAAGCACCTTATGTACATGTAAACTTCGCCTCTGCAACGTATACCTGGGCTAATGATAACACGTTAATTATTGCTGGTCCAAATGGTGACTACACCAAAATACTTTACTCAATTGTAGATATAGAAACTTTCAAATTTGTGAACGGCGAGTTGGCTCTTCCGGCAATTCCAACAGGTTATAGCGGTATCAGTATTGGGAATCTTGAATTCTCTAATGGCAATGTTTATTTCGGATTCAATTATACCAAAGACTGGCCAGATCCTAGCTATGACAAAGCTTTGTTTGGCGTTGCAAAATACAGCAGCACAGGATTAGTAATGATAGGGACAGAAGAAGATGCAGCATCTGCAGGACCAGGAAGCAGCCGCTTATGGACGGCTTCTTCAAACGTTGATGTCAATGGAGATGTATATATGTTAACTACGCCGCAAATGGTTAATAAAGCTTTGCCAAGTGTAGTGTATAAATACAAAAATGGAACAA
Organism: Albibacterium sp.; assembly: GCF_035514885.1. Lineage (NCBI taxonomy): Bacteria > Pseudomonadati > Bacteroidota > Sphingobacteriia > Sphingobacteriales > Sphingobacteriaceae > Albibacterium > Albibacterium sp. The sequence continues at coordinate 3,816 of NZ_DATJCH010000015.1, read as the reverse complement.
CAAGCTTAGATCAATCTTATAAATTTAATGTAAGTAATATCACCGGAAGTAACGCAGTAGGTTTATGGTTTATTGGAGGCGGTAAAGCTATTGTAAAGTACAATAACTTAAGTGTTACCGGAACAACACATACTTATGAGTATGCTGTAATAGATTTATACAATAAAACGCTAGTTAAAAAACTTACAGACTTGCCAAGAGATAACAGCGATTATATACAAACTGTTATTGTAGAGGATGGAAAGGTTTATCTTGCAATTAATGGCGAAGGCGCAAACGATTATGTCTGGAATTTAAACACCACAACATATGAAGTAACCCAAGGAATAAATATCAAAGGAGACTTCGATTATATTTTAAGAATTGATGTACTTTAATTTTTTGTAAATAATAAAGAGACTGAGCGATTAATGCTTGGTCTTTTTAATTCTGACTTCGGTATTTCAGTAGTTGTGCCACTCTTTATTAAAGATTAAAATGGTTAAAAAAATATTCCTAAAGATTAATGCATGGCTACACTTATGGCTTGGAATTGTATCTGGAATTATAGTGATAATTCTGAGCATTACGGGTTGCATTTTAGTCTTTGAGCAAGAAATCCGTCAGGTTACGAATCCTTGGTTACATGCTGAAAAGCAAGGAGAACAATTACCTCCTTCAGTTTTGTATAAAGCTGTAGCTGATGTTTTACCAAACAAAGAGATTTACTCCATCTGGTACCATGGTGAAGGAAAAACTGCTCATTTCAGTTTAAATTCTGATTCGCTGGTATATGTAAATCCATATACTGCAGAGGTGGTTGCTATGGTTGATCACGAAGATTTCTTTCATGTCATTGAGGAAGGTCATTTTTACCTTTGGTTTCCTGAAGCAATAGGAGAACTCGTAGTAGGTTGGGGAACATTTGTTTTTTTCTTCATATTACTTAGTGGGCTCATCATGTGGTGGCCAAAAAGATGGAATAAAAAGGAAAGGAACAACAGCTTTACAGTAAAATGGAAGGCTCGTTTTAAACGATTAAATTATGATTTACATAATGTATTAGGGTTTTATTCATTAACCATTGCTGCAATTATGGCTATTACGGCATTAATTATGAGTTTTACGTGGTTTAATAGTGGAGTTTATTGGTTAACTGGAGGTAAAAAAACAGAATACATCATCTCTAAATCAGACACTACAATAAATCAAAAGGTTGTTTCTTTGCAACAGGTTGATAAAGCTTGGAAGAAAGGAACAGACGAAATTGCAGAATATAATAAAGATCAAATTATCGTTTCTTTCCCTAAAAAAGCTTCGGATGCTATTGAATTATGTACAGATATGATCAATGGATCTTGGAGATATGTTAATTTAGATCAACATACTTTAAAAGAATTACCATCGTCTCAGGTCAAATTGAAAGATGAACAGTTGGCTAATTGGTTAAGAAGAAATAATTTTTCCCTGCACGTTGGTGCTATCGGCGGTATTACTACAAAAATCATTTTCTTCCTAGTAAGCTTAATCTGCGCAAGTTTACCAATTACCGGATTCTATGTTTGGTGGGGTAAACGAAAAAAGAAGATACGCAAAAAGCGAAAACACCTTGCACACGATGCCGCGCCTCAAATGAATGCTATTTAAATTTGATCTGGATGGAGATTGATTAGTCCGGGTAATATTTATAACAAAAGGTTAGAACAATAAGATAAGGTACAAACAATATGCTTTCAACGAATGTTTTATGATTATGGCAACAACAAAAGAACTTATCGAACAAATAAATCGACTCTTTACTGAGAACAGAATGGAAGCATTTATGGATTACCTGGCAGAGGACGTGGTTTGGGATATGTATACTGCGTCTTCAGGTCATACTACCTTTAATGGAACGGCAGAGATCAGTCAGATGGATGGAAGCGATATGCCGGAACATACCAATTTTCGGTTTAGCACCATCGTGATTGAAGGAGATCGCGCCTCCGTGCAAGGATCAAGCACAAATAAGAAGGCAGACGGCACAGAATATGACAGCAACTTTTGCGATGTTTATCAGTTTAAAGACGATAAGATCGTAAGAATGAGCTCATATGTGGTTGACAACATCAAATAGGAATTCTACCTCTGTACCTATTATAAGGCCGACGATCGGAAAAGCCGGTTAAAATATATTTATATCATCATTTTTCGCTCATTAGCTCAACCGCTCCTGCTGTTACGGAATGAATTGAATATTTATGATACCAATCTTGACGTTGCCACAGTGGTGAAGGCAATCCGACAGGCACTGAAATAGGTTGAGGAGTCGTCTTTCGATTACCACCCACCATCCCATTCTTTTGTTAAAGCTCCAATCTCTTAAGTGAATGAACCTGTCAAGAGACCATGGAATAAATCGGACTGAGGCACGAAGGAGAATTTATGCCGTGAAAGCTCTTTACTGGTGAAATGAACGTGAGACCTTTGCTGATTACAAATGAATGTGGTATTTAAATTTATTCTATGCTAATCAAAGCCATTCCGGAGTTAGTTTTTATAGCTACCCCAAAAATCTATTCTTTATTTATAGAGTTATAATTCGTCATTTTCTGCCTTCTGATTTGTCAAGGAAATTTTCAATCATTGAACTAACATAGTCCTTTTCTTTCGAATTAGATTTTATTGTTGTTATCTCTCTAATATACTCACCGTGCCCGCCCGGAATGATCGCCAATTCAGACTTTGCGGCGTCCTTCGCCTATTATGATTGGAGGAGACTTAGCAACTCTACCATTCTATCAATAACGGCATATGATCGCTATATGGCAGCCATTCCTCCGGTCCGCCAATTTTTAAAGATGTTGAAAGTGGTGTAAGTGCCTTTGACGCGAAAGCATAATCAATATGATATGGCTTTGAAAGGTTTCGTTGTAAAAACAGCGTCGGAAAGGACTCTTCCCCCTGCTTTTCATCGTATTTCTCATGATATAAGCTTCGGATTCCAATCTCTTCCAACTCACTTATTACGTCTGAGTGGTTCCACCATCTATCCCATACGTCCCAGATTTTATTGCTATTAAAATCCCCAGCGACTAACGTATTATTCATTCTTTGTTTATTAATTTGTAAATATTTCCAGAATTGACCAATATAGCCGAAAGTTGGAGAATTGGCGCCGTGGCACCATGCATTAACCAGGTCAAATCTACCGTTGACATTGACAGACAGAAAGTATTTAAGGTTTTCATCCGGCCAATCATTACGGGTTAATACGATGTTGTTCTTTGCAAAAACCCCAATCCCCTTATGATTGCTGTCACCGTGCCACTGAAAATTGCAAGCCCATAGCAAATAGTCCTGTGATTTGCAATATACAGGGTTTTCGCATTCTTGAATAATTAAAATATCAGCACCGAACTTTTCAAGCAGTTGATATTTACGACGAAAGGCACCGTTACAATTCCAAGACAAAATTCTCATATTAGAACAAACATACACACGAATGTAGATTTATTCATCATAAAAATTAATATTAAGCTATATAAGCTATCTCTCATCCTTAAATAAAACTCACAACTCATGTGTTAGTTGTGAAATACTATCGTACGCTATTCATTGCTTTGTAATTCTAAATTAGATTATGAGACGATCATATGGACGAGGAAAGTTGAAGTATGAAATGGCTGATAAATGGAAGGTAGATTGCGCTTTTTTTGCAATCAGTATTCTAAGACTTTATCAACAAAAAGATAAAATTTTTTAAAATGTTTGGAAATTGCTTTAAAAACCACAACAATAGAGCAAAAGAAATGCCTACGCTGATTTTCAAGGCAGCGTTAAAAAAGCATTTTAAGC
>NZ_DATJCH010000014.1:0-32405 GCF_035514885.1 Albibacterium sp. | reverse complement strand
ACCTGCTCCACAGGAATATGTTGCCGTGGACGACAGCTTCGGGGAAAGCGGAAAACCGGCTGACCTGATGACCAAATACGGCCTGACTGCTGACGATATCGTTAAAGCTGTACAGAAAGTAATAAAACGTAAATAATATTAGAGAGGATAAGTGCAGTCAACGTACTTATCCTTATTCATATGGATGATGCACTGATTCTAGAGAAATTTGCGGACAGTCGAACACGCGATGAGGCCTTTGAAATACTTTTAACAAAGTATCAGCAAAAGGTCTATTGGCATGTCCGTCGTTTTGTGTTAGATCATGAAGACGCAAACGATCTGGTTCAGGATATTTTCATCAAAGTCTGGAAAAATCTAGATACATTCAGAGCTGATGCACAACTCTATACTTGGATCTATCGAATAGCAACCAATGAAAGCATCACCTTCCTCAATCGCAGGAAACAAAAATTAAACATTTCTTTAGATGATGAAAACTCAAGCTATTTAGCTGAGTCTTTGGCAGACACACCTTACTTCAATGGCAATCAGGCACAATTGAAATTACAAAAAGCTTTGCTTACATTACCAGATAAACAAAGGCTCGTATTCAATATGAAATACTTTGATGATCTGAAGTACGATGAGATGTCAGATATTTTAGGCACGAGCGTTGGAGCTTTAAAAGCGTCCTATCATATTGCTGTTAAAAAAATAGAACGTTTTTTATTAGAAGCCGATTAAACCTTTTCGATATTAAAGCATCAAAGCATCATAATATGAAGAAAATAGGTCAAAATGGAAATGAAAAGAATGAGTTTGGATTAAATCCAAACCTCAAGAGGAATCCTTTTTCCGTTCCTACAGACTACTTTCAAACCTCAAAGAAAGATATTCTTCAGAATATAAAATTGCTTAACACAGCTGAATCAACCTTTTCTACACCTTCTGACTATCAATCTCAGTTAACTCAGGATATTTTAACACGAGTTAGTGAAGAAAAACTAAAATCACTTGTGCATGAAGATGGCTTCTCTGTACCCGAAGGCTTTTTCAATGATCTCAACAAACAAATCATAGCACAAACAACTAAGCAATCGCAGGTTGTTCCTATAAAAAGATCTAAAAATTCCTGGTTATCTTATGGTGTTGCAGCATGCTTGGCATTAGCAGTATCTATATTTGCGATCTCATATCAAACTCAACCAAGCGAAGAAACTGTTGAAGCAGATGTGACTAATTTGACTAGCGAATTTCACAGCATTGATGTTCTTCCTACAGAAACGATTATTAATTATTTAGCATTCTATCCAGAATCGGGAGATTTATTAATTTTAAGTGATCATTTAGCAGAAGAATCCGATATTTATTCAGATTCTTTTTCGGCAGACGAAATAGAGTTGTATCTTAAGAATAGTATATAGAATTATAGACAATGAGACAGTTATATATTACATTTTGTTTTATAGTATTCTCGTGCTTTCCAATTCTAGCACAAGATAATAAAGCACAGTTTGAAAGAATTGAAGCTGCAAAGGTAGCTTTCATCTCAAATCGATTAGATCTATCCCCTCAAGAAGCTCAAAAATTCTTTCCTATATACAATCAATATCAGCAGGAAATTATTGATATAATCCGAAAGAAACGTTCTGAAGATCAGAGAAATCAACGCCCTCTTCGTCCGGGCTCCATGAATTCATTGGATTTTGACGCAGACATCTTGGCCTGCAAGAAGAAATACCTTGAAAAATTTAAAAGCGTAGTCTCTTCAACTAAAGCCGAAAGCTTTTTTGATGCAGAACTTGATTTCAGAAATCAGCTCTTCAAAGAGCTCCAAAACAGAAGCAGAAGACAATAATCATTTCATGCTTAGTAACCGACAACTATTTTTATTAAATACCGCCCAGACATCCAATAACCCACGCTTAACTGAAATTGCTTCAGCTGAGGGTATATATTTATATGGACCATCCGGCGAAAAATACATGGATCTGGTATCCGGCTTTGCAGTAAATAACATTGGCCATAGAAGCCAACGGGTTATTGATGCCATAAAGGAGCAACTCGATAAACACATGCATGTTACTGTGTTTGGTGAGTTTGTACAATCTCCACAGGTTAAACTTGCTGAGAAGCTAGTTTCACTACTTCCTAAAACATTAAATTCTGTTTATTTTGTAAACTCCGGTGCGGAAGCAACTGAAGGAGCAATGAAAATTGCTAAACGATTTACCGGACGTTCAGAAATAATAGCAGCAAAAAAAGCCTACCACGGTAGTACACAAGGTGCACTTAGTCTCATTGGAAACGATGAATATCGCAGCGCCTACGGACCTTTACTTCCCAATATATCCTTTATTGGCTTTAACGAAGAAGCTGATATCTCTAAAATAACGGCTAAAACAGCTGCCGTTATTTTAGAAACCATACAGGGGGAAGCAGGAATCTGTGTACCAAATATAGAATGGCTTCAGCGTATTCGGAAACGATGCGATGAAACCGGAGCACTCTTAATCCTCGATGAAATACAAACCGGTTTGGGAAGAACCGGTAAACTTTTCGCTTTTGAACATTTTGGAGTCACTCCAGATATACTCCTATTAGCTAAAGCCTTGGGCGGAGGTATGCCAATCGGTGCATTTATCGCCGATAAAAAGATTATGGATGTTATCTCTCATAATCCAATATTGGGTCACATAACAACTTTTGGAGGGCATCCGGTATGTTGCGCAGCAGCATTAGCAACAATCCAAGTAATCCATGACGATAATTTAGTAGCTCCAATAACCACCAAAGCCGCTTTATTTAAAAAACACCTTCAACATCCGGCTATCAAAGAGATTCGAGGAATGGGATTTATGATGGCTATCCAACTCGACAGCTTCTATCAAGTAGAAAATATTAGTAAATATTGTGCAGATCATGGTGTAATGATTGATTGGTTCTTACATTGTGAAACAGCACTTAGGCTAGCTCCTCCTCTCATCATCAGTGAAGATGAAATCATAGCAGCTTGTGAAATTATTCTGGAGGGTATCAATAAATACGCAGCCTAAATAATAATTATTAATCACCTAAGCTGCATATAGTCCGATGGGTGTCAATTTTCCTCTCTAAATCCTCTATCGCATTTTGTTTTGGTACTTTTGTTACTTCTAACGAAAGATTATAAAATAAAATGAATAAAAAGAGCTTATCAAACACCCCACTGTCTGTATTAGACTTAGCTATGGTAGTACAGGGGAAAACTGCAAGTGACACCTATTCTACCAGCCTTGACTTGGCCCAACATACAGAAGAATGGGGCTACAAGAGATATTGGCTTGCCGAACATCATAACATGCCTGGCATTGCTAGTTCTGCAACGTCCATTTTAATAGCACATATCGCATCCGGCACTAAGTCCATCAGAGTTGGTTCAGGAGGTATCATGCTTCCCAATCACGCACCTTTAATTATAGCCGAACAATTCGGAACACTGGCAACCTTGTTTCCGAATCGAATCGACCTTGGCCTCGGCCGTGCACCGGGTACCGATCAGCTCACAGCTATGGCTCTTCGTCGCGATCAACGAGCTGCCATGGAGTTTCCCAAAAACGTTCAGGAGTTACAAACATACTTATCAGCGGGCAATAGCAATGCCCGTGTCCGTGCATTTCCGGGAGAGGGTTTAGATATACCAATATGGATATTAGGATCAAGTACCGACAGTGCCCATTTAGCTGCAGCTTATGGTCTGCCTTATGCTTTCGCAAGTCATTTTGCTCCTGCCCAGTTACATGCAGCATTGGCTATCTATCACCAAAACTTCAGACCTTCCGCATTCCTTAAAGAACCTCATACAATGGCTTGCGTCAATGTAATAGCTGCAGATACGGATGAAAAAGCAGAACGCTTGGCCACCTCATTCAAAAGGCTTTTCCTAGGAATTATTACCGGAAACAGGGAGTTATTACAGCCACCCGTTAACCCGGACGAAAACTTCATGGATCCAATGGAAGAAGCAGCATTGCAACAAATGATCGCTTATTCTTTTATTGGCGGACCAGAAAAAGTAAAAACAGAGCTACAACAGTTTTTGGATAAAACCCAAGTAGACGAACTGATGATAACATCTCCTATCTATGACCATCAAGACAGGCTGGATTCTTATAAAATAGCAAGTATTTTAACTAAATAAATAACTTTGAGCACCTATTTTATAAATCATTTATTATATTCGTGACATAAACACTGGAACAAAATGCAACGTAGAAAATTTATAAAGAATGTAGCTGGTACAGCTGTACTTGGTGGGTTACTAGGTACTTCCATTCCATCAGTATTAGCTTCCACACAAAAACAAGACAAAATGATAGTTCACTATGTACTCTTTTGGTTACGAGAAGACCTCTCACCACAAGAAATTAAAGACTTTACAGGTTTCTTTGAAGAATTAAAAAAGATACCTAACATCCACACATTACAATACGGAGCACCGGCACAAACTAACGCCAGAGGTGTAGTAGATAATAGCTTCTCTTATAATTTGCTAGTTCAGTTCAAGACCATGCATGACATTGAAGTTTATGAAACACACCCTATCCACTTGGCAGCTATAGAAAAATATAGTAAAAACTGGACTAAAGTTGTGGTACACGACTCTGTTCTGTAAACAGAAGTTCACTCACTGCGCCTATTTCAAAAACAGGAGTTTCAATTTCTCTTGAAGCTATTACAACTTTTACATTAGTTGCCTGTTCTTGAAATAGACGTTGCGCCATTAATGCATTATTGTTATTTTTAGATAGATGAGAAAGTAGTAAATGACTCATCTGAGGTGATCTATGCACCTTAAAAAGATCTAGGGCTTGCTCATTTGATAAGTGCCCCATCCCTCCTCTAATACGATTCTTTAAAAAGTAAGGATAAGTACCGCTATCCAAAAGCTCATCATCGTAATTGCTTTCCAGAAACGCGGCATGACATTGTTTAAAATGACTGATAACATTTTCACAAACACCTCCGATATCTGTGAAAATACCCACATTAATATCATTATAAGAAACCATAAAGCTGTGTGGCTCAATGGCATCATGAAATTTAGGGAAAGTCGATACCGTTAAATTCCCGATTTGAAAGGTCTGAAAACCAGCAAAGCTTTTCACCAAATGCTCCGCTATCGAAAGCCTGCTATTAAGTAAAGTCTTGTTGGTTATGTAAATGGGTAATTGATACTTCCTTGCAAGATTGGCTATCCCACGTATATGATCTGAATGCTCATGACTTACAAAGATTGCCTTCACAACCTCCATCGATAGTCCTGACCGAGCCATTCTCTTTTCAGTTTCCCGACAAGATAAACCTGCATCTACAAGAACAGCTTCCCTGTCATTGCCAATATAATAACAGTTTCCATTACTTCCGGAATTTAGGGATGATATAAATAACGACATGCAACAAAGTTAATAACTAATTTTACTCAGAAAAGGATTCATTTTAATTCAACTAAAGTAAATTAATAATACATTTGCAGCTTAACATTAAATTAACATAGAAACATTACTAATGAAGAAACGGATTATCCTGCTATCTGTATTCCTGTGTAGTATTATAACAGCTTCGGCTCAAAATAAAATAGGCATATTACCTAAAATAAGTACTAAATTTAAGATTAGTGATGCTTGGAAAGGGAGCGCCAAAATAGATGCAAAACAAATATTCTTTCAGAATCCCTATGATGATGGTGAATCAGAAATTCAATTTGAAAGAATAGATTTGGAGTCTGTTTTTAGTCGGGCCCAAGGCCCTCTATCAGGTTTCGGAATAGGTTATGCAATACGATATAACGGAGACAATTTCAGTCACCGTTTCATTCAGCAATACTCCTTATCAAAAAAATTAACCGACCTTGAAATCTCTCATCGTATTAGAATTGATGAAACTATAGAACAGGATAAGGCAACGAAATACCGTTTACGCTATCGAATTGGATTAACGCAGGCACTCGACGAGTCAGACAAGTTTTTCTTCGCATTTAACAACGAATACCTTGGCTCCTTACAAGATAAAAAAGGAGATCTTGAAATTCGTGCGGTTGCTGCCTTAGGATATAATATATCCGAGAAAGATCAATTCGAAATAGGAGTAGATTACCGTGCCGAAAAACTAGTTACAAAAACAGAACATGAGCTATGGCTAGCTATCGGCTGGGCACACAATTTCTAAAACGAAACCCTGTCTCCTACATTCAAACCCTGAGATTTTGCAAATGCACCGCATAGATGAAATAACAAGCGGGCACCAACATTTCCATCCCAATCATTATCTCCCGGAGACACCTCAACCAAGTCAAAGCCAATAATCTCCCTATCGCTATTGGCCAGAGCCGATAATAAAAAAGTTGCCTGCTCAAAAGAAAGTCCGCCGGGAACAGGGGTTCCTGTATTCGGACAATACCATTGGTATAAACTATCTATATCAAAACTAACACTAACCTTCGCCGGCAAACATGATATAATCTCATCGCACTGTTCTGCCCAGGTTTTACCCTTAAAGCCTGCTGCTTTCAGATCCAAATCCGTGAAAACCTTAATACGATCTCCGGCTTCCTTGGCAACAGCCACTTCTTGTTCACAAAAATCACGCAAACCTACCTGAACAATTCTGGAAACCTGCGGTAGTTGAGAAGCATTATACATGATAGAAGCATGCGAATATGTAAAACCTTCGTAAGCTTTACGCAAATCCATATGAGCATCGAAATGAAGGATACCAAACTCAGTATGCGACTCACCCAAAGCTTGATAGTATCCTAGGGGAACACTGTGGTCTCCACCTAAAAGAGCAACCTTCTTTCCCTTTTTTGTCCAATAGATTACTTGCTCCTTTACCTCCCTATTCAAATCCTCACAGGCCAAATTGATATCTTTCAAATTTTGTTGCAAGGCCGGATGATCAGCTAAATCTCCTCCATCCTCAAGGACCTGAATAATAGCTTGTGCCTTTTCTTTCAGTACCTCACTATTCTCTTGCCAATAAGCGGGTGCATCTACAATGTAAATACCCAGCTTCCAAAGATCAGGATATTCCTGATGAAACAAATCTACCTGAAAAGAAGCATCCAATATAGCTTGCGGTCCGGCAGAAGCACCGGCACCGTAACTAACCGTTACTTCCCAGGGAACCGGAATAATAATGATTTCGCTTTCTTCAGCAGTAAATGGTAATCCAAAAATTGAAGCATCAGCTAAACCCGGCTGATTGGGATCAAATTCAGCTATCTTTTGCTGTTTTGTCATATCTGTACACGTATTTTTAAAGGTACCTATTACCAATAAACAGAGTACAAAGCTACAATAATTCCAATAACCAATAAGGCTCCTGCAGTAAATTTAGGATCAGGTTTAAACATGCTCGAATCTATCTCAAGACCATTCGTTTTCAATCCACGATTGGTTTCATAAATGCTGATAATAGCCATACCAATAACGCAAATCACAAACACAAAGCCCATTCTGTCAATAAATGGAATTTCAAACACTCCATCTACAGGAACTGCAAATCCAAATTGATAAAGGAATTCAAGATCAACGAAATTAGGCAATACCTTAAAGATAACAGACAGTATGAAACCTCCTATGGTTGCAAACAAAGCCGCGTTGGATGTAGTTTTTTTCCAAAAGAAACCCAATACGAACATGGCAAATATACCCGGCGATACGAAGCCTGTATATTCCTGGATATATTGAAACCCACCCTTTTCTATACCTAGGAATGGAGAAATTACTACTGCTAACAATAATGAAACAACAATCACGATCTTACCCACATTTACCAGGCTCTTCTCGCTCACATCTTTCTTAAATGCTTTTTTATAAATATCCAATGCGAAAATAGTAGCAATACTGTTTGCCTTACCTGCTAAAGATGCAACCACCGCAGCGGTTAGAGCTGCAAAAGATAAACCTTTAAGTCCCGTAGGCAATAAGTTCAACAGAACCGGATAGGCTCTATCAGCCATCAGTTTACCATCAACAAACATTTCTCCGCTAAATACATTTTCCTTATACAATAAGTAAGCAGCAATACCTGGAACAACCACGATAAGCGGCATAAAAAGTTTCAAAACAGCAGCGAATAATAAACCGGCACGTGCTGTTTTAAGATCTGCACCCAAAGCACGCTGTGTAATATACTGATTACAACCCCAATAGCTTAAATTCACAATCCACATACCACCAATAAGAACAGAAAGCCCCGGAAGATCAATATAATTCGGATTATCCTTCGTAAAAATCATATGGAAATGCTCATTAGCCTGGCTTGTTAAAAGATTGAATCCTTTTAATACACCAGTTTCACCATAATGAGAAGCAACCAATTCTAAAGCCAGGTATGTAGTTGCCAAACCTCCCAGAATCAGGAAGAATACTTGAATAACATCTGTATAACCAATTACCTTCATCCCTCCCAGCGTAATGATGATCGCAAAAATAGCCAGACCAATCATACAAACCGTAAAGTCAATACCAGAAATACTGCTTACTGCCAGTGCTCCTAAGAAAAGGATAGAAGAAAGGTTTACAACAATATATAATAACAGCCAGAAGATTGCCATAATCATAGCCACCGTTTCGTTATAGCGCTGGCCTAAAAACTGCGGCATCGTAAAGATCTTATTCTTTAAATAAACAGGAATAAAGAATACGGCAACAATAATTAGCGTAAAGGCTGCCATCCATTCATAGGTAGCAATAGCAAGACCCATTTGAAAGCCCGACCCGCTCATTCCTATAAATTGCTCAGCAGAAATATTAGAAGCAATGAGTGAAGCACCAATAGCCCACCATGTTAAAGAACCCTCTGCAAGGAAATAATCCTTGGAATCAGCAACTTTCGATTTTTTCTTCTGATAGATCCAAAATCCATAAAGCGCAACAAACAAAAAGTATACAAGAAATACTAAGTAATCTTCTAAAGCTAGAGAATTCATAAAGTGAAAATTTGATTAATACAGGTTTATCGTAAATGAATGGATAAATGTAAAACAAATTGTTAAAAAAGCGAGAATCTCTACATATTATTTCTTGTCGTTCCCTTTTTTATCACCTGGCCTCGAGATCGACTCACGCATATCTGTATCCGCCTGAATATTTTGAATTTTATAATAATCCATAATTCCCAAGTTTCCGCTGCGGAATGCTTCTGCCATTGCCAAAGGCAATTGTGCTTCAGCTTCAATTACTTTTGCCCGAGCTTCTTGTGCTTTAGAACGCATCTCCTGTTCGGATGCCACAGCCATAGCACGTCTTTCTTCTGCACGCGCATTCGCTACTTTTAAATCTGCCTCGGCTTGATCTGTCTGAAGCTTGGCACCAATATTTTCACCGATATCAATATCTGCAATATCAATCGAAAGAATTTCAAATGCAGTACCACTATCCAATCCCTTTTCTAATACCGTACGGGAAATACGATCAGGATTTTCCAATACTAATTTATGTGTTTCCGAAGAACCAATTGTAGTTACAATACCTTCTCCTACCCTTGCTAAGATCGTTTCTTCACCGGCTCCACCAACTAACTGGTTGATATTTGCCCGAACCGTAACTCTTGCTTTTGCAATTAACTGAATACCATCTTTAGCAACAGCAGCCACTGGTGGCGTGTTTATTACACGCGGATTTACAGATATCTGAACTGCATCAAATACATCCCTACCTGCCAAATCAATTGCAGTAGCTGATTTAAAGGTTAACGGAATATTTGCTTTATCCGCAGAAATCAAAGCTTTAATTACCCGACTAACATTTCCTCCTGCTAAATAATGAGTTTCTATCTCATTGGAGGTAATATTCAAGCCTGCCTTGGTTGAGATGATCATGGAATTTACAACCAATGATGGTGAAACCTTCCTCAAACGCATCAGCAGTAAATTTAATAAACTAACTCGCACACCCGAAAGTTGGGCTGTAAACCAAAGGTTTACCGGTAAGAAGTAAAAGAATATAAAGAGTGCGATTACCGCGCCTACCACAATTGCAATTAAAGAAGGATCCATTTCGATCATCAGATTAGATTAAGTATTTTTGTTTTAATTTCTTAAAGATAATCTCATATGCCCAAACTTCCTAATTTAATTACATTAAAGCAGACTTGAACGCAGCATCTCCAAACCTCGTTTAACATACCAGGAAACTCTCACAACATTTAGTGTGCATTATCTACGTTAAAAAGACATAAAAAGCTAAGACATAACACATAGATAGCGCATGAACTTCACTAATATCTATAACATGGTATTTAGAAAGGTCGAATCAGGTATATTGATTTCTTTAAATTTATACCTCTTTATCAAGTAGTAGATTTTCAAAGTCTGTCTTCTCCTCTACATGCTGAATGTAGGCGGCTGCAGTGATATCACCGGTAACATTCAAAACTGTACGCGACATATCCAAGATTCGGTCTACACCATAAATAAGTCCGATTGCCTCTCCGGGCACTCCGATTGAAACCAGGATTGTAACAATAACTGGTAAGGAACCACCCGGCACGCCTGCCGTTCCTATTCCTGCTAAGATAGAAAGAAAAACAACCGTAATTTGCGACAGCAAGCTCAACTCGACATTAAAGCACTGTGCTAGAAATAACACGGTAATACCTTCAAATAAGGCAGTTCCATTTTGGTTTGCGGTACTTCCAATAGTTAAAACGAAGTTGGCAATCGGTTTAGGAATCTTAAGTTTATTAATACTCACGGAAATCGCTGTAGGTAAAGTCGCATTACTGGAACTGGTAGAAAAAGCTGTTAGAATTACTTCCGTTGATTTTCTAAAGAACTCTATCGGGTTGCGATTGGCAAAGAATTTCAGGATAATAGAATAGGTTACAAATTGATGTATGGCAAGGCCTCCCAATACAATAAGAACATACTTAAGTAAGACAATGAGGAAAGATGCGCCTACATTAACCGTTAAATTAAACAAAAGAGCGGCTACACCATAAGGTGCCAGCTGCATAGCATAACCAATGATTTTTATCACTACTTCGTACATGCCTTCCAGAAAGGATTTCAAGGTAGCTGTCTTCTCTTCTCCTGCCGAGGCCATCCCTATTCCAAAGATTAGTGCAAAAAACATAACCGCCAACAACCCTCCACCTGTATAGCTTGGATCAAAAGCACCAACCATATCTGCCAAAGGATTTTTAGGAACAATATTGGTCAGGATATCTCCTACTGTACGTTCTTGTGCTATGGCTGCATTTACGCTTGCTGCTTCCGAATTCTCATGAAACTTTTCCGTTAGATAGTCGCGTGTTTCCGGAGTGAGGCTATGTCCGGGTTGAAAAGTATTGACAAGTGCTACCCCTATAAAAACTGAAATACCGCTTACAACAAGGCTGTATAATAATAAGCGTACACCAATCTTCCCTACCCGCTTTAAATCTCCCATTTCAGTGATACCAAGTACCAAAGCAGAAAACACCAACGGAATAACAGTCATAAACACCATACGGAGAAATATTTGTCCGACAGGCTCTACCCATTTAATAATGGTGTTTAATGTTTCAGGCTCAAATCCTATTTGTTTTACAATTAATCCGGCTAGAACTCCAATACACATTCCTAATAAAATACGTGTGTGTAAGGCTATCTTTTTTACTTTGCTCATAGATGTTATAAATTAGGATACTAGCTAAGAAAATTATGGGTTACGATTGCTAAAGTAATATAATTATCTTTTTATTAAAGAATCGGCATTAAACTAAGCCCCTTATCGTTCGCAAACAGCATCATTTACAGCGCTTAAACTCCTTAAAAAACAGGAAGAAAAAATCTTTTGCATAATATGTTTGAAATTCGACTATAAACCTTATTTTTGCAGTCCGAAATTAGGTCTGAAAAGAGACCTTTATCGTTAACTATTTAATTAAAAAAATAGCTTTTTATGCCCAACATTGGAAAAATAGCACAGATCATTGGTCCCGTAGTAGACGTTAGCTTTGCTAATGGAGCCAACCTTCCTAAGATTTATGACGCTTTAGAGATAGAAAGAGAAGACGGACACCGTATTATTTTAGAAGTTCAACAACATTTAGGTGAAGAAAGGGTTCGTACTATTGCGATGGATTCAACCGAAGGCTTGTTCCGCGGAATGGCTGTTAGAGACACCGAATCTCCTATTACAATGCCTACCGGCGATGCAATAAAAGGTCGTGTTTTTAATGTTGTTGGAGATCCGATTGACGGGATTGCTAAAATTGACAAAACAGACGGTCGTTCTATCCACAACACTCCGCCAAAGTTTGAAGATCTATCAACTGAATCTGATGTGTTATTTACAGGTATCAAAGTTATCGACTTATTAGAACCTTATGCAAAAGGTGGTAAGATTGGTTTATTTGGTGGTGCCGGTGTTGGTAAAACAGTTTTAATTCAAGAATTAATTAATAATATCGCTAAAGCTTATTCAGGTCTTTCGGTTTTCGCCGGAGTTGGAGAGCGTACCCGTGAAGGAAATGATTTAATCCGTGAGATGCTTGAATCAGGCATTATCAATTACGGAGATAAATTCATGGAAGGCATGGAAAAAGGCGAATGGAATTTAGATTCAATTGATCAGGAAGCATTAAAGGACTCAAAAGTAACGTTTGTTTTCGGACAGATGAATGAGCCTCCTGGTGCACGTGCGCGTGTTGCTTTATCTGGGCTAACGATTGCTGAATATTTCCGTGATGGTGATGGCAGCGAAGGTGCAGGTAGAGATATCCTTTTCTTTATTGACAATATATTCCGCTTTACTCAGGCAGGTTCTGAGGTTTCGGCTCTATTGGGTCGTATGCCTTCAGCAGTAGGTTACCAACCTACTCTTGCAACCGAAATGGGTATGATGCAGGAACGTATTACATCTACTAAACGTGGATCAATCACATCTGTACAAGCTGTTTATGTACCTGCGGATGATTTAACTGACCCTGCACCAGCTACTACATTTGCTCACTTAGATGCAACTACTGTATTATCTCGTAAAATTGCCGAGTTAGGTATCTATCCTGCGGTAGATCCATTGGATTCTACTTCAAGAATATTAAGTGCTGCTATCTTAGGTGACGAACATTATAATACGGCTCAACGTGTAAAAGAAATTTTACAACGCTACAAAGAGCTTCAGGATATTATTGCGATTTTAGGTATGGACGAACTTTCTGAAGAAGATAGATTAATCGTTTCTCGTGCTCGTCGTGTACAACGTTTCCTTTCACAACCTTTCCACGTTGCTGAGCAATTCACCGGTTTAAAAGGCGTATTGGTTGACATCAAAGAAACCATCAAAGGATTTAACATGATTATGGATGGCGAAGTAGATCAATATCCAGAAGCCGCCTTTAACCTTGTTGGAGGGATTGAAGAAGCAATTGAAAAAGGCAAGAAATTATTAGCTGAAGCAGGATAAAATAAAATAGCATGACTTTAAACATTCTTACCCCTGACAAATTAGTATATGAAGGAACAGTAACTGCTGTAACAGTTCCTGGGGTCAGCGGGTCTTTTCAGATTCTTAAAGATCACGCTCCTATTATCTCAACTTTAGCAGATGGAGATATCATTATTAAGGTAAATAATCAAGAAGAAACCATCGGAATTAAGGGTGGAGTTGTGGAAGTTTTAGACAATAAAATCATCGTTTTAGCTGAAGCAATTATCTCTTAATAAAGCATAAAATTTAGAAAGCCTGCAAAATCAAATTTTGCAGGCTTTTTTTGTGTTTTTTTGCTTCATTTCTGAAAAATACGCAGAAAACACTCGAATAAATCTATGCAAGCATATTATTGAACCAAATACCGATTTCGTTTATGGTATTAAATTCTAGTTAGCCATTCAATATTTAAGCCTTTAAAAATATTAAATATTGCATTTGCCATTTTTGACGAAATTTAATTCTTAATTTATTTATTTGAGGATTTGCTTGATGAATCTAAACTAAGGGTGTAAATTGAAATCGGAAAAATACATAACAGCTATTATAAAAATAAACATGTCTGAATTAAACAAATACAGTAAAACATTAACACAAGATCCTACGCAACCAGCTGCGCAGGCCATGCTTTATGGAGTTGGCTTCACCCCTGAAGATATGAATAAAGCACAGGTAGGTATAGCCAGCATGGGTTATGATGGTAACACCTGTAATATGCACTTGAACGGCCTGGCTGCACTTGTTAAAAAATCAGTTTGGGAAGAAGATATGGTGGGCTTGGTGTTTAATACCATCGGTGTTAGTGATGGTATGTCGAACGGTACACCGGGTATGCGCTATTCATTAGCAAGCCGTGATATTATTGCCGATTCTATTGAAACGGTTATGGGCTGTCAATATTACGACGGGCTTATTACTGTTCCGGGTTGTGATAAAAATATGCCGGGTTCTATCATTGCAATGGCCCGCTTAAATCGTCCTTCTATTATGCTCTACGGTGGTAGTATTCATCCGGGAAAATATAAAGGAGTAGATTTAAACATTGTTTCCGCTTTCGAAGCTTTAGGCCAGAAAATAGCCGGAACTTTAAATGAAGAAGATTTTCAAGGCATTATCCGCCATGCTTGTCCGAGTGCCGGTGCTTGTGGTGGTATGTATACTGCAAACACTATGTCATCTGCTATTGAAGCATTAGGCATGAGCCTTCCTTATAGTTCTTCCAATCCGGCATTAAGTCCGGAAAAGGAGCAGGAATGTGCAGATGCAGGAAAAGCTATCAAAAACCTGCTTGAAAAGAACATTCTACCTTCTGATATCATGACAGCCGATGCATTTCACAATGCCATTGTAACTTTAATGGTTTTAGGAGGTTCAACAAATGCCGTATTGCATTTTATTGCAATGGGAAGAGCTATTGGCGTTGATATTACGCCAGACACTTTCCAAAAGATAAGTGATGTTACACCTGTAATTGCAGATTTAAAGCCAAGCGGGAAATACTTGATGGAAGATCTTCATAATATCGGGGGTGTACCTGCTGTAATGAAATACCTATTAAAGAAGGGAATGATACACGGTCATTGTTTAACTGTTACCGGAAAAACAATTGCTGAAAATTTAGCAGATGCCAAAGATCTGGATTTTGAAGAACAAGATATCATCCTACCGATTGAGAGACCTATTAAAGCAACCGGCCATCTTCAAATTTTATATGGAAATATTGCAGAGAGAGGGTCTGTAGCAAAGATCAGTGGTAAAGAAGGTGAGCGCTTTGAAGGACCGGCGCGTGTATTTGAAGGCGAGTATGAATTGATTGACGGAATTCAATCAGGCAAAGTACATGAAGGTGATGTAGTAATTATCCGTCACGTAGGACCCAAAGGAGCTCCTGGAATGCCTGAAATGCTAAAACCTACTTCTGCTATTTTCGGTGCGGGGCTGGGTGCTTCAGTTGCGATGGTTACCGATGGTCGTTTTTCTGGTGGAACACATGGTTTCGTAGTAGGACACGTTACTCCAGAGGCCTGGGAGGGTGGAAACATCGCATTAATTAAAGAAAACGATATTATCCGGATTGATGCAGTTACAAATGAAATCAACGTTTTAATAAGTGACGAAGAACTACTTGAACGTAAAAGGAACTGGAAACAACCTCCCGTCCCTGTCACTAAAGGCGCTCTTTACAAATATCACAAGAGTGTGCAAGACGCAAGCAAAGGCTGCGTTACGGATGAATAGACAGATTAATTTGATTAAGGCATAGAAATAATGAATACGGTAGAAACAAATAAAGAAAGCAACACAGAAATTGTTGAAGAAACTGCTATTAAGACTCAGCTATCTGGGTCACAAGCAGTATTAGAGGCTTTATTAGCGGAAAACGTTGATACAGTCTTTGGTTATCCCGGTGGTGCCATTATGCCCATATATGATGCTTTATATGATTATAATGATAAACTAAAGCACATTTTGGTACGACATGAGCAAGGAGGAATCCATGCTGCTCAAGGCTATGCTCGTACATCCGGGCGAGTAGGCGTGGTTTTTGCAACCAGTGGTCCAGGGGCTACTAATCTGGTAACAGGTTTAGCAGATGCCATGATTGACAGCAATCCGATAGTTTGTATAACCGGCCAGGTATTTGCCCATTTATTGGGAACAGACGCTTTTCAGGAAACAGATGTTATCAATATAACAACACCTATCACAAAATGGAATTATCAAATAACGGATGCTACGGAAATCCCTGAAATGCTTGCAAAAGCTTTTTACATTGCCCGCTCGGGTCGCCCGGGTCCGGTATTGATTGATATTACCAAGAACGCACAAGTACAATTGTTTGATTACTTGGGTTACAAGCCATGCCATCATATTCGGAGCTACCGTCCAAAACCGGTTATTAGAACTGAATATATTAAACAAGCTGCAGAGCTAATCAATCAAGCAAAAAAACCTTTTATCCTATTTGGACAAGGTGTTATTTTAGGTAAGGCTGAAAAAGAATTCAAGGCATTTATAGAGAAATCGGGTATTCCGGCAGCCTGGACCGTAATGGGTTTAAGTGCTTTAAATACAGATCACCCTTTAAATGTTGGGATGCTTGGAATGCATGGAAACTATGCTCCCAACGTTATGACAAATGATTGTGATGTGTTAATTGCAATTGGAATGCGTTTCGATGATCGGGTTACCGGCCGCTTAGATAAATATGCTAAACAAGCCAAAGTCATCCACATGGATGTAGATCCGGCAGAGATCGATAAAAACGTTAAAGCAGACGTTCCTATTTGGGGAGACTGTAAAGAAACCTTACCTTTATTAACGCAATTAGTTGAAGAGAAAACCCATACGGAATGGCTTAATAAATTCCGTGAATTAGAGAAGGAGGAAATTAAAGAAGTTATCAATGAAGAGCTAAATCCTTCGACAGATACCATGACTATGGGTGAAGTTATTAAAGCTTTAAATGAGCTGACAAATGGTGATGCTGTTATTGTTACAGACGTTGGTCAGCATCAGATGGTAACTTGCAGGTATGCCAAATTCAATCAATCAAAAAGCAACGTAACTTCTGGCGGATTAGGAACCATGGGATTTGGTTTGCCTGCTGCAATTGGTGCCTGGTATGGAGCTCCGGAACGTACGGTTGTTGCAATTATCGGTGATGGTGGCTTTCAGATGACCTTGCAAGAAATGGGTACCATCATGCAATTTGGTGCAAAAGTTAAAATATTGATTTTAAACAACGAGTTTCTTGGAATGGTTCGTCAATGGCAACAATTATTTAATGATAAGCGCTATTCTTTCGTTAATATTACCAGTCCGGATTTTGTTGCAGTGGCCAAAGGCTATTACATTGAGAGTCAACGAATCGACGAGAGGTCAAATTTGAAGAGCGCATTAAAAACCATGCTTGATCATGACGGCTCTTACTTATTAGAAGTAATGGTTGGAAAGGAAAATAATGTTTTTCCAATGGTAGCTCAGGGTAGTAGTGTTTCAGAAATCAGGTTAAAATAAATCATTGGAAAGATGTTAAAGCAGGAATTTACATTAACGATATATACTGAGAACAAAGTTGGCATCATCGGAAGGATCGCCATCCAGTTTTCCCGTAAGAAAATTAATATTGAAAGTGTTACTGGCTCTCCTTCTGAGGTAAGTGGCATCTTTCGCTTTACGCTGGTTATCAACGAAAGTGAAGAAGTAGTAAGAAAAGTTTGTCGCCAACTTGAAAAACAGGTGGATATATTAAAAGCTTACTACAATACCAATGAAGAGATTGTTTGGCAGGAACAAGCACTTTTTAAAGTCCCTACTTCTGAAATTGCAGAGAAAGCAAGTGTAGAGCGTCTGTTAAGACAATATGGTGCAAGAGCTGTAGTTATTAGAAACGACTATACTATCTTTGAGACTTCTGGTCATAGCGAGGAAATTAATGGCCTTACGAAAGCTTTGGGAAAATTTGGTTTGATAGAATTCGTAAGAAGCGGCAGGATCGCCATTATAAAAGCCAGTGAAGGTTTCCATAAGAAGCTAAAAGAATTTGAGAACGAAGAGGTTTCTGAAATGGTTGAAAATGAATTCTTAGACAAGCAGGATAAGATTTTCACCATGTAAGAGTTAATTAGTCGTTCTCAAAATAATAAAGATTTAAATCACAATGGGCAGCCGAGCTAAATGAACGACTGCCCTAATCAAATGAAAATATATTAAAACAAGCAATTAAAAAACAATGGCAAATTATTTTAACACATTACCACTTAGAGAAAAATTGAACCAATTAGGTATTGCAGAATTTATGGATCGTACGGAGTTCGCGGACGGTGTAAATGCCTTAAAAGGAAAGAAAATTGTGGTTGTAGGTTGCGGTGCTCAAGGGTTAAACCAAGGATTGAACCTTAGAGACAGTGGTTTAGATGTTTCTTACGCTCTACGGAAGGAAGCAATTGAACAAAAAAGAGATTCATGGAAAAACGCTACGGATAACAACTTTAAAGTTGGCACTTATGAAGAGCTTATTCCAACCGCTGACCTGGTTATTAATCTGACCCCTGACAAACAACATACTTCGGTAGTGGAAGCTGTTATGCCTTTGATGAAGCAAGGTGCAACTCTATCTTACTCTCATGGTTTTAACATGGTAGAAGAAGGTATGCAGATCCGTAAAGATATAACTGTTATTATGGTTGCTCCTAAATGTCCGGGCAGTGAAGTTAGAGCTGAATATTTACGCGGTTTTGGTGTACCTACTTTAATTGCTGTACATCCGGAGAATGACCCTCAAGGAAAAGGTCTTATTGAAGCCAAAGCTTATTGTGTTGGAACTGGCGGCCATAAAGCAGGTGTTTTAAGGTCATCATTTGTTGCAGAAGTTAAATCTGATTTAATGGGTGAACAAACCATTCTTTGTGGCTTGTTACAAACCGGATCTATTTTATCATTCGATAAAATGGTAGAAAAAGGAATCGATCCTGGGTATGCTTCCAAATTAGTTCAATATGGTGTAGAAGTAATTACTGAAGCCTTAAAGCAAGGTGGTATTACTGCTATGATGGACAGATTAAGCAATGTTGCTAAAATTAAAGCTTTTGAGGTTGCTGATGAATTAAAGACCATTATGCGTCCTTTATTCCAAAAACATCAAGACGATATCATGAGTGGTGAATTTAGCAGCACTATGATGGAAGATTGGGCTAATAATGATAAAAACCTATTGGCTTGGAGAGCAGAAACTGGTGAGACTGCTTTCGAGAAAACTCCAGCTGGCGATGTAAAAATCGGAGAACAAGAGTATTTTGATAATGCTTTGTTCATGGTTGCTTATATTAAAGCGGGTGTTGAATTAGCTTTTGAGACCATGGTTGAAGCAGGTATTAAACCAGAATCAGCATATTATGAGTCTCTGCATGAAACTCCATTGATTGCAAACACGATTGCCCGTAAGAAATTATTTGAAATGAACCGTGTAATTTCTGATACAGCTGAATACGGATGTTATTTATTCGATCATGCTTGTAAACCATTATTGGCAGATTTTATGAAAACTGTAGATACAGACATCATTGGTAAAAACTACAATGATGGTAAAGACGGAGCAGTAGATAATCAAAATTTAATAGCTGTTAACGATGCTATTCGTAATCATCCGGTTGAAAAAGTTGGTGCGGTATTAAGAAAAGCGATGACTGCAATGAAATCAATTAAAACAGCTTAATAGTAAGAAAGAAGGTATAAAAACATGTCGAAAACATTAGTAGAAAAAATATGGGATGCACACGTCGTCAAGCGCGAAGAGAGTTTTCCTGACATTCTATATATTGATACACATTTAATTCACGAGGTTACTTCTCCGCAAGCATTTGACGGTTTGCGTAAAAGAGGGATTCCTGTATTTCGTCCAAAACAAACTGTTGCTACGGCAGATCATAATGTTCCTACTCTTAATCAACATTTGCCGATCAAGGAAGAACTATCAAGATATCAGGTAGATATGTTGACCAAGAACTGTGCTGAGTTCGGCATCGAGCTTTATGGACTAGGTCATCCTTTCCAAGGTATTGTTCACGTTATTGGTCCAGAGCTTGGTATCACTTTGCCGGGAAAAACAATTGTATGTGGAGATAGCCATACTTCTACACATGGTG
Source organism: Albibacterium sp. (assembly GCF_035514885.1). Taxonomy (NCBI): domain Bacteria; kingdom Pseudomonadati; phylum Bacteroidota; class Sphingobacteriia; order Sphingobacteriales; family Sphingobacteriaceae; genus Albibacterium; species Albibacterium sp. Next base: position 12,316 of record NZ_DATJCH010000014.1, on the reverse strand, counting down.
CTTTTGGTGCTGTGGCGTTCGGTATTGGAACATCTCAGGTAGAACAAGTTTTTGCTACACAATGCCTATTGCAACAAAAGCCTAAAACTATGAAAATAGAGGTAAACGGGCAATTGGGTAGAGGTGTAGGTGCAAAAGATATCATTCTTTATATTATTTCACAGATCTCTGCTGCAGGTGGTACTGGCTATTTTATTGAATATGCCGGAACAGCCATTCAAGCTCTTAGTATGGAAGCTCGTATGACTATTTGTAATATGAGTATAGAAATGGGAGCTCGTGGTGGATTGATCGCTCCTGATCAAACAACTTTTGATTATATTAAAGGACGTGAATTTGCACCTAAAGCTGAAGAGTGGGATAAGCAATTAGCTTATTGGAAAACTCTTTATAGTGACGCAGATGCGCAGTTCGATAAAGTATTAACCTTTAAGGCAGAAGATATCTCTCCGATGATTACCTATGGTACAAACCCGGGAATGGGAATGGGCATCACAGAACACATACCTGCAATATCAACTCAACCGGAAAGCGAACAGTTCTCTTATCAAAAAGCACTAGAATATATGGGCTTTGAGGATGATAAAGAGATTTTAGGAAGACCGGTTGATTATGTTTTCATAGGGAGTTGTACCAATTCCAGAATTGAAGACTTAAGAGAGATTGCCAGCTTTGTACAAGGCAAACAAAAAGCCTCTAATGTAGAAGTATGGATTGTTCCCGGATCTAAGCAGGTAGAAAAGCAGGCAAAGGAAGAAGGCTTAGACAGGGTATTCGCTGCTGCTGGCTTTCAACTTCGCGAACCAGGCTGCAGTGCTTGTTTAGGAATGAACGAAGATAAAATACCAGCAGGAAAGTATTGTGTATCTACATCAAACAGAAACTTTGAAGGTAGACAAGGACCTAATGCACGTACCATGCTGGTAAGTCCGCTGACAGCTGCTGCAGCTGCAGTGACCGGTAAAATTAGCGACATCAGGGAACTATTGTAACAGTGCACTTAATTAGCACTGTTACTTTAAAGACAATATTCGAATGAGAAAATTTGAAAAATTAAAATCAAGGGTAGTTCCACTACCAATAGAAAATATAGATACGGATCAAATCATTCCTGCCCGCTTCTTAAAAGCAACTACAAGGGAAGGCTTTGGTGAAAACCTTTTCCGTGATTGGCGGTACGACAGCAATAATCAACCAAAAGCAGATTTTATCATGAACAATCCTACTTATAGTGGGAAAATTATGGTAGCTGGTAAAAATTTTGGATGTGGTAGCAGCCGTGAGCATGCAGCCTGGGCTATACAGGATTATGGTTTTGATGTAGTAATTAGCAGTTTCTTTGCTGATATTTTCAAAGGCAATGCATTGAACAACGGATTGCTTCCTATACAGGTTTCTGATGAATTCTTAGACAAGATATTTCAAGCAGTAACTAAGAATCCTAGTACAGAGTTGGTGGTTGATCTGGAAAATCAGACTGTTCTATTGACTGAAACAGGTGATCAGGAAAGCTTTGAGATCAACCCATACAAAAAATCATGCTTGATTAATGGCTATGATGACATCGATTTTATATTGAATAACAAAAATTTAATAGAAGCCTACGAACAGTCAAAATAATGTCGAAGCCTCTAATAAATATAACTAATTTGAATCTAGAATACCAGCAGAATCAGGTATTAAAGGAATTGAATTGGCGTATATTTTATGGAGAAAATTGGCTTCTAGGTGGTAAAAGTGGCTCAGGAAAAACCTCCTTGGCTAAAGCAATCGCAGGCTTGGAAAAGTACTCAGGAGGTATTGAAATCAACTTTGATCCCTCAAGTCAACTTCCAAAACAAGTAGTTTTTATTTCAAGCTGGTATCAATTTACCAATCTTGAAGGAGATCGAAACTTCTATTATCAACAGCGCTATAATAAGCATCAGCAGAACGATACACTAACGGTGCATTCTGAGTTGTTAAAATTTGCTGAAGAAGAGGATCTGAATATTGAAGATGTTAACTACTACCTGGATTTATTTGGTTTTTCGAATGCTAAAAACACGCAGCTTATTGAGCTTTCGAGTGGAGAAAACAAAAAGATTCAATTGATAAAGGCACTGTGGTTAAAACCGCAATTGCTTATAATCGATCAACCTTATACGGGTCTTGACGCGACATCACGCAAAAATCTAAACCAGGTATTTGATGATCATACCAATCAAGGTTTGCATTTAATATTAATTAGCAACGATGATGAATTGCCTAGCTGTATAAACCGATTTGCTGAAATAAAAGACGGCGACTTAACTATTGTGAATAGTAAAGAGGAAATAACAAAAGAAGAATCAAGAGTTAAAAAGGCTCTCCCCTACTTTCTACAGCAGGCTCCTGATACATCTGCAGATAGCATGGTGAGGATGAATAATGTAAATGTAAAATATGGAGATAAGCAAGTTTTACATAACATTAGCTGGGAGGTAAAGGCTGGTGAGAAATGGTTATTACAAGGGCCCAATGGTTCTGGAAAATCAACTTTGTTAAGCTTAATCAATGGAGATCATCCACAAGCTTATACCAGCGATATCTATCTATTCGGTAAGAAAAGAGGAAGTGGTGAAAGTATTTGGGATATAAAGGAGCACTTAGGAATTATTTCTCCTGAGCTTCATTGGTATTTTGATCGGACTGCAAAAGTATGGCAGAGTGTGGCCTCGGGTTTTTATGACAGCATTGGCCTATTTCAGGATTTAACTCATGATAAGCAAAGAAAGGTAGATGAAGTTTTAGATTTTTTTGACCTAAAGGAGTATAAATATAATTTATTGAACACGTTGCCTTTAGGGAAACAGCGTTTAGCTCTACTTGCCAGAACAATCATCAAAAATCCTGAATTACTAATTTTAGATGAGCCTTGTCAGGGATTAGATGCTGCACAGACTCAATATTTTAACGATATTGTTGATGAGCTTGGTGCTCATGGAAAAACATTGATTTATGTAGGTCATTTTGAAACACAGCTACCTACTTGTATTGAAAAAAGAATTATATTAAAGAATGGCCAAGTTGAAGCCATAGAAAGTTTAACAGAAAGTATTTTTTAAAATGAAGAAGAATATATTAATTATTCCGGGTGATGGTATCGGACAAGAAGTCACTACTTGGGGTAAAAAGGTTTTAGAAAAGGTTTCCGAAAAATACGGACATGATTTTGTGTTCGACGAAGCCATTATGGGGCATGTTGCTATTGAAGCAACCGGAAATCCTCTTCCTGATGAAACCTTGGAAAAAGCCAGGAAAAGTGATGCTATTCTGTTTGGTGCAATTGGACACGCTAAATATGATAATGATCCATCGGCTAAGGTAAGACCAGAACAGGGTTTATTAAAAATCAGGAAAGAGTTGGGCTTGTATGCTAATCTAAGACCAATTTTACTGTTTGATGAGCTCCTGAATGCTTCAAGCTTAAAACCGGAAATTTTAAGAGGAACTGATATATTATTTTTCAGAGAATTAACAGGCGATGTATACTTTGGTGAGAAGCAACGTTCAGATGACCGCAATTTTGCTTCTGACTTAATGAATTACAATCGTTATGAAGTTGAACGAATTGCCATAAAAGCATTTGAGGCAGCACAAAGAAGAGGTAAACGTTTATGCTCGGTAGATAAGGCAAATGTTTTAGAAACATCTCGCTTATGGAGAGAGGTTGTTCAAGAGATTGCTCAACAATATCCAGATGTTGAAACGGAACATATGTTTATTGATAATGCAGCCATGCAATTGGTTAAAAATCCTAAGAAGTTTGATGTAGTTCTTACAGCGAATTTATTTGGAGATATTCTTACCGATGAGGCTTCACAGATAGCAGGTTCTATGGGAATGTTGGCTTCTGCATCTATTGGTGATGGTACCGGGTTTTTCGAACCCATCCATGGTTCTGCGCACGATATTGCAGGTCAGAATAAAGCAAACCCTTTAGCTTCCATCCTATCAGTTGCATTAATGCTTGAAATAAGTTTCGGACTAAAAGAAGAGGCTACTTTTGTAACTAAGGCTGTTGCAGATACACTGAAAGCAGGTTACAGAACACTAGACATAGCAGACGGCACTACCTCTCCTGAATTAATTTTGGGAACAAAAGAGATGGGAGCCAAAGTTTTAGAAGCCTTTGCTGAGAAAGAAAATGTCGTCTATTCATAATTATTAATCTTCAAAAAGAAATTCATATGTTACACGATCCAAACCACTTATACATATTCGACACCACTCTTCGCGATGGGGAACAAGTGCCGGGATGTCAATTAACTACTTCGGAAAAGATTGAAATTGGAATTGAACTGCAACGCTTGGGTGTAGATATTGTTGAAGCTGGTTTCCCGGTATCAAGTCCGGGCGATTTTCAAAGTGTTGTTGAATTGTCCAAGAATCTAAACGATGTAATTATTTGTGCTTTAACCAGAGCCAATGAAAACGACATTAAAGTTGCTGCCGAATCTTTAAAGTACGCGAAACGAGGAAGAATACACACTGGGATTGGTTCTTCTGATATGCATATCAAATATAAGTTCAACAGTACAAGGGAAGAAATATTAGGACGTGCTGTTGCGGCCGTAAAATATGCAAAGTCTTTTGTTGAGGATGTTGAGTTTTATGCTGAAGATGCGGGTCGTGCGGATAACGAATATCTTGCAAAGATGATTGAGGCTGTTATCGCTGCTGGTGCAACTGTAGTCAATATTCCTGATACCAATGGTTATTGTTTACCTGAGCAATATGCTGATAAGATCAGATTTTTGAAGGAGAATGTTAAGAATATTGATGAAGCTATTATTTCTGTGCACTGCCATAATGATATGGGCCTTGCCACTGCAAATTCCATTGCCGGTGTAAAAGCAGGTGCACGCCAGGTAGAATGTACCATTAATGGTATTGGAGAGCGTGCTGGAAATACTTCATTAGAAGAAGTTGCAATGATTCTTCAGGTTCATCATAATAGTTTTAACGGCTTAAAAACGAACATTAATAGTAAACTATTTACTGCAATAAGCCGTCAGGTAAGCATGATGATGGATATGCCTGTCCAACCTAATAAAGCAATTGTTGGAAAAAATGCATTTGCTCATAGTTCCGGAATTCATCAGGATGGTTTTTTAAAGCATCGTGAAAACTATGAAATTATCAAGCCTGAAGATGTAGGTTTAGATGAAGCAGGTATCATATTAACAGCAAGGAGCGGAAGACATGCCATCAAATGGCATTTGCAACGCTTGGGTTATAATTTAGAAAAAAGCGACCTAGATATTTTATACAGTAAGTTTCTTGAGTTTGCTGATAATACTAAGGAGATAACCGATCAAGATTTAATTAATTTAGCACAAAATACAACCATAAAAGTATAATCATGACCGAATTATCGGATATAACTCTTGATTCTGTTGCAGCTTTAAAACGTATCCAATCGGTAATCAATAGAACTCCTCTTCAATATAATAACAGGTTATCTAAAAAATACAATGCTTCAATTTACTTGAAGCGTGAAGATATGCAGGTTGTGCGCTCTTATAAATTAAGGGGTGCTTATAATAAGATATCTCGTTTAAATGATGAGGAAAGGAAAAATGGAGTAGTATGTGCCAGTGCAGGGAATCATGCACAGGGTTTTGCCTTCTCTTGTAAGAACCAGCAAATCAAAGGTGTAATATTTATGCCCAGCCATACTCCCAAACAAAAGATTGATCAAACACGCATGTTTGGAGAATCTTTTGTAGAGATTATCTTAACTGGCGATACATTTGATGACTGCCTCAGAGAAGCTTTAATTTATACAAAGGAGCACAACATGACCTTTGTCCCTCCTTTCGACGATGCTGCGATAATTGAAGGACAAGGAACCGTTGGTGTTGAGATTCTGGAAGATTTGCCTGATGTTGATATTGTCATTGTACCTATCGGCGGAGGTGGCTTAGCCTCGGGCGTAGGCTATTATTTTAATCACGCTCGCCCAGAAACTACTTGTTATGGTGTTGAACCTGAAGGAGCAGCCTGTATGAAAGCCGCTTTTTCTGCGGGCAAGCCGGTGACTCTTGATAACATCATTACATTTGTAGACGGTGCTGCAGTTAAACGTGCCGGTGATCTAACCTTCGAATTATGTCAAAAATATATAAGTAGGATTGAACTAGTGCCTGAAGGAAAGGTTTGTTCAAGCATTTTAAACTTATATAACAATGATGCTATTGTTGCAGAACCCGCAGGGGCACTTACAGTTGCATCACTCGACATGTTTAAGGACGAGATTAAAGGTAAAAAAGTAGTATGCATAATTAGTGGAGGGAATAACGATTTCGATCGTATGGCCGAAATAAAAGAACTATCCTTACAATATGAAGGAAAGAAACATTATTTCTTGGTTCACTTTCCTCAAAGACCAGGTGCATTAAAACTTTTTGTTACAGAAGTGATGGGTCCTACGGATGATATAACCCGTTTTGAGTTTATAAAGAAAACTCAACGAGAAAGAGGTCCGGCTTTGGTTGGTATAGAAGTTCAGTGTGCAAAAGACTATCAGGCACTTATTGAACGCATGAAACTAAAGGGCTTCGACTTCAAAGAAATCAATACAGATAAAACCTTATTCGAATACTTTATATAAGTAATCGTCTTATTTCAATACAATGCCTCTTAATGCTATTTAGGATAATAAGGAAAGTTGATGAGCTTCTTTATTATCTTAAATTATGTGAGGAACCTTATAATTTGATCCCTGAATTGCTCCACGTCTTTCTAACTCTTTATCGATATGCGTTTGAATCGAAGATTTACCCAATCCCCAGTTGGGTGCAATTAAAAGCTCTTGATCTGCCAAACCAAATAAACGTTGTAAGACTATATCCGGACGCAAAAGTGGTATAAACTCACATAGAAAATCAGTATATTCTTCCAGACTAAATACTTTAAATGGCTCTCTTTTATATTGAACTCCCATAATAGAGCCTTCTACAACATGAAGATGATGTAGTTTAACGAACTTTATCTGAGGGAAACGGTTAATCTCATCTGCATAGCGTAACATCATTTCATGACTTTCCCAGGGAAAACCAAAAATACTATGCACACAAATATCCAAAGGGCTATTTTCAACTAAGTTTAAAGCTGTTTCAAGCTCTTCATGACTACAGCCTCTATTAATACGATTCAGGGTATCGTTATAAATAGATTCCATTCCCATCTCTAAATCTACATCATAACGATCTGTATAACTTTCTAAAAGGGCAACCTTTTCAAAATCAATACAATCTGGCCGTGTACCAATAGAAAGACCAACCACGTGTTCTGGTGCAATACTTAAAGCTTCATCATACATCGATTTCAAGGCATGAACCGGTGCATAGGTATTGGTATTAGGCTGAAAGTAAATAATGAACTTTTCTGCTCTGTAACCATTAATAGCACGTTCAATCCCCTCCTCTACCTGTTCTTTAATGGTCGGTAATTTTCTGGCAGAGTCTGGAGTAAAGGAATCTACATTACAATAGGAGCAGCCACCATAACCTTTGCTCCCATCACGATTTGGACATGTAAAATGACCGTCTACAATTATTTTAAATACCCTTTTTCCATTGTATTTCTTACGTAGATATGCTCCGTAGTGATTATAAGGCTTTTGACCAGAATCTAGTAATGTACTCATGGGCCAAAGTTAGATATATTTAAACAAAATTTTGTTTCGGGGGTTCTTTTATATAAATATTCTTAAACTCAAATATGATTATTATGAATAACAAAGAAAATAGTGTCAATCCAGCAGACAGAAAAGGAACTCAACATCCGGGATCAACATCCGATCGTGAGCATACAGATATAAAAAAGATTAAAAAGAGTCAGGGGATTCCAAATAGTGGCGGTCAGAGCTCATTTCAAACAGACAATAAGCAAAGCAATGTAAACCGTGGTAATCAAAGTCCTGATAAACAAGGCAAGAAAGGCTAATATTACATATATTTTGCTCTAAAGTTTAGACATCATTATCGTAAGAAAAAACCATTTGCTCAAATGTTTCTTTATGTGAAAATAAAAACTATTTTTGCAATACTTATTTAGACTTTATATAGATAAGGAAATAAAGGCTAATTGTATAAAGAAGCAATGGTTCAATTATGAGAAAGATAAAAAACAAAAGTAACTGGGAAATAATAAGAAAACTTTTTAACGATGTTCACTTATGGGTTGGCTTAATTGCCGGCATTTTTGTTTTTGTCATCTGCTTAAGTGGAACCATTTATGTTTATAACACAGAAATCAGGGAGTTTGCTTCGTCTCATTTACATGAGGTAACCCCAGAAAGCAAGAAAATAGATATTGAGCAGTTATCAGAGATTGTAAAGGTTGAAAGTAATGCGAAGGTAACAGGCTTCACCATTCCGGCAGACGAGTCGAAATCGTATCAAATTAATACAAGACAAGAAGGAGATAACAGTAGAGGTGGCGTTACATACTACATTAATCCTTATACTGGTGCAATACTAGGAAACTCCAAAGAGGAAAGTAAGGTTGCTACGTTTATGGGTTCGATGTTTAGTTTACATCGTTGGTTGATGCTAGATAAGGTTGAAACACCAATAATCGGAGACTTACCTAATCGAACATTGGGAAGCTATATTTCTGGAACAATGACTATTCTATTTACGATAGGCTTATTAACAGGAATGGTGATTTGGTTTCCAAGAAAGATAAAAAGATGGAGGCAAGGTCTCACTATCAAATTTAATAGTAATTGGAAACGTATCAACCACGACATACATAACAGTTTATCCTTATATTCTTTCATATTTTTGCTTATAATGGGGATAACCGGTCCACAATGGTCATTTGAATGGTATAGAACAGGATTAAGGAAGGCCTTGGGTACTTATCAGGAAGCACCATCACGAGGACCGGCAGGAGGAAATTCAAAAGCTGATGCTCCGAAGGAAGCAGCTGAAAATGCATCTCAAGCAACAATTACATTATTACCTATATCAACTTATCTTGAAACTGTGAATGCATCCTTTCCTTATGAAGGAGATATCAGGGTTACAATTCCGACAGAGGATGAGGATATTATAAGTATCAGCAAATATAAAGCAGGATTCTTTGCACCAGCTGCAGCTAATCAAATTAAATTAAAGGTGCAAGATGCCAGTGTACAGGAAACTATGATTTTCAAGGATAAACCTTTTAATGAAAGAGTAAGCAGTTCCATCAAAGCACTGCATGTGGGAGATGTATATGGCCAGTTCAGTAAGTTAATCTATTTCATAACTTGCTTAATAGCTACAAGCTTACCAGTTACCGGAACCCTGATCTGGATTAATAAATTAAAAAAGAAGAAAAAAGGAAAAGGGAAAGTATCGCGTAAACCAGCTTTAGCTATGCGTGAATCCATTTAAACTTATAATCCATTGTAGGAATACGCATACGTTCTGCAACACGACTTAAGCGATTCGGTAGTTTCATTACATAATCACGTGCTTTTTCACCAGCTTCGTTTAAATCACGGATAGAATCTAATTTCCATTCAAAGATTAGTTCTTTCAAGATATCTACGTAATCTACTGAAGTATACACACCTAATCTCTGCGCTGCATCAGTAAAATGGCCAAATGTTTGTCCGATATTCATACCCATCTCTCTGAGAAAATGAGCCGGCATTACTATTTTATGTCGCATCATATCCTCAAAAGCAATAAGCACTTCATTAGCATCCACCTCCATTGCTTTCTTAATAAATGAAATATATGCTTTAGCGTGACGTGCTTCATCTGATGCAATTACCCCGCACATTTTTGCTAATAATTTATCACCGGATTGCTTGGCTAAACCAGCAACACGTCTATGAGAAACATTAGTTGCCAATTCTTGAAAAGAGGTATATATAAAATTACGATAAGGGTCATGGCCTGTACCTATTTCAAAGCCATCACTAATTAAATATTGAGTTGATATTTCCATTTGGCGCATATCAACTCTACCAGAAAGGTATAAGTATTTATTCAACAAATCGCCATGACGATTTTCTTCTGCAGTCCAGGCTCTCACCCATTTCATCCATCCTCCCTGTCCGTTCTTAGAAACATCTTCAACCATGGATAACCACGATTCATAGGTGGGAAGTGCCTCTTCTGTAATGGTATCACCTACTAAAACTGCAACTGTATCATAGGAAAGTTCCTTTGCAGAGTCCTGAAGATCTCTGATCTCTTCAAAAAAAGTATCTCTTGTTGAATCTGGAAGGAAATCTGAAGGCTGCCAATTTTCATCTATAGGTTTTAGATATTCGCTCATTTCATTAAGCATAAAAGGTTCAAGATAAGACATTACTTCTTTTCTTGAACCTATATGTATTGGCTGTTGTTTCTCTTGCATATATATACCAAAGGTACATATTTGCCCAACAAATTTAAAAGCTTTCTAAAAAAGCTGTTCTTTGCTCACTTTTTCTACAGCGATATTATCTTTCAACGTTTTAGATATTGCTGTAAAAGGACTTATTACTACTTCTTCTCCTTCTTCCAAGCCACTCATAATTCGAATATACTGATCGTCTTGGATACCCGTTGTAACATTAACCTGGTAAACTTTACCATTTCTATATACAAAAACACATTCCTTAAGGCTTGCATTTACAGGAGCCGTACTATTCGTGCCTTTGTTAGCTTCTGGATTCCCTTCAGGAGTAGCTGGAGCTGGTGTTGAAGCCACCTCATCGTTTGGAGAAATGCTTTCTCCTTTTGCATCGATTTCACGTGTCGTAACTGCCTGAATAGGCACAGATAACCCATTATCTTTCTGTGTATGAATATCAACCGTTGCAGACAATCCTGGTTTGAAAGGAGAATCTAATTCTGATTTACCTTCCGCAAGATCGGCGTATGATTCAGGAAGAATACGAACTTTCACATTGAAGTTCGTAACTTGTTCTGCCGAAGTTGTTGTCGCTGTTGCTACCCCAATTGCAGAACTACCAATTTCTGTAACTATTCCTTTAAATTTTCTGCCTCTAAATGCATCAACCTCAATGGTTGCTTCATTATTAACTGATATACGATTGATATCATTCTCATTCACATCCACATTTACTTCCATGGATGACATATTAGCAATACGCATAATTTCAGTACCAGCCATTTGAGCCGTTCCTACCACACGCTCACCTAATTCCACACTTAATAGTGAAATTACACCATCTACCGGAGCATAAATTGTTGTCCTTGCCAAATTATCTGCAGCTTCTTTAACAGTTGCCTGCGATTGATCAATACCATAGCGTGAACCTATAACATTTTGGCGTTGTGCTTCCAAATTTGCTTTTGCTCCTAAGTATTCTGAGCGAATATTCTCAAACTCTGAAGCTGAAATAACTTTCTTATCGAAGAGTTCAAGATTACGTTTATAGTTAGCCTCACTGTTTGCAAAGGTTGCCTCCATTTGCTTTAACTGCTCTTGTGCTGCCGCAAGGTTTGCACGTTGCGAGTTTAACGATGCTACTGCTTTATCATAACCAGATTGAAGAATATCCGGTTTTACGCGACATAAAACTTGTCCTTTCTTTACAATATCTCCTTCACGGATGTTTAACTCTACTATTTCTCCTGAAACTTCTGAACTTAATTTCACTTCGATTTCCGGTTGAATTTTTCCACTTGCAGAAACCATTTCATTTACGGTCCGTTTCTCAGCTTTTTCCGTCGCAACCTTAATAACGTCCCCCTGCCCAATCCAACCAGCTTTATTTGCTATAATTACAAAAACCAGTATAATCACAATCGCAATAACGCCATATTTAAGCGATTTATTTTTCTTTGCCATAGTTATAAATATAATTTATTTTATTAGTTAAAAGTAATAGGCTTTCCTAAATAGTAGTCGATTACCTTGGTTCTGAATATCAGGTTGTATCTTGCCTGTATAAAATCAAATTCTGCCTTGTTCATATTTGTTTGCGAGGTGCTCAACTCAATCGAGTTGGCCAGTCCTACATCATAACGCTGTTTCAATACATCAAAAGCCTCTTGGTTGGCCTGGAATGCCTGCCGGGTCGAGTTATAGCTCTTCTCGGCTGCACGAAGGTCCAGTACCGCCTGATTGATGATCTTGCTCAGATTGTTCTCTGACTGCCGTTCGTTCACCAAAGCATTCTCGTAAGAGATCCTGGCCTTTCGTACAGCAATCTTGGTCCTGAAGTTATTGAAGATCGGGATGCTCAATGAAAAGCCGATATACTGGTTCAGGTTGTCGCTCAGCTGTTGGTTAAAGTCGCTTGAGACCTGGGCCGAGGAATATCCCGTACCGG